>JADBKA010000052.1 GCA_014896635.1 Ktedonobacteraceae bacterium
GTTTTCATTTTATGGGAATAGGTGGACAGGGTATCTCGGCTATCGCGCAAATGGCACAGCAGGCTGGCAGCGAAGTAACGGGGTGTGACCGGCAGGCATCGGCCACAACGCGCGCACTGGAGAAGGCCGGTATTGCCGTCCAGATTGGGCATAGTGCAGATCACCTGACGCATGTCGATACGCTGGTCATCAGTCCGGCGGTGCCGGCTCTTGATCCCACAAATGCCGAGTTGCTGGCTGCGCAGCGGCTCGGCTTGCGGATCGTGAGCTGGCAGGAGCTGCTCGGTGAACTGATGCGCGGCAAGTGCGTGCTCTCGGTCAGCGGTGTGCATGGCAAAGGCACAACGACGTCAATGCTCGCACTGATGCTGGTCGAGGCGGGACTGGACCCGACATGTGAGATCGGCGCGGTCGTGCCGCGCTGGGGCGTCAACTATCGCCTGGGTCAGAGCCAGTATTTTGTGAACGAGGCCGACGAGTTCAATCACAATTTCTGGCACTATCACCCGCGCCTGGCTGTTGTCAAATCTATCGAGTTCGAGCACCCGGAGTTCTTTGCCGACTATGAAGCGTTTCTGTATGCCTTTGAACACTTTGTTCGTGGCATGGACATGCAGAGCGACTGGCCGCTGCCACCAACGCTGGTGCTCAACGCTGGCAGTGCTGGCTGTCTGGAACTGCGGCAGCGCCTTCAGGACTGGCCGGGGCGCGTCATCACCTATGCTGTTGACGGTACGCCCGCCGATTTTACAGCGTACGCGATCAACCTGGATGGCGAGACCAGCTTCCGCGTTAGAACGCGCGCGCGCGGAGAGATGGTATTCCCGCCGGATCTCGTACTGCACCTGCAACTGCCAGGGCTGCACAACGTAGAGAACGCGCTGGCGGCTCTGGTCGCGGCGCACCTGGTAGCAGTGCCGGCGGATGTGGTTGCTCGCACGCTGGCAGGCTTTGAGGGAACCAGGCGGCGCTTTGAGATCCGCAACCGGGGTCCGCTCTTCCTGAACGGCGAGGAACGTGACGTCATTCTGGTGGATGACTACGCCCACCATCCGACGGCTATCGCAGCCACGCTGGAGGCTGCGCGTCGCCGCTATCTACAGAGACGCCTGGTCGCAGTCTATCAACCGCATATGTACAGTCGTACCAGAGTCTTTTTCGAGCAGTTCCTGCTCTCCTTTGACGTGGCGGATGTTGTGCTGATCGCCGATATCTTCCCGGCCCGCGAGCGCGATAGCGGCCTGGTGCATAGCCGCGACCTGGTCGCAGCTATGACGCAGCGTCCGCATTTCGCACAAGGGCCGGCGCAGGTCCTGTACAGCGGTGATGTGGAGCAGACAATCAGGATGCTGCAAAGCATATTGCGCTCCGGTGATCTGGCAGTAATCATGGGCGCAGGGGATATCTATAACGTGACAGAACAGCTATTGCAGGAATCTGCGCAATACCGGAGCTGAGAGGTTATCTTAATGACGTTTGATAAAGAAAACGCCTATAAAACCTTATATGCACGCTTTGGTGAACGTGTACGCCGTGATGAGCCGCTTGCGCGCCATTGCACATTCGGCGTAGGAGGACCGGCTGACCTGTGGGTGACGCTCGAAACGCGCGATGACCTGCTGAGCCTGGTCACGGTCTGTGTCGAGCGACGCTGGCCTCTGCTGCTGGCCGGCAACGGCACGAATATCCTGTACGCTGACGCGGGCGTGCGAGGAATTGTCGCACGTATCGCTCTTAATAGCTATACCATTGAGGAGCGGAGTGATGGGACGGCGCTCCTGACAGCGGATGCTGGTGTGAGCTGGCCGCGCCTGCTCAACGAACTGGCGGCTCTGGGGTGGGCTGGTCTGGAGTTTGGGCCGGGCATTCCGGGTACGCTCGGTGGGGGTGTGATCAGCAATGCCGGCGCGCATGGCGGAGAACTGGCTGAGGTACTGGAGTGGGTTGAAGTGCTGGATGCGCGGCAGGCTGAAGCTGGTCCAGCGACGCCTGAGATTGTGTCCTACCGGCACGATGAACTCGACCTGGCATATCGCCACAGCCGCTTTCGTGCTCAACGCCGCGTGCAGTTTGATGAGCAGGGCTATCCGCTGGCCGCAGCACGCGGGTTGATCGAACCGGCGGAGATCGTCATGCGCCTGGGCATACGCCTGGTGCGAGACGACCCGGCCAGGCTGAAGGCGACCATTCAGGAGTATAAACAGCATCGCAAACGCACGCAGCCGCCGCAGCAAAGCGCGGGGTCGGTGTTCAAAAACCCACCTGGCGACTATGCTGGTCGTCTGATTGAGGCAGCAGGCATGAAAGGCGTAGCTTACGGCAAAGCGCAGATTTCCGAGCGCCACGCCAACTTTATCGTGAATGTAGGTGGTGCGAGTGCCGCCGATATCGCGGCGCTCATCAGGGAGGCACGCTGCCGCGTGCGCGAACGGTTCGGTGTAGAGCTGGAGATGGAGGTAGAGTTGCGCGGAGAGTGGAAGGCAGGAACATCATGACGGAGAGAAAACAATTACCTGAGCAGATCGCATTTCATACCTACCGGCTGCCTGCCGTGTCAGGGATAGCGCGCGATCCACAGAGTGAAAGCAGAGACGAAAGCACACAAAGCAAGAGGAAGGAGAACAAGAGCCGACTGCGTGAAGAAACGGTCGTTTTACAGCGCATGGTAAGCGTTCCGCAGGCTGATCCTTCTATCGCCTGGAATGCTTTTGCCGAACGACAGGAGCAGTTACGCAGAACGCGGGCGCAGGCGAAGAAGTACGTCGAGACCGTGCCACGAACCTATGTGCTGACCGGTATGCGTGCATCCAGCGGGCGTATCAAGGCGGTAAATCGCTCCGTGCCAGTCCATTCTTCGCCTGTGCCGGCGCGCAGCGGACGCCTGCTGAAGCGGCGCAGCTTTTTCTGGAAGGTGCTGGGGCTTTTTGCAGCTAGTGTGCTGCTTATCCTGGCAGTAAGCTTCGCGCTCACCGGCAATGCGTTTCGCATTCAGCAGGTTTCAGTCAGCGGAACGCAAAACGATGCGCTGATCCAGCGCATTCAGCATATGGGGATGCAGGGCCAGAACATCTTCCTGGTTGACATTGCCGCGCTCACAGAGCGTATCGAAGCGATCCCGCAGGTATCTTCTGCCAGCCTGAGCCGGCAGTTACCCAATCAGCTCGTTGTGCAGGTGACGGAGCGTGTTCCGCTGCTGCTCTGGCGGACGACCCAGGGGACGTATAGCGTTGATAGCCAGGGAGTTGTTATTGCTGCACAGCGCGATACAGTAGGCGCGAACCGCCTGGCTATCGTGGTAGATCTCTCCGGCCAGAAGCAAAGCAACGGGAAACAGGCGCAGACTGGAGCACATCTACAGCCCGGCATGCATTTAAATCAGGCCGATATTCTGTTTGCGAAAACGCTGTTTGACCGACTTCCCACAATAATCGGAACCGATGCGTTTACATTACAGTATGATGGTACAATATATGCCGGTAGCGTAGCCGGGAAGGCAAGGGGGGATGGTGGTGGAACGTATATTGTTGAGAGTCCGGCTGGTTGGAAAGCCTATCTGGGAGATGCCAGCGATACTAACCCGCTGGAGAATAAACTGGGAGAATTACAGCAGATCCTCGCCCTTACGCAGAAGCAGCGACTTACCCTGGCAACGATTGATTTACGTTACGGGCTGCGCCCTGTGTATACCCTGAAATAGTCATGGCTGGTCTCTATTACTGTACTTGTAGCGCGTCTCGCCTATATACCGCCCAATAGGAGCGTCTATCGTGCAAGAGCGGGTGATCGTCGGTATCGACGTTGGAACAACAAAAATCTGTGTCCTGGTTGGCGAGTTGGACCGCGACGGGAAACTGAATATTGTTGGCGTTGGCACCTGCCCTTCACAGGGGCTGCGCCGCGGGGTGGTGGTGAACATTGAAGAGACCGTCACTTCAATTGCAGCGGCGCTGGATCGTGCAGAACGTCTGTCAGGCAAAAAGATTACTTCGGCCTATGTAGGTATTGCCGGTAATCACATTGATTCCGAAAATAGCAAAGGCTTTGTTGCTATCTCGCCAAGCCACCGCGATATTGTGCAAAACGATATCAGCCGGGCTATCGAGGTTGCCCGCGCCATTGCCGTTCCTGCCAATCGTGAGATTATTCATGTCATTCCTCGCGGCTACGTTGTGGATGGGCAGGAGGGCATCAAAAACCCGATTGGCATGTCGGGGTTCCGCCTTGAGGTGGAGACACATATTATTACGGGAGCTGTCTCCTCGATCCATAATCTGATTAAGTGCTTGCATAAAGCGCATGTGGAGATCGAAGATCTGGTACTGGAGCCGCTGGCATCCAGTGAGGCAGTGCTGGCCGATGGCGAAACTGATCTTGGCGTAGTGCTGGTAGATATTGGTGGCGGCACCACCGATATCGCCGTCTTTGCCGATGGGGCTATCTGGCAAACAGTGATCCTGCCGGTTGGTGGCAGCCTGATTACCAGCGATATCGCCATCGGCTTGCGCCTGCCTCTGGGGGTGGCCGAAGAACTCAAGGTCACCTATGGGCATTGCGATCCCTCGGCGATTGACGAGGACGATATGATTGACCTGGCCCAGTTTATGCCGGATTGCAATGACCTGGTCCCGCGCAAATTGCTGGCTGAGATCATCCAGGCGCGCGTGGAAGAACTCTTCAGCATGGTGCATGAGGAGATCAAAAAGTCTGGCTATGAGGGGCTGCTGCCGGCTGGTATCGTCATTACCGGTGGAACTGCCGAGTTGCCGGGCATCCTGGAGCTGGCGAAGCAGGTGCTCGAAATGCCGGCGCGCGTCGGCTCACCGCTTGGCCTGCATGGGCTAGCCGATTCTATTAGCCGACCCGCCTATGCCACTGCCGTCGGTCTGCTGCTCTGGGGGCTAAGGCATACCTCGCTGATGATTGAGGAAGAAGAATTTGAAGAGGAGCAATCAGGAGATATCTTATCGCGTTTTGGTCGCTGGTTGCGCGCATTTATTCCTTAGCGCGGTTCCTTCGGGCAGACGAACGGTTCTGCCTGTTCTGAATGGGCATGTTGTTCGTTCTACATAGAGAGGAACTCGAGAAGAGGAGGCCACGTACAATGGTACCAATGGGAAATCATCAACTCGAAGGCTTTGCCCAGATTCGGGTGATTGGTGTTGGCGGAGGTGGAAGCAACGCCGTCAATCGCATGATCCAGGCCGGAATGATGGGCATTGAGTTCATAGCGATTAATACCGATGCTCAGGCTCTGCTGTTGACAGAGGCCCCGGTCCGCATTCGCATCGGTGATAAACTGACTCGTGGCCTCGGCGCCGGTGGCAATCCTGCCGTTGGCAGCAAAGCCGCTGAGGAGAATGCGGAAGAAATCTACGAGGCGTTGAAAGGTTCGGACATGGTGTTTATCACCGCCGGCATGGGGGGTGGCACCGGCACCGGCGCCAGTCCCATCGTGGCGCAGATCGCCCGCGAAGTCGGCGCCCTGACCGTTGGCGTTGTCACAAGACCGTTCAAGTTCGAGGGGAAAAAGCGCCAGCTTGCCGCTGAAGAGGGAATCGCTAATCTGAAGCAGCATGTCGATACGCTGATCACCGTTCCCAATGACCGCTTGCTTCAGGTAGCCGATAAGCGCACTTCGCTCACCGAGGCTTTCCGCCTGGCGGACGATGTCCTGCGCCAGGGCATTCAGGGTATCAGCGATCTGATCACTGTCCCCGGTTTGATCAACCTGGACTTTGCCGATGTGAAAACGATCATGTCGGCCGCCGGTTCAGCCCTGATGGCAATTGGCGAAGCCAGCGGCGAGACGCGCTCAGTTGATGCCGCGCAAATCGCCATCTCCAGCCCGCTGCTGGATATCGACATCAGTGGAGCGCGCGGTGTCCTGTTCAATGTTACCGGTGGCATGGACATGACATTGCACGAGGTTGGGGAAGCTGCTGACATTATCAGCCAGGCGGCCCATCCAGAGGCCAATATCATTTTTGGTGCTGTCCAGGACCCGGCCTACGATGGAAAGGTCAGAATCACGGTCATTGCGACAGGGTTTGATAATACGGCGAGTGTGGCGCGATCCTCTCCTGGTACATCTTCGTATGTTCAGGGACGCTCAGACTATGATCGTAGTCGCTTCTATCAGGTCTCGTCCTCGTCGATCAGTAATATAGTAAGCGGCAACTCGCTCACGTCGCGCCCGCAGCAGCAGGCGTATACACCCATCACCCCGCCACCTGTCAACATCGTGCAGCAGTCAACCGGTCCTATGCCGGCTCAGCAGACCTCTCGTGGGGTACAGCCGGGTGCGCACCTCTCCGAAAGTAGTCGCCACAGCCAGGCGTCTGCTATGCCGCCCATCTCGCCGGATACGGCGCACCAGCGGGCCATCCCTGCCGATGTGGTCGAGGACGAACTCCCGCTGGCAAAAGGGGCCGCAGATCTGGAGATGGAGAGTGAGCCAGGCAGCCTGCCCGTTCCTGAGCCGGAGGCTCAGCCGGTTCAGCGACCTGCTAACCAGCAGCGCAATATTCGTCGAATTGAGCGCCCCGCTGATCTGCCGCGCAGCGGCCGCAATCTGCCATCTGGTGATGTTATCGACATCCCGGCTTTCCTACGCAAGGGGAGATAGAGTCAACAAACGAGTCAACAAGATACAGGGCCGCGATGCGGCCCTGTATCTTGTTGACTCGTGCCAGGGGAAGGATTTTAGACGCCGCCGATTTTGTTCAGCGTATGACCCAGGTTGCCGGGGATATCTTTGTTGAGACCGATATGATTGACTACCACGCGCACGCCGGGGATGGTGAGCATCTCCTTCTCCAGCATGTACTTCATCTCTTTTGTGGGAACCTGCCCATAGAGATTCAGGATATAGTTCTCAACCAGTATTGACAGGTTTGTGGCGCCCTCAAGCTTCTTTTTCGCTTGCAGGCTTTCGAGCCGGGCCATGGCCTGATTCAGAATCGCGTCCTCGGCGACAATAAAGTTGTTGACTGCCCGCACGCCGGGTATTTGCCTCACCGCTTCCTCAAGCTCCCGGCGCTGCGCTTCCAGTTCTACTTTGCCGTAGAGAGAGAGCACACCGTTGCCCTCGCTCTCAACATGGACCGGGTGCGCGCTATAGGCTGTGCTGCTGATTGTTATTGTGCGATGCACCGCTGCGCGAGCCTGCGCCAGTAGTTCTTTATCTGAGACGGTCAGCGATGGCGCCTGTCCCACCACGATATGGCCCTCTTTCTTCATCGGATCTTCCAGCGCCCAGCCCAGGATTCCCACCAGAGTGAGAGGGACTGCCAGCACTCCTACTAACAGAGAATCGGGCAGGGACATCAGGGTGAAGATGTCCAGGAGCACTGCTACCCCTAAGACCAGCGGCCACCAGCTCGGGCCGGGCATGTGGATATGCTGCTCTGCCTCTTCTCCTTCTGTCTGAGTAGTGCTCAACGCTTCTGCGTTTGCCATCATCTGAGCACCGTGAAGAGATGTTTCCATAGCGACTGCTCTCCTCTGTAAATGGTTTACGGTCGGCGAGGACCCGGTAATCCCATTCTCTCTATATTCATATCTAATTTACCATTCTAAGCATAGCAAATAATGCGTTATTTCTGCAAGCTGGAAAACTTGCTCAGCCGGGGGAGACCTCTTCTAACCGCCTTCTTTGTGAAGGAAAGAAGGAAGGTACCCTGTACCCCTGTACCCCTTGTACCCTGCCCCATCTTCTACTCTTTGAGCAGGATTTGCAGATCCTTTGCGAGCTGGTCGGCAGTAAAGTCGCTATCCAGGAAGACGCGCTCGTTTCCTTGCTTGTCGATAAGATAGACTCCCAGGCTGTGGCTTTGGGGCTGGATAGCATAGATGTTGTATGCCGTCCAGACGGGAGCCAGTTTCTCGCGCGGGCCGACCAGGTAGTGCCAGTAGTTCTGCATATTGTGCGCCTGCGAAAATTTAAGTGCCGCTCCGATTGTATCGTGTTGTGGATCAACGCTTACCGCCAGTATGCCCACGTTCTGCGCTTCCTGGTTGAGGCTCTGCATAGCGGTATGCAGCTTCTCTGCTGTCAGAGGGCAGAAGTCGGGGCAACTGGTGTACATGAAAGTCAGTACCACCGGCTTCCCTTTAAACTGCGAGAGCGCAATCTCTTTGCCGTACTGGTCGGTCAGGCGGAAGTCAGGCGCGGCTCTGTTGCCCAGACTGGCGCCCTGCAAGCTCGAAGATGCGGAAGAGCCGCGCGTATCGGTCTGTGCTGCGCCCGGAGCAGCGCCGCCGCTACTTTTCTGCTGTTGCAGGAGTGTCACCAGGATGACTACCAGTACGGCCAGTGTCACAACCGAAAGTCTTGAAGCCAGACGCCAGTTGATATGCATAACTTCCTCACTCTACTCTCGCTTTAAAAATGAACAACGCGATCTATCACCATGACAGCGAAAATGGCGGCCAGGTAGCAGTTTGAGTACCAGAATAGCGTACGCGCCCAGCGCTTGCTCTCATGGTCGAGCCAGAGCCGGACCGCCATGTAGATCAAGATGCCACCCAGGATCAGTGACGAAACGAGATAGATGTAGCCCATTGTACGCATAGCGAAAAGCACTAGCGTCACACCGATCAGTAGCAGCGAATACAGCAGTATCTGCTTGCGTGTCTCGTGTTCGCCCATCATCACCGGGAGCATCGGCACTTTCGCTTTCTCATAGTCTTTCTGAATTAACAGAGAAAGCGCCCAGAAATGGGGAGGCGTCCAGTAGAAGATGATGGCGAAGAGCCAGATGGCTGGTAGAGAAATCGTGTTGGTGACTGCGGTCCAGCCCACCAGCACCGGCACTGCACCGGCGGCTCCCCCGATCACGATATTCTGTGCCGTGCTACGCTTCAGTCCCATTGTATAGACAAACACGTAGAAGAGGATAGCAGCAAAAGATAGCGTGGCACTGAGCAGGTTCACAAGGGTGCTGAAGACAATGAACGAACCGATACCCAGGACGACGCCAAAAATGAGCGCATTGAGCGGTTTGACCTTCCCTGCCGGCAAAGCGCGGCGCTGCGTGCGTCCCATGATCTGGTCGATATCACGGTCGATATAGCAGTTGATACTGTTTGCGCTCCCCGCTGCCATCGCGCCACCAATCATCGTAGCCAGGAAGAGATCCAGACGTGGCAAGCCCCGGTTGGCAATCGCCATCGCTGCTGCTGTTGTTCCCAGGAGCAGGACGGTGACGTGAGGCTTCATCAGGTCTACGTAGCTATTGATGGTCTGGCGCACACTCCCCACACGCCCCGTCGATTTCTTCGGCTCTATCTGAACCGCCGGACTCTCTCCCTCACCACTTTCCGTATTACCGATCTGCTGGGTAGCGGGAGCAGCGCGTAACTGTCGCGCGGCCAGCGCTGCTACGGCGACTATGCAGCCAAATGCTGCCGTTGCCAGCGCCAGGTGCAGGATAGCAATGCCGATGGGCTTGTTCCAGAGCACGACCAGCGCACCAACAGCCGATTGGGCGATGAAGAAGATGCCGCCAGCCACTGCCAGCCAGGTCTGTGCTGGCGCTATTGCACGCCTGCGCCAGGCCTGGATAATGGCCCAGAGCAGGATCAGGCCGACGAATACCGCGACATAGCGGTGGAGCATGTTGATATCGCTCAACTGGAGCCGCACCGCCCACGAAGGTGCCTGACCACACAGCGGCCAGCCGGGGCAGGCCAGGGAAGCGCCGCTATTGAAAACATAGGAGCCACTGAGTACCAGTCCGTACATAAAGATGGCAGTAATTGCTGCCAGACGCGCAAACTTGAGGGTCTTTTCGCGCGGCTCCCTAGTTGCTGCCGGTTCATGACTCATTACCGCGAGCGTGATGATGGTGGCAAAAAACGCCTGAGCCGCTGCCAGATGGGACGTGATAATTGGTCCGTAGAGTAATAAAAGGACTGTCAGCCCACCAAGCACAATTTGCACGATCAGGAGAACGATTGCCAGGATCGTTGGGATGACAAGCTGCCGCTGCTTGCGGGCCTGGAGGAAAATACAGACGGCAAGGACAGCAAGCAAGATTCCCACGATGCCAGCAACGTAGCGGTGGACCTCTTCAAGCAGCGCCCCGTAGTCGCCACTGTAAAAGAGGCGGCCATAGCATAGTGGCCAGTCCGGGCAGCTCAGGCCGGCATTATTGGCTCGCACGGTCACACCGAGCGATACCAGCAAATACGTAAAGCCGACCGTGACCCATGCCAGCCTGCGGATAAACTGCATCGTAATGAGACCGGTGATGCGGCGTGTAAGCTGCATAGACAAAGGCTTCCCCTTTTTTGAGAGATATTTCAATCGGTTCTATTGTCGTCCTCTCTCCTGATACTTCCCTTGCAAATTCTTCGCCTCGCCTTACAATTGCCTGAACGATTTTGTCCCGGAGTAGTGGGCTCTGGCTGCCCGGCCTGACTCTTGAGAGACTATGCTATAGTACGTACGAAGATAAATCGAAAGTGGAAGTCCTCCCGGCTTTGCAGGCTACTCTTCTATCGTTCAGGTGCTTTTAAGGTTGATCCTGGAATCTGCAAGCCTCCTGTTAGGAAAACACCCTACAGTAGTTAGCATGATGGGTGGGTATCGCTAGAAATGCCAGGAACCTGATCCCATACCTGGGATGGGGCTTAAGAAAGGATTTTTCATGACGTTATCGCTCATGGTCAAAAACTTGTTTCAGGAGAGTAAGACGTGAGAACGCCTTTATTTAGCAGGGCGAAGCGCTGGGTATCCCTGGCAGCGGGGATGCTTCTATCCTCGGTTCTCCTGGCCGCGTGCGGAGAGAACGCGCCTTCGACTCTGGATACGCATGGCTTCGTTGCCAACAGCGAAGGAGTGGTATTCTGGGCCATCCTGATCATTGCCACTATTGTCTTCGTTGGCGTCGAAGGCGCGCTGATCTACTCGATTTTCCGCTACCGGGAACGCCCCGGTGCGCCCAGGCCGCGCCAGATTCACGGAAATCTCAAGATTGAGATTGTCTGGACGGTCATTCCGATGGTGATTCTGTTCGTGGTGCTTTTCTTCACCATTCGGGGACTGTTTGAAGTCGCGCCCCAGGCGGAACCGAAAACCGGCCAGGTTGTTCGCGTAGAAGCGGTAGGGCATCAGTGGTGGTGGGAGTTCTATTATGAGGATTACAAGTTCACCACTGCCGATACCATGCATATTCCTGCCGGTGCGACGATCCATGTGGATCTGTATACCAACAACGTTATTCACAGCTTCTGGGTGCCTCAGCTCACTGGCAAGACCGATCTTATTCCCGGCCACAAAAACACAAAGTGGTTTAATGCCGACCCCACTGCTGTCGGTAAAACCTTCACTGGAATCTGTGCTGAGTATTGTGGGACGCAGCATGGTAACATGCGCTTTACCGTCGTCGTTGATGATCAGAATAGCTTCCAGACGTGGGTCTCTGCTCAGCAGCAAGCTGCGGTAACTCCAGCCGCCGGCAGTCTTGCCGAGCAAGGTGCCAAGCTCTTCGCCAATCAGTGTGCGAGCTGTCACGGCATTGTCGGGGTGAACATGAAACCCAATGCCAATGGTGCGGGTCAATTCGGCTATATTGATCCTGCGCAGTCCTGTGATGACCCGAAAGCTCAGTGTCTCGTCGGCCCGGACCTGACGCATTTTGGCAGCCGTAATCTGATCGCCGGTGGTGTGCTGGAGTCCACAAATAATGTGGCGTGGAAAGACGATCCAAAATGCAAACCTGATAACCCCAATCTCTTCCAGGAATGCAATCTGGCGAAGTGGTTGAAAGACCCGGAGGGCGTCAAGCCAGGCAATGATATGGCCGGGGCTACAGCATCTCTGACCAACGATCAGATCAGGCAGCTTGTGGCCTATCTGGAGAGTCTGACGTAAATCCATCGGTAGCCGACCTATCCTCTGTCTTTATGGGAGACAAATGGATAGCGGCTGCTGGATATTTGGAGGGATGGTTCATGGCAACGCGCGTAGCAGGTGATGGTGCGATAACCACAACGATTCGCAAGAGAAGTTTCAGCGAGAGCTATCTCGGCGAGTGGCTGACTACAACCGATCATAAAAAAATCGGACTGATGTACCTGTTTGCGGGCATCTTCTTCTTTCTAGTGGCGGGCCTTGAGGCGCTCATGGTTCGCGCTCAACTGGCGGTGCCGAATGGCAAGGTGTTGAGTCCTGAAGAGTACAACCAGCTTTTCACCATGCACGGCACGACGATGCTCTTCCTGTTTGTCATCCCGGTCATTTCCGGTCTGGCAAACTATTTTGTGCCTCTAATGATCGGGGCGCGTGATATGGCTTTCCCGCGTCTGAACGCGCTCAGTTTCTGGATATTGCTCTTTGGCGGTGTGTTTGTGCAGTCCAGTTTCTTGCTGGGGCAGGCGCCTAATGGCGGCTGGTTTCTGTACATGCCGCTCAATGAGACCAACGCAGGCTGTAATCATGCATTCGCCTGCGTGCAGGGCATGAATGCTGATTTCTGGCTGCTTGGCGCGACGATGTTTGGGGTCTCGTCGATTGCCGCCTCGCTCAATTTCGTGGTGACGATCTTCAAGCTGCGCGCGCCCGGCATGAGCATCAACCGCATCCCGCTTTTCTGCTGGATGATGATGGTGCAGTCCTTCCTGCTGCTCTTCTCGCTGCCCAGCGTCACGGCTGCGATCTTCCTGGCGCTGCTGGACCGCCATCTCGGCACGCATTTCTACCAGTATACTGCCGGCGGTGATTCGCTGCTCTGGCAGCACCTGTTCTGGGCTTTCGGGCATCCAGAGGTGTACATCTTGATTCTGCCGCCATTCGGGATCGTCTCCGAAGTATTGCCCGTTTTCTCGCGCAAGCCGATCTTTGGCTACACGTTCGTCGCCTGGTCGGGCGTGGCTATCGGCTTTTTGAGCTTCGCAGTCTGGGCGCACCATATGTATGCAGTGGGCTTGCCACCCGTTGCTCAGGCCTTCTTTGCTACTGCCACGACGCTGATCGCTATCCCGACTGGCGTGAAGATGTTCAACTGGCTTGCCACTATCTACGGTGGAAAGCTGAACTTGAAGACACCGCTGCTCTTTGCGCTCGGTTTCATCGCGGTGTTCCTGATCGGTGGACTGAGTGGCGTGGCTGTGGCTGTGACGCCTGTTGACTACCAGGTGACTGACAGCTACTTTGTCGTCTCGCATTTCCACTATGTGCTCTTTGGTGGCGCTGCCCTGGGCCTGTTTGCCGGCATTTACTACTGGTTCCCCAAAATGACCGGTAAAATGCTCAATGATCACCTGGGCAAGTGGCATTTCTGGCTGATCATGATTGGCCTGAACCTGCTCTTCTTCCCCATGATGATCCTGGGGGTGCTGGGCATGCCGCGCCGTGTTTATACCTATCCTGCCAATCTGGGCTGGAACGAGCTGAATCTGCTGTCGTCAATCGGGGCTTTCATTGTGGGCGTCTCGGTGATGATCTTCGTCTATAATCTGATCATTTCGCTCAAGAGTGGCGAGAAATCTGGTGACGATCCCTGGGATGCCTTCACACTGGAGTGGGATACCGCTACTCCGCCCGGACCCGGCAACTTCTTACATATCCCGGTGGTGCGCAGTCGCCGCCCGTTCTTTGACAAAAAATACCCGGAGATCGCTGACTGGAAGTCGGAAATCCCCTGATGCATGTGGGAAGCTTCCCTGGCCGGTGTTTCTAGAGACAGGAATGGGTCCTCAGGGCCGCCAGAGGCTTATGGCAATCTGTCCGGGGATACTGAAAGGACGCGGGTACTGAAACTAGTAGAGGAAGAGGAAAATGGCGTTGCAAGAACAGCGCAACAATGCTCAACAACAGGCTGCCGCAAGCGAAAGCGGCAATGAACAGGTGCAGAAGGTTGAAGTTGAGAGCAGCGAGAACGTTGCAAATGGAACGACTCCCTCTGAGGAGCCTGTGAAGCAGGAGGAACAAAAAGAAAAGCCATCGTCAGATGGATCTGAAGCAGAGGCTGTAGCCGAAGCAACTTCGGCCACTCCTCAGGAGAAACGCGACAAAAAGAAGGTGACGCGCATCGTCACCGAGGAAGAGATCTCGCCCAGGCCGAGTTTCTGGCCTCTGCTCCTTGCGCTTTCAATCTGTGTGCTGGCTGTGGGATTGATGTTCCATCCTGTCATTCTGGGCATTGGCGCTGTTCTTGTGCTTGTCTCTGCCATCGGTTGGGCAAGGGAAAAGCTGTAAAAGGAAGGCGGGGGTCCAGGGGGCCGCGACCCCTTGACGGAGTGCGAGGTGTCCTCGCTCCTTACCATTTCTTCCTTTAGAAAGAGAAAAATGGGGAAAAGCGGCTGTTATTGGTACAAAAAATAGGGAGTTAAGATATGAGTGCTGCTCACGGGGAGCAGGTAAGAATCCTGGAAGAACATCATGTTGAGGAAGGCCGCAGCGTCAACTGGTGGGGCATGATCTTTTTCATTGCTTCTGAGGCGCTGATCTTTGCCAACCTGATCGCTGCCTATCTCTACCTGGAGATTCGCGGTCTGCAAGCGGGGCAGCCCTGGGTGCTGCCCAATGGGGAAGCCCTGGATTTCATCTACCCTCTTATTAACACCTTTATCCTGCTATCGAGCAGTGGCACCGCTATTATTGCGATGCGGGGTGTGAAGAGGGGGAACTGGCGTTGGGTGGCCGGATGGCTGACGGTGACAATGGTGCTTGGCCTGATCTTCCTGGGCGGCCAGGCCTATGAATATACCAACCTGTTCAGTCAAGGCTTCACCTTGTCGAGCGCCGGCATTACCAAACCGCTGTTTAACAAGGCGTTCGGGTCGGCTTTCTTCACGCTGACCGGCTTTCACGGCCTGCATGTGACGGTTGGCATTATCTTCTTGCTGATCGTGATTATTCGCACGCTGCGTGGCCATTTCAACGAGAAGAAGCACTTTGCTGTCGAAGCGGTTGATATGTACTGGCACTTTGTCGATCTCGTCTGGGTTTTCGTGTTCAGTACCGTCTACCTGCTGCCTTTGCTGATGGGTGGCAAATAACTCGACAGTTGCCAGAGGGTGCAAAGCTATCGACGCTGCATCCTCCCGGCGAGTGGAGAGTACGTGACAATGGCTCTGTGCGGTCGTTTTTGCAGGGTGATATCGAGAGAAAGACGGAAGCCTCTTCGCCATGTGTTATAGTGAGTGAAGGAAAACGGAAGTCCTTTGTAAGACATTGTGCTGGAATACAGAAGGATGGGGAAGAGATGAAAGAGGGGCTATCTGGACGAAAGTTGATCGCTGAGGATCAGCCAGTAGAAGGCGGTAGGGTAAAGAGACGGACAGCTCTGCACTGTTCGATTTGTTCACGGCGCATCTGGTTCTCGCCGTTCCATCTTATGGAACCTGAAGGGGTGCCGGAACCACCACGCTCGTGGGTGCTATGTAAAGGCTGCTATACCAGCCTGCAAGGGGAGTTGAGACGCTCACCTGTCCTTTCGCCTCTGCGCCTGCGTGTCGCTATTGGCCTGGTAGCTGCTGAACGCTGGCCTCTGGCTTACCCTGACAGAATCAAATCTTACCTGTATGATCGCCGCTGGGTCGTTGCGATTGCCATTGGTTCTTTCATTGCCATACTGCTTCACCTGGTGATCATTGTGATAGTTGCCACGCTGTATAGTTATGGTGGTTAATGGCCACTACGGTGATACCACTGCTAATAGAGGGTGGGCAGCGGGCAATGTGTCGGTGTTCCCTTGACATGTGTTCGTACAATACGAATTGTCGGGAGGGTCTGAGGAGGAGGGGAAGGGGGAGACAACTGCTGAAAAACTTTACTGGGCAGAGGTACGACAGTATGTAGACCCACAGATAGAGAAAATTTGAAGTAATTCATAGATAATCTGCCTGGCCCATGCCTCTCCTATGGGTCAGAGAGCGAGGAGGAATTGCTTATGGCGACGCGCGTTGTGGGAGATGGCGCGACAACAACAGTAGTTCGTAAGAGAGGCTTGCGTAGAAGCTATCTCGGCGAGTGGCTGACTACAACCGATCATAAACAGATCGGGTTGATGTACATGTTCACTGGTTTCTTCTTTTTCCTGGTGGGTGGTATGGAGGCTCTCCTGATCCGCTCCCAGCTAGCAGTGCCGAATGGCAAGGTGCTGAGTCCTGAGGAATACAATCAGATCTTCACCATGCACGGCACGACGATGATCTTCCTGTTCGTCATCCCGTTTATTGCTGGCCTGGGAAACTACGTGGTGCCTCTGATGGTAGGTGCGCGTGATATGGCCTTCCCGCGCCTGAACGCCTTCGGTTACTGGATTGTGCTCTTTGGCGGTATCTTTATCCAGTCCAGTTTCTTTTTTGGTCAGGCGCCAAATGGTGGCTGGTTCATGTATATGCCGCTTAACGAGGCCAATGCGGGTTGTAACCATGCGTTTGCCTGTGTGCAGGGCATGAATGCCGATTTCTGGTATCTTGGCGTTACTCTGCTTGGTATCTCGTCGATTGCCGGTTCGCTCAATTTCGTGGTGACGATCTTCAAGTTGCGCGCACCCGGCATGAGCATCAACCGCATCCCGCTTTTTACCTGGATGATGATGGTGCAGTCCTTCCTGCTGCTCTTCTCGCTGCCCAGCGTGACAACGGCCAGCATTCTGGCGCTGCTGGACCGCCATCTCGGCACGCACTTCTATCAGTACACTTTCGGTGGTGATCCACTGCTCTGGCAGCATCTCTTCTGGTCCTTTGGCCATCCAGAAGTATATATTCTGATCCTGCCGGTCTTCGGCATCATCTCCGAGGTACTGCCTGTCTTCTCGCGCAAGCCGATTTTTGGCTATACCTTCATTGCCTGGTCCGGTGTGGCTATCGGCTTTTTGAGCTTCGCGGTGTGGGCGCATCACATGTTCGCGGTGGGTCTGCCATCGGTTGCCCAGGCGTTCTTCGCTACCAGCACGACGTTGATCGCGGTGCCGACGGCGGTGAAGATCTTCAACTGGGTAGCGACGACTTATGGGGGCAAGCTCAATCTGAAAACGCCGATGCTTTTTGCGCTGGGCTTTGTGGCGATGTTCCTGATCGGCGGTCTGAACGGTGTGGCTGTAGCTGTGGTGCCGGTTGATTACCAGTTGACCGATAGCTACTTTGTAGTGGCACATATTCACTATGTACTCTTTGGCGGTTCTGCTCTGGGGTTGTTTGCCGGACTCTACTACTGGTTCCCCAAATTTACGGGCAAGTTGCTCAATGACCGCCTGGGCAAGTGGCATTTCTGGCTGGCGCTGATCGGTCTCAACCTGGCCTTCTTCCCTATGCACCTGCTTGGCCTGCTTGGCATGCCGCGCCGTGTCTATACCTACCCTGCCAATCTGGGCTGGAATGAGTTGAATCTGCTGTCAACTATCGGCGTATTCTTCATAGCGATTTCGGTGGTGATATTCCTCTATAATATAGTGGTCAGTCTGAAGAGCGGTGAGAAGGCCGGTGGTGATCCCTGGGATGCCTTTACGCTGGAATGGGATACCACTTCCCCGCCTCAGAAGTACAACTTCTTGCATGTTCCAGTGGTGCGTAGTCGTCGCCCGTTCTTTGACAAGAAGTATCCAGAGATCGCCGACTGGAAGTCAGTCGTCCACTAGAGGAGGAGTCCAGGAAGGGAGATCCAGGAGGGCAAAGCCCTCCTGGATTTTTTTACTGCTTGTTTTTCTCAGCCAGCACCTTTGTGCTGCTGCTGTCGAGCAAACTGCCTTCCAGGCCGACAGAAGGTAGCAGTTGTGCCTGGGCCTGTGTGCTCAGCGGTAACGCCCATAGTTTGATGAAGCCGAGAGCGGCATTGTGATCGAACTGATCGCCGCTGTCATAGGTCGCCAGACTGTGGCTATAGAGCGAGTGTTCCGATTTGCGTCCGACGATGACGCACTGGCCGCGTGTGAGCTTGACGCGCACAACGCCGCTGACAAAACGCTGTGTGCTCTGCACGTATGCCGCCAGGTCCTGGTGCAACGCGCTGTACCACTGGCCGTTGTAGATCAGCCGCGCGTACTCTCCGGCCACGATCTCCTTAAACGCACCTGCTCGTGGCCCAGTGTCAGACTTTCCAGTGCGCGGTGAGTGGTATGTGGATTGGCAGCGGGCGCCTCATACACCTCGCGCGAGATGCCGACCAGGCGATTCTCGATGTGGTCGATGCGACCGATGCCATATTTGCCAGCCTCTCTATTCAACGTCTCGATGAGTGTCACGCCGTCGATCTCTTCTCCATCGAGTGCGACGGGAATGCCATGCTGGAAGGTGATCTCCAGATATGTCGGCGGCGGAGGCGCGTCCGAGCCGGGATCGGCTGTCCACTCATAGACCTCTTCAGGCGGCTCAGCCCAGGGATCTTCAAGGATGCCGCACTCGATGCTGCGCCCCCAGAGATTCTGGTCAACCGAGTAGGGACTCGCGTTTGTAACCTGGATGGGAATGCCATGTTCAGCGGCATAAGCGATTTCGTTGTCGCGTGTCATGCTCCATTCGCGTTGCGGCGCAATGATTTTTAGATCGGGCGCCAGCGTTTGAATGGAGACATCGAAGCGCACCTGGTCATTGCCCTTGCCGGTACAGCCATGCGCAACAGCAACAGCTCCTTCCTGGCGCGCGACCTCGACCAGCAGACGCGCGATCAGCGGACGCGCCAGCGCGGTTGCCAGCGGATACTGGCCTTCGTAGATTGCTCCAGCCTGCAAGGCGGGCCAGACGAAGTAGCGCACAAAATCAGCGCGCCCATCCACTATCACGGCTTTCACGGCTCCGATCTGCTGCGCCCGCGCTGCAACGGCTTCCAGATCACGATCATTGCCTACATCAATCGTCAGGGCGATGACATCCAGCCCGTATTGTTCTTTGATCCAGCGAATGGCAACGGATGTATCCAGCCCGCCAGAATAAGCAAGTACCACTGTTGACATAACTAGCTCTCCCCTTCTTCCAGAATGCCGGCATGTTCGGAGCCGACCAGTGCCTGTATTGC
This sequence comes from Ktedonobacteraceae bacterium, assembly GCA_014896635.1. Next base: position 18,965 of record JADBKA010000052.1, read on the forward strand.
TGCTTTGAAACGGTCGGCGCGCTGCTGCCAGCCTGTACGGGCCTGCTGGAGACGCTGCTGCGCCTGTGCGAGGCCGAGGTTGCCGGCGCCGCCCATGTGACTGCGTGCCTTCAGGCGGCTGACGAGTTGCTCGCGGCTCTCAACTGGCAAAGGGATACCACTGTCCAGTTGTGCCAGCACTTCTGCGCCGACAGTGCGGTAAGCATCGCGGAAAGGCATGTTTGCGCTGCTGGCAAGCTCGTAGGCGCGGTCGGCGGCGAACAATTCAAAGGTGCAAGCAGCGGTCGTGCGTTCGGCATTGACGGTGATATGGCTTACCACCAGGTTGCAGATAGCGATGCTTTCCTGCACCAGGTCCAGAGCCTCCATAAATGGCCGCTTGGTTTCCTGGTAGTCCATGTTGTAGCCAGAAGGCAGACCCGTGATGATGCCGAGAATTTGCTGCTGGTAGGCCAGCATGGTCTGCGTGCGTGCGCGTACCAGCTCCATCACTCCGAGATTGCGCTTCTGAGGCATGATACTGCTGCCCGTGCAGAGTTCCTTTGGCACCTGGAAGAAGCCGTACTCGACAGTGGTGAAGAGCAGGACATCCTGGGCCAGCTTGCTCAGGTCGAGCATGATCTGAGCCAGCGCCTGCACAATGGCAGCCTCGAATTTACCGCGACTGTTCTGGACGTAGATGACATTGTTCTGTACGCGCGCGAAACCGAGGATGTCGGCCACGTACTGCCGGTCGATAGGGATGGGGACGCCGTAGCCAGCGGCGGACCCCAGCGGCGATTGATCGACAAGCGCATAGACGGCGGAGAGCTGCTGCTCGTCGTCGAGCAGCGCCTCGGCGAAGGAGGCGGCCCACAGCGCGACCGATGAGAGCATCGCGCGCTGCATATGGGTATAGCCGGGCATGGGTACATCGGTGTGCGCTTCGGCAAAGGTCAGCAGGGTGCTGCACAGCGCAAGCAGCTTTGCGCTGATGCTGTGCAGTTGTTCCTTGCTGTACAGGCGCATGTCCAGCAGCACCTGGTCATTGCGCGAGCGGGCCGTGTGGATCTTTTTGCCGGCAGCTCCCGCCACTGCGGCCAGGTGATTTTCGACACTCGTATGGACATCCTCGTCGGACGGCTTGATGGTAAATTCGTGAGCTGCCGCCAGTTGCAGGATGCCGCACAGGGCCTGCTTCAACTGCTGGTGTTCCTGTTCGCTCAGGACGCCGATTTTCTTGAGCATCGCAATATGTGCGAGATTACCCCAGACGTCATGGCGAATCAGGCGATTGTCGAGGACGCTGTTCTGCGCGGCCTCGAAGTGTTCGACCTGCTCGTTGAGGCTGTAGCCCTTCTGCCAGAGTTTGGACATGGCTTAATCCTCTTCAATCTGCAAGCCGGCCAGCCGGCTGCGGCGCGCGATCAGCTCGTAGGGCAGACCGCGTAGATGAGCGGCGGGCGCGCACTCCTTCTGGTTGAAGCTTGCGCTGTTGATCGAGCGCACATCGGGGAAAAAGAGGCCGCTGCTGGATTTGCGTGAGATGATGTCGATGTTGCCCTTGTAGAGGCTGACGATATACTCCCCGTTGACCACCTTCTGCGTGGTGGCGATGAAAGCGTCGATGGCGCTTTTCAGCGGATGGAACCACTCGCCATGATAGACCAGCTTTGCCCATTGCGCGTCGAGCTGGCGCTTGAGCTGGATTTCCTCTTTGGTGAGTGTGAACTGTTCCAGATCGCGGTGTACTTTGAGTAGGATGGTAGCAGCGGGCGCTTCGTAGATCTCGCGTGATTTCAGGCCCATGATGCCATCCTCGAAGAGGTCAATTTTGCCGATGCCATTGGCCCCGCCGACGAAATTCAGCGTCTCGATAATGCGGTCGAGTGGCATAGCCTCGCCGTCAAGCGCGACCGGGATGCCGTTCTCCCAGGTGATTTTGACGGTTGTGGCTTTATCGGGAGCCTTCTGCGGTGGCGTGAGCCAGAGCCAGATAGAGTCGGGCAGTTCGGTCTCAAGGCCGATGCCGCCGCTGGCGATGGAGCGGCACCACATCGTCTTGTCGTCGCCGCCGGCGATCAACTCCTCGATGGGCATGCCGAAGTATGCCATGAGCAATTGCTCTTCGCCGCGTGTCAGATCGAAGTCGCGGACCGGCACGAAGATCGAGAGACCGGGCGCGAAAAGGCTGAAGACATTGTGCATGCGATACTGGTCGTTGCCTTTGCCGCTCGAACCTTCCATCAGCGCGTCACAACCGAGTTCGAGGGCCTTCTGGGCCACGCGCGCCGCGATCAACTGGCGAGTCATCGAGGTAGAGACAGGATAGCCGTTGTAGTCGGAATTGGCCTGGATGGCTCTGGTGAGCCAGTGCGTGGTAAATTCCTCTTTGAGATCAAGCACGATGGGGGAGATGCCCAGTTTTTCGGCATTCTCCTTGCTCATTTTGATCTCCTCTTCCCCCTGGCCGACGTCAGCGTTGATGGCGTAGAGCTTTTTCGCGTGGTATTTTGTCTCGGCCAGTTTGACACAGAGTGTTGAGTCGAGGCCGCCGGAGTAGGCAAGCGCGATGGTCTTGCCCTGAGGAACATCAACCGAAGTGATCTTCTGAAGCGCCACTTCGAGCGCGTTACCGCCGGTGGTAGCGGCGGTAGATGTGATCTGATTGTTGGTTGTTGTCATAGTGAGCTGCTCCTTCAACGAAATGGACTATGGAAGGGGCAAGCCCATAAAAAATCTCGCCCCTTCCGCGAACATTGAAGGGACGAGAGTGCAGGGGAATGCCTGTTATATGCTATGCTAAGGCCCTGTCACACCCGTGGTGCCACCCTACTTGCCTTTCTTCTCACCTAATGGAAGAAAAGCCACTTTCCGGTTATCTGCTGCGTGGGGACCACCCACCCGGCCTACTTATTGCTGAATACTATGCCTTATGATCTGATTTAGTGGCGTGGCGGTCAGCAATTTTCTTCGGCCAGCCGCTCACGAATGCGTTCTGGGAGCACGTTCCTTTTCCGAACTTTCACCTTACATCGGATCGCTGTCAGGCGCCTCTCCCGTACTACTTTCGCTCAACGCGGGTCAGACCTGTTTTTTTCTTTTGACCTGTGTTTTAGGATAACAGGAAATCCGCCAGATGTCAAATGTTTTTTAAGTGAGAGAGAAAGCGTAATGTTGACACAGTGATTGTGGATCAGTAATATAGAGAAATGCCACCACCAGGAATGCAGCCTGGTTTTATCCTGGAATGGGCAGTAAGGAGAAACGCAAGTTGTTAACATATGAAGCTATAACGGAGCATTTCCTGAAGGCCGCTGCCAGCCTCTCTCTTGTAACGCACCCTGAGTATTGGATGAACGCGCGCACGCTTGAGCGGGAATTTACCTGCACCTGCCATACAGGGAGTTGTGAAGAGGCGGAGACGCGCAGTGCATGCACGGTCTCGTTTGTATGGGGGCCGCTGGATACGGCGCTGTCGCTCGAAGGTCCGACGGGGGTCTGCGATTTCTTCCACGAGTCTGATCCCAACTGCCTGCACCTGCATACCTCTGCCGTCCCCCCGTTAGTGCTGGATTTATCATATAGCCTTGCTTTCAATGGCTCTGGCGCCACCATCTCCGAGGCGGCCCTGCTCTCTCTGATCCAGATGCTACGGCTGCGGGCAAGTGAGCGGAGCCAGCGTACGGTGGAGACGCGGCCAGGCATCAGTATGGTTTTGCAGGACAACCGCCTGCGTCCCGACACGTTGACGCTGCAACAGCGTGTCGAGTTGCCAATCTGGCATCCAGAGGGGATACATGGGCTGCCCGGTGGGTCATATAATGCTCTACGCTATCGGCCTGGTTCGGACCTGTACGATGTTGAAGGAGAGAGGGAAGAAGTAACTGCCGATCACCCGCACCCGGAAACGTGGCTGCCGAAGGTGATGGTAGAGGTTTGCCAGGATATTGTGCAGGTACTTGATGCCCTGGATGCCGCTCTCTCTTACCATAGCTCTGATAATTTATCCTGAAATTCCAGCAAAAAGCATGCCGAACATAGCCGGGAAGGGGAGAAAGGGCCAGTGGCCCTTTCTCCCCTTCCCGGCCAGGAGTGCCTTCTCCTCAGGCCAGCACCTCTAAGACCGCATTTTCATAGCTCTTCAGTACATCCTGGTGGGTTTGCGCCTTCTCTCAGGTGGCAGCAAGATGTCAAGCACATCATCGACGGTCACGACGCCCTGTAAAAGACCATCCTCGCTAACGACGGGGACCGCAAGCAGGTTATATTTTGCCATAATTTCGGCAACGTCCTGTGGGTTGCTATCGACCCTGACCGTTATCACATCGGTTTCCATCAAATCGGCCAGCTTTTGTGTTGGCGGGGCGATCAGTAGATCCCAGAGCGAAGCGACGCCGAGTATACGTTGCTCTTCCTGTGTTTCATCCTCGACGCAATAGATGTAAGCTGTGCGCACGTTGTTCTCCTGAATGTTGTCGCGCACTGCTGCGAGAGCTTCGCTCACTGTTTTCTCCTGATTGAGAGCGATATAATCGGTGGTCATCAGGCCACCTGCGGTATTCGCCTCGTACTCCAGCAGTTCCTGCACATCCTCTGATTCTTCAGGCTCCATCAGGCGTAGCAATGCTTGAGCGCGTTCCTGTGGGAGTTGTGCAAGCAGGTCGGCGGCTTCGTCCGGTCCCATTGCCTGGAGAATATCAGCGGCACGGGCAGAGTCGATATTTTCGAGAATCTGGCGCTGGCGTTCGGTATCTACCTCTTCCATGACGGCGGCGGCGGTTTCATCGTCGAAACGTTCAATGAGGCGTGCGCCCTCGGCGGCGCTGATCTGGTGCATGATTTCGGCGAGGTCGGCAGGATGCAGTTCGGCGAGATGCCCGCTGGGGGTCTGTGGCCTGGGAAAAAGCGGGGCCGCAGGTACCTCCTGTTCGCGTTCCGCCTGTGGCTGGCTGATCAGCTCGATGTCACTCCAGGGGATAAGTGATGGTGGAATGAGTTTTCCCTTTTCGCCAAGCAGCCAGGCCGGTGCGAGTCGCCGTATCAGGCCGAGCGTACTGTTATCAATGCCCAGAATGCGCCAGTCAGCGCCGAAGCAGACATCGTTGACGCGGACCGCCTTCTTATGCTCTACGTCGATCACCTGTCTGTCCTGTACCTCGCGCGCTAGATGTATTTCCTGCGGCTGTTCTGTTGTCTGGCTCAACTGAGCCAGAGGCACACGCAGGCGCGGCGTGTGATCGTGCCATTCAATAGCTGCGAAAGGCACGCGCCAGGAAAGCTCTTCTTCTCCCTCGATCAACAGCGCGTCGGGATAGACCGCTTCGCTGCGGCCCACCAGCTCTGCCGGGATCAGCACATCAATTACTTTGCCCACTCGCACACCTTGCTGATCTTCGAGGGGTGTGCCAAGTAGCTGGCTGAGAAAAAACATAGAAGTTCTTGTGTTTCCTCTTACCTTTCAATCAGAGAGTCTGGTAGCATGCTCTCTGGCTCTAATTGAAATGACATATCCCCGGCTCTTAAGCGATCTCTGCCCTGTTTCACACAGGCGCCGACGAAATCGCGGAAGAGCGGATGGGGGCGTGTCGGGCGGCTCTTAAATTCGGGATGAAACTGCGAGCCAACAAACCAGGGATGATCCGCAAGCTCGATGATCTCGACCAGGCTATTGTCGGCTGAGCGCCCACTGACGACCATGCCGTGAGATTCCATGCGCCGGCGATATTCGTTGTTAAACTCATAGCGGTGGCGGTGTCGCTCAAAGACGATTGGCTCATTGTACGCCTGGTAGACTTTTGTGCCAGGGGTGAGGCAGCAAACCCAGTTGCCCAGGCGCATCGTGCCGCCTTTGTCGGCGACGCTGCGCTGGGTGAGCATCAGGTCGATGACGGGATCGGGCGTTTGAGGATCAAATTCGCTACTGTTGGCTGCGGGCAGGCCGAGCACACTGCGAGCAAATTCAATTACGGCCACCTGCATGCCCAGGCACAGTCCCAGGTAAGGAATGTTCTTACGCCGCGCGAAGCCGGCGGCCAGGATTTTCCCCTCGACGCCGCGATGCCCAAAGCCGCCGGGGACGACGATACCCGCGAC
>JADBKA010000053.1 GCA_014896635.1 Ktedonobacteraceae bacterium
CAGGTGCGCGTGTGTCAGGGCCGGTTCCCCTGCCCACAGAAATCAGTAAATATACGGTGATACGGTCACCGTTCATTGATAAAGATTCTCGTGAACAGTTTGAGATCCGTACCCATAAGCGCCTGATCGACATTATCGACCCGACCAACAAAACGGTTGAAGCCCTGACACGTTTGAATCTGCCCGCTGGTGTAGACATAGAAGTCAAACTGTAAGAAAGACTTACGCACAGGGTGAACGAGAGATTCCCTGCATTCAGAAAGACGTAAAGGCAGGGTTCGGGGCAGTAGCGTCATTTTCTGAATGAGTAGAGAGGTGAGAGATATGCTGAATGCATTGTTGGGCAGAAAGGTCGGCATGACTCAGGTGTTCGGGCCGGACGGAACAGCCATCCCGGTCACTGTCATTGAAGCCGGCCCCTGTGTGGTAACACAGATCAAGACGAAAGCCCATGACGGATATGACGGCGTGCAGGTAGGATTTGAAACAACTACAACAAAGCATGTCACACGGCCCGTATTGGGACATCTAGGACATAGCCTGCCGCTGTTGAGAGCACAACGCAAAGCTTTGCAGGCATACCGGCAAGCGGAACAGAGCGCAGCTAAAGCCGAACAAGAAGGCGAAAAGAAGAAGACGAGCAACACATCCGGGTCCAGTAAGCAGATCCAGAAGCTGCTTAAGGTGTCGGAGAATCGCCAGCGTCGTCCAGGCCCGGAACTGGGTCCGTTCAAAGTATTGCGAGAGGTCGGTCTGCAAGAAGGTGCCGCCCCTGAGCAGCTCCAGTTAGGTACGCAATTTGACGTCAGCCTTTTCAAGAGTGGTGAACTGGTCGATGTCATCGGAACTTCTAAAGGCAAGGGCTTTCAGGGCGTCGTCAAGCGGCATGGTTTCGGCGGCGGTCCCAAGACGCACGGCCAGTCAGACCGCTGGCGCGCGCCGGGTTCCATCGGGGCAGGAACAACACCGGGCCGTGTCTTAAAAGGAACACGCATGGCCGGTCGTATGGGCAATGCGCGTGTGACTGTCAAGAAATTGCAAGTAATTCAAGCTGATCCTGAGCGCAATCTGCTGGTAGTGAAAGGCTCCGTACCGGGCGCCAATGGCGGTTTGCTCATGATCAGAAAACAGGCGGTGAGGTAACTGAGATGCCCTCGACTACAGTATATAACATGGCCGGAGAGGCAGTAGACACGCTCGAACTGAGTGAGCAGGTATTCGGCGTTACACCGAATGTGCCTGTGTTGCACCAGGTCGTGACCGCGCAACTGGTCAACCGGCGCCAGGGCAATGCTTCAACCAGGACGCGCAGCGAAGTCTCAGGTGGCAACAAGAAGCCGTACAGGCAAAAAGGAACAGGCCATGCCCGCCAGGGGAGCACCAGAGCGCCCCAGTTCCGGCATGGTGGCGTTGTATTTGGCCCCAGGCCACATCCATACCACCATGATGTTCCTAAGAAAATGCGCCGCCTGGCAATTCGCTCTGCTCTGTCAGACAAGGTAGCGAACGCGAGCCTCATCGTGCTCGACAAACTTGCACTGGAACAGCCACGCACAAAAGATATGCTGGAACTACTGAGCAAATTGCCCGCAGCGCCCGGTAAGCGCATATTGATGATGCTCCCCAGGCGTGATGAGAACGTCGTATTCTCAGCGCGCAATATTCCAGGCACTAAGGTGCAGCATGTCTGCTCGATTAATGTGATCGAATTGCTCAAACACGATTACCTCGTCATGCCTGTGCAGGCCGTGCGCTGGCTCGAAAGAGTATTTGGCGAGGGAATGAGTGCTGAAGAGGCCAGCCAGCTCTTCCTGGAAGAAAGTGCTGCGGCCAGCGAGCCGGATGATGAAGTAACTGCGGATACAGTAAGTGAGGAGGAAGCCTTTCGCGCAGAAGCAGTTGGTGAGGAAACTCAAGAGACGGAAGCGGAAGCAGAAGCATCCTCTGAATCTGACGATTAGGCATGGCATAGCCGGGGAGGAGAGAACTGTGGAGATCACGGAGGTACTGCGTTACGGCCTGACTACAGAGAAAACGGTGAGGCTGCAAGAGCAGAACAAGTATACATTCAAAGTGGCGCTGAAAGCCACCAAAGTAGATATCCGCCGGGCCGTTGAGACCATATTCAAGGTGCATGTGGTCAAGGTGAACACCATACGCATGCCTGGCAAACCGAAATACGTCCGGCGCAAAGGGGCTGTTGCTCAACCTGTCAGGCCCCGCGAATGGAAAAAAGCGATTGTCACCCTGCGTGAAGGGGAGTCAATCGACAAATTGAAGGCGTAAGGGACTGAGAGATGCCAATTAGACAGTATCGACCAACATCGCCAGGGCGGCGCGGCATGACCGTTTTGACGTCTGAGGAGATTACCAAGACTCGACCAGAAAAATCTTTGACCGTCAGACTCAAAAAGCATGCCGGGCGCAACAATCAGGGGAGAATCACCACACGCCATCGCGGCGGCGGCGCCAAACGAGCCTACCGCTTGATCGACTTTAAGCGGAGCAAGCTAGAGGTGCCGGCTCGCGTGGCTGCTATCGAATACGACCCCAACCGCTCGGCGAATATCGCGCTGCTGCATTATGTGGATGGCGAAAAACGCTATATCATCGCTCCCCTGGGTCTCAAAGTGGGGGATCGCATACAGGCCGGGCCAAATGCCGATATCAGACCGGGGAATGCGCTGCCGCTCAAAAATATTCCTGTCGGGACGACAATTCACAATGTCGAGTTGGAGCGTGGCCGGGGGGGACAGTTGGCGCGTGGCGCTGGAGTCGGCGCACAGTTGATGGCAAAAGAAGGGAACTATGCCCTGCTGCGCCTTCCTTCGGGCGAGTTACGCAATGTCCATATCATGTGCATGGCAACCATCGGCCAGGTCGGAAACGTCGATCACGAGAATGTGGTGATCGGTAAGGCTGGACGCGCCCGCCATATGGGCCGCCGTCCTACAGTACGAGGCTCGGTCATGAACCCGCGTGACCATCCACATGGTGGCGGCGAGGGCCGGGCGCCTATTGGTGGCCAGCCGCAAACCCCCTGGGGCAAGCCTGCAATGGGATATAAAACACGGAGAAACAAGAGGACGGATCGCTTCATCGTCAGAAGACGCAACGCGGGCAGGAGGAGAAAATAATTTATGTCGCGCTCCAAGAAAAAGGGACCGTACATTCATGAGTCGCTCAGGAAAAAGGTTCTGGCCGTGCGTAAGAGCGGCGATAGGCGGTTAATTAAAACCTGGTCACGTGCCTCAATGATCTTCCCTGAGATGGTCGGAATGACCATCGGCGTCCATAACGGGAAGACCCATGTTCCGATTTACATTACCGAGAACATGGTGGGACACAGGCTGGGTGAGTTAGCCCCCACGCGCCATTTTCGCGGTCATGCCGGTGGCAGGAGCGAGCGGACCACTTCGGTAAGATAGTGAGGCAGAAAATGCAAGTCAGGGCTATTGCAAGAAATATTGGCATTTCACCGCGTAAAATGCGCCTGGTAACAAATGCAGTCAAGGGGCTTCGAGTGAGCGAGGCTCTGGCCGTTCTCCAGTTCATTCCCAATGCGGGGGCGAAGCCTGTCAGTACAGTAGTCGCCTCAGCAGCGGCGAACGCGGAGAATAACTACAACCTCAATCCAGACGACCTGTATATTCTCAACATTGTGACGGATGAGTCGTTCAGGATTAAACGGGTGAAGCCTCGCTCACATGGCCGCGTAGGTCGTATCCAGCACCGTTTCTGCCATGTCACAGTCATTGTTTCTGACGATCCGGCAGACGCGGGCCGCTAAGTAAGGAGGACATTTTGGGGCAGAAGGTGCATCCCGTCGGGTTCAGGCTCGGCGTCGTCAAAGACTGGCAGTCTCGCTGGTATGCCGAGCGCGATTATAAAGATATCCTGGCGGAAGATTTTGAGATTCGCAAGATTATCAACCACGAACTGGCAAGTGCCGCCGTTTCGCGCATCGAAATTGAGCGTACTGCCGCCGACCAGGTGTCGGTCAGCATTTATACAGCCAGACCTGGCATTGTCATCGGGCGCAGTGGAGAAAAAGTTGAGCGCCTGAAAGCACTGCTTGAGCAGCGGACCCGCAAGCGCCGGGTGCGGGTGAATATCAACGAGATTCACCAGCCGGAACTGGACGCCACCCTGGTCAGCCGGGGCATTGCTGAACAACTGGAGAAGCGCGTCTCTTTCCGCCGTGCGATGAAGCAGGCAGTGCAGAAGGCGATGCGTGCCAATGCCAAAGGCATTAAAATTGTCGTTGGTGGGCGCCTGGGTGGAGCAGAAATCGCCCGCTCGGAGAAAGAAGTTGAGGGGAAAGTCCCTCTACATACCTTGCGCGCTGATGTTGATTATGGTCAGGCCGAAGCTCATACAACCTTTGGCGTGATTGGTGTCAAAGTGTGGATTTACCGGAAGGATATTCTTCCGAGTAAGCGTCAGGAGGGACTTGCCGTCCAGCCAGAAATCGCTGCCCGTCCCTCTGTTGCACCGCGTGAAGGCGGAGAACGCCGTCCCACAGAGCGTCGTCGTGGCGCGGAGCGGGGGCCACGCCGTGAAGGTGAGCGTCCAGCCCGTCCAGCCCGCCCACAGGGAGAGCGCCCGGCCCGTCCGGCTCGCCCACAGGGACAGACGGGAGAACAACGGCAGCAGGGAGAACGCCCGGCAAGGCCGCAGGGAGAGCGTCCGGCCCGTTCACAGGGACAGGTGGGAGAACAACGGCAGCAGGGAGAACGCCCGGCAAGGCCCCCGCGCGGTGAAAGGCCCCCACGCCCGCACGGCGAGCGAGGTGAGCGAGGTGAGCGCCAGACCCGACCGGAACAGGCTGCCCCTCGTACAGAACAGGCTCCCACTGAGGAGAATGTCCATGTGGCACAGGCTCAACCTGTATCGCCTGAGCCGTCTACACCGCCCACATCACCTTCGCCGCCGGCAACACCTGCAACAGATGCTGAAGCCTCACAGGGCGATCAGAGGGAATAGAGGAGAACCAGGGTCATGTTATTGCAACCGTCACGTACAAAATATCGTCGGCAACATCGCGGGCGTATGAAAGGAAAGGCAACACGAGGAGCGACCATTGCCTTTGGCGACTACGCATTGCAGGCTCTGGAAGCTTGTTGGCTGGAAGCTCGCCAGATCGAAGCCGCACGTATTGCACTCACCCGCTTCATGAAGCGCGGTGGAAAGGTGTGGATTCGCGTCTTCCCTGACAAGCCGATCACTGCCAAGCCTGCTGAAACCCGTATGGGCAGCGGCAAGGGCGCTGTTGATCACTGGGTTGCTGTTGTGAAGCCCGGACGCATCATCTTTGAGATCGCCGGTGTTGCCCCGGAAATTGCGAAAGAAGCTGCGCGGCTCGCCAGTCATAAGTTACCGATAAAAACCCGTTTTATTACACGAGGGGAGGCGGAAAGTGTCGAAGCTTAGCGAACGCCGCAAAGAGATCAGTGAGTATACTGAGCAGCAGGCCCAGAAAGAGCTGCAAGAGCTACGGCTAAAGCTGTTCAATCTCCGCTTGCAGAAACAGCGCGGCGAAGTGAAAAACAGCCGCATCTTTGCGGAAACGCGCAAAGATATCGCGCGCCTGCTGCACCACCTGACTATCTTACGGAAAGAGAGGGAGCAATGACGCAGCAAGCCGGTATTGCGCAGCAGCCAGCAGTGGCGAAACCTCGCGGTCGTCGTCAGCAGAAGGTCGGTCGCGTGGTCAGCAATAAAATGGACAAGACGATAGTTGTCGCAGTGGAAACACTGAAGAAACATCGCATTTATAAGCGTAGATATAAGCAAACAAAGCGCTTTCATGCACATGATGAGCAAAACATCTGTCAGATAGGCGATCTGGTACGTATCGAAGAGTGCCGTCCACTGAGCAAAACCAAGCACTGGCGCCTGGTGGAAGTGATTCAGCAGAGCGCCGGCATTGTGCCGGTGGAGGAAGTACTGGAAGAAGTTGATGCGAACCTGTTGCCTGAATCTGAAGCGTCTGAAGAAACCGAAGAAAAAGAGTCGGCAGAGTAGGGGGAACGTCCAATGATTCAGCCACAGACACGCCTGAAGGTCGCTGACAACACGGGCGCAAAAGAGATCATGTGTATCCGTGTCATGAGCGGCACTTCCAAACGGTATGCCGGAGTAGGGGATATTATCAAAGCCTCTGTGAAACAGGCAGCGCCCAATGGACAGGTTAAGAAGGGCGAGGTCGTCAACGCCGTGGTGGTTCGTGTGGCAAAAGAATACGCCAGGCCGGATGGGTCACACATTCGTTTCGATGAGAACGCCGCTGTTATTCTTGCGCCTGGTAATAATCCACGAGGCACACGTATCTTTGGCCCGGTAGCCCGCGAATTGCGTGAGCGCAACTTCATGAGAATCATCTCGCTCGCGCCTGAGGTGCTCTAGGTTCAGAAAAGGGACAGATCCTCTGAAGAAAGCCTGGAGTATCTTAAGAAGTGTTGAAAACAGTAGTGAGTCGGTATGCAGGCTTTATGTGTATTGTAGTATCTGCTATTGTAAAGAGCAAAAGACCTGCGCCGGCTATGAGTGAGGAAAACGATGGCGGGAAAGAAGCAGAAAGAGCAGAAGCCTCTTCATCTTGCCAAGTTGAAGATCAAGCGGGGTGATACCGTGCTGATCATCGCAGGTAAAGATAAGGGCAAAGAAGGCACGGTATCGCGGGCATTGCCTCGGATCGAGAAAGTCATTGTGGAAGGTCTGAATCTCGTCAAGAAGCACGTGCGCCCGCAGGGGCAGACGCGGCAGGGTGGAGTGATCGAAAAGGCGATGCCCATTCATGTCTCGAACGTCATGCTCAAATGTACGGAATGTGGCGAGCCGACGCGCGTTGGACACGAGCGTCGCATGGTCGGTGAAAAAATGCGCAAGGTCCGAATATGTAAGAAATGCCACAAAGTGATTGAAGATCGGACGAGGAGCAGTTAAGCATGACATCACGCTTAAAAGAGAAGTATCGCCAGGAGGTTGTGCCGGCCCTGAGCAAGGAGTTTAACTATAAAAATCCGATGCAGGTCCCGGCAATCAACAAGGTGGTGGTGAATATCGGCATGGGTGAAGCCATCCAGAACGCCAGAGCGATGGATGCCGCTGTTGCAGATCTGGCAACCATTACCGGCCAGCGTCCGGTGATCACGCGCGCAAAGCGTTCGGTAGCCGCGTTCAAGTTGCGTGAAGGTATGCAGATCGGCTGTATGGTCACGCTACGTGGCGAGCGTATGTATATCTTCCTCGACAAACTCATCAATGTGGCGCTCCCGCGTCTACGCGACTTCCAGGGAGTACCCACCGACGCTTTTGATGGGCGCGGAAACTACACGCTGGGTCTGCGAGAACAACTGGTCTTCCCTGAAATCGACTATGACAAAGTTGATAAGGTGCGCGGTATGGAAATCAGTGTGGTCACAACAGCTCGCACTGATCAGGAAGCGCGCCGGCTGCTCGCATTATTGGGAATGCCTTTTAAGAGGTAATACTGGAGGCGCAATGGCAAAAGTAGCAATGATCGTCAAGGCGAAGCGCAAGCCCAAATTCAAGGTGCGGCAACACAATCGCTGCAACGTGTGTGGGCGGCCTCGCGCTTATATGAGGAAATTCGGCCTGTGCCGTATCTGTTTTCGTGAGCGGGCGCTGCGCGGCGAGTTGCCCGGTGTGACAAAATCGAGCTGGTAGGTCGAGCGCGAAGTTGAAAGGATCGAGCGTGAGGACGCCGGGTCTAGAGCTGCCCTGGCCATCTGTGCGGGAGGCCAGCCTGGCTAAACGGCGTGTGTTTCGCTCCTTCATACATGTGGAGGGTTTTTTATGAACATGACCGATCCCATTGCCGATATGCTGACACGCATTCGCAATGCGGTAAGAGCACGGCACACGCGCGTTCTGATCCCAGCCTCAAAAATGAAGCTGGCAATCGCGCGCGTGCTCAAGGAAGAAGGATATATTAAAGATATCGAGATCCTGAAGGATAACCCCCAGGGAACAATCCAGCTCACACTGCGCTATGTTGACAAGCAGCCCGTATTGACGCAGTTGAAGCGGGTCAGCAAACCTGGTCTGCGTGTGTACACCGGGCGTACCGGCATTCCCAGGGTGCGCGGTGGCCTGGGCATTGCCATCCTCTCGACACCAAAGGGCCTGATGACCGGTAAGGAAGCTTACAGGCAGGGCGTCGGTGGAGAAGTCATCTGCTACGTCTGGTAGAAGGAGGTTTTCTATGTCTCGTATAGGACGCGCTCCTATCGTTATACCGCCAAAGGTGCAGGTGAACTGGTCTGAAGATAACCTGGTGACGGTCAAGGGTCCGAAAGGGGAACTCTCCTATCGGATTGATCCCGCGCTGTCGCTCAAACTTGAGGATGGCAAGCTGATCGTCAGTCGGCCTTCAGATAGCAAGGAGCATAAAGCGAAGCACGGCCTCTACCGTACCCTGATCAATAATATGGTGGTAGGGGTCACAAACGGATTCAGCAAACAACTGGAGATTCACGGTGTGGGCTATCGTGCCAGTAAAGTTGGCCAGAATCTGGTAATCCTGGTCGGCTACTCTCATCCGGTGGAGGTGCAGCCGCCGGCTGGCATTACACTCAATGTGGAAGGCGTTGACCCGGCAACAAAAGCGACAAAAATCAGCGTCAGCGGCATTGATAAGCAGCTTGTAGGCCAGGTTGCGGCGGATATTCGTAGTATCCGTAAGCCAGAACCATATAAAGGCAAAGGCATTCGTTATGCCGGGGAGCGCATACGGCTCAAAGCTGGTAAAGTGAGCGGTAAGAAGAAATAGGGAAGTGAGCTATGATTAAACAATTTCATGCAAATCGTGCACGACTGCGCCGTCACTACCGCGTTCGTCGCTCCCTGGCAGGCTCACAGGAGCGCCCGCGTTTGAATGTGTTCCGCAGCGGGCAGCATATCTATGCGCAAGTGATTGATGATACGAGCGGGCGGACGCTGGCATCGGCCTCTTCTCTGGAAGAGAGCCTGCGCAACTTCAAGCCTGCGGTGACTGCTGCTCCTGCCGGCCAGGCGCAGCCTCGGCAGGAGCAGGAGGCCCCGGTCGAAATGGCAGCGGAGGCGGCTCCTGTGAAAGGGAAAGGCAAAGCTGCGAAAACCGAGAAGGCGCCAAAGGCCGAGAAAGCGACAAAGGCTCCTGTTACCGCGCGGGGCGGTGGCAAAGGGCAGCCGGCAACGCAGGCGAAGACGGTATTGCCATCCGCCCAGAAAGGTGCTCGCAAAACGCCTGTCGAAGCTCTGATGGGGATTGCCAGTAACCGCAAAGTAGCCATTGCGCGCGAGGTAGGGAAACTGGTTGCACAGCGGGCGAAGGAGAAGGGCGTAACCCGTGTCGTCTTTGACAGAGGTGGCTACACCTATCATGGCCGAGTAGCGGCGCTTGCTGAAGGCGCCCGTGAAGCGGGTCTGGATTTCTAAGGCCACGAGGAGTAAAATGGCGAGAATAGATGCTTCAAAACTGAACCTGGAAGAGACGGTAGTAGAGGCTACCCGTGTTGCGAAGGTAGTCAAGGGAGGGCGGCGCTTCAGCATTCGCGCGCTTGTGGTGGTCGGCGACCACAACGGTCATGTTGGTTTTGGCTATGGCAAGGCCAGTGAATATACCGAGGCTATTCGTAAGGGAGTGGAGGAAGCGAAAAAGCACCTGATCCAGGTGCCACTGGCCGGGACAACCATTCCCTTTATGGTCAAAACCACGTTCGGCGCTTCTGAAGTGCTGCTCAAGCCGGCAGCCCCCGGCACTGGAGTCATCGCAGGTGGCGCAGTGCGCGCCGTGCTGGAAGCTGCCGGGATACGCGATATCCTGACCAAGACACTTGGCAGCACGAACAAAGGCAATACAGTGCAGGCTTGCATCAAAGCTTTGCTCGAGCTTCGCTCCCCGGATGAGGAAGCGATGCGGCGTGGCAAAACTGTCGTCGAGCTACTTGGCAGGAAGCAGGCCGAGCGGTTGACTGCCGCAGCAGCAGCTCTCGCCGAGCAGGCGGCGGCTGCACGAGCGGCTCGTGAAGAGGAGGCCCGCGAGGCGCGGGCTGCCGCTGGCCGGCGTGAGAGGCGTGGTGGCGAAAGACGCGGTGGCGAGCGTGGTGAACGTGGCGAACGCGGCGAACGTCGTCGATAGGAGTTAGCAATGGCAAAACTGCGTGTGAAGTGGACCAAGAGTGCAATTGGTTATCCAAAAGATCAGAAAGCGACGATTCGCGCGCTGGGGTTACGTAAACTCCAGCAGACGGTTGAATGTGAAGATCTGCCCAGCATACGTGGTATGCTTCGCAAGGTACATCACCTGGTGAAGGTGGAGGAGATTGCTCAATGAAACTTTCTGATTTGCGGCCAGCTCCCGGGTCGCGCAAAGAGGCCAGGCGTGTCGGGCGTGGGCATGGCTCCGGGCGCGGCAAGACCGCCGGGCGCGGTACGAAAGGGCAGAAGGCGCGTACCGGCGGAACCATTGGTCGTGCTTTCAGTGGTGGTCAGACGCGCCTGTCCCGGCGTTTGCCGTTTATGCGCGGCCAGGGCAACAGCAACTACCTTTTCCGTGATGAGTATGCTATCATCAATGTGGCCGATCTCGCCCTGTTCGATGCCGGTACGCGGGTAGCTCCTGAACAACTGATCGAGCAAGGTCTGATCTCAAGGGCCGAAGGAAAGGGCCTGGTCAAAGTGCTGGGCGATGGTGAGATTGACCGTGCCCTGACGGTCGTTGCTCATAAATTCTCGGCCAGCGCCAGAGCCAAAATCGAGGCCGCCGGGGGAAAAATCGAGATTATTCCGGTGAAGGTCTATGAAAAGACCAAGCGACGTAAAGACGAAAAAGGCGAGAAGGCGAAGGCTGCGAAATAGCTGCGAGTTGCCTTTTTAGCAAGGGAAGAAGCCAGGGGAACACAGGGAGTATGGGAAGTATCTTCTCCTTCAGGAAAGGAGAATAACCTGTATGTTCCGGGTCAGCAGCCCAACGACTGCTGGCATCCCCGCTTCCCACGTCAGCAGGTGATGTGATCCTGTAAGGAGGCTCTCTTGTTCTTCCAATGGTTATGGGAACGCCTGCGCAGCATCTGGAGCGTCCCTGATCTGCGTAACAAGATACTCTACACGCTAGGGATATTGCTTGTTTTTCGTGTCCTGTCCCACATCACGGTTCCTTTGAATCCTGATGAGCAGGCTGCCCTAAATGCTCTTTTTAATACAAACAAGAATCAGAATCTGAGCCAGCTTCTGGGCTTGTTGGATGTCTTCTCTGGCGGCTCTTTGCAGACGTTTTCAATTGTAGCTCTCTCGGTCTACCCGTATATTACGGCGACCATTGTAATGCAGCTCTTGCAGCCAATTATTCCTGCGCTGCAAAACCTGTCAATGCAGGGTGAAGCTGGACGTCTACGCTTTAGCCAGATCACGCGCATTATAACCGTTCCCCTGGCGTTTCTCCAGGCCATTGGAACCTGCGCGCTCTTCCAGAAAGAGGGCATTCTCAAGAGTTTCAGTCTGGTTGACCCACAGTCGGCTTTGCAGACCTGGGCCATTTTGATGACGTTGACAGCCGGTGTGATGATTCTGGTCTGGCTGGGCGAGTTAATTACAGAGAATGGCATTGGTAACGGCATTTCACTGATCATCTTCGGTGGCATTCTGAGTCGCTTCCCTTCGTTTGTCCAGCAGGGATATGTGGCGGCGACGACCGGTGGTGGTTCAGCAGGAGTGGTCAGCATTGGCGTCCTGGCGCTGATCGGCCTGGTTACGATTGTTGGTATTGTCTACATCTATATGGGGCAGCGCCGTGTGCCTGTGCAGTATCCCACAAAGCGCATGGTAAGAGGCGGCATGGTGGTAGGTTCTGCGCAGACAACCTACATTCCGATGCAGGTGAATAGTGCGGGTATGATCCCGCTCATCTTTGCGCAGTCGATGCTGCTCTTTCCGTCGGTCATCTCACAATATCTGACAACAAGCCAGACGGTGTGGCTTAAGGATATAGCTACCTGGGTGGGAACTTACCTGGCGAATCCATCGCAGTGGTATTACTGGGCGTTCTACTTTCTTCTGGTAGTTCTGTTTACCTACTTCTATGCCTATGTACTCTGGCAGCAGCAGAACATTCCAGAAAACCTGCGCAAGCAGGGTGCGTTTATCCCTGGCTACCGTCCGGGCGAGCCAACGGCAAGATATCTGGAGGATATCTTGAAACGCATTACTCTCGGTGGGGCGCTGTTTCTCGGTATCGTCTCCGTACTGCCATTTGTGGCACGTGTAGGCGCTAACCAGTTGCTAGGGAGTGCCTCGCTGCTGATCGTGGTAGGTGTTGTGCTGGATACGATGAGGCAATTAGATGCTCAGATGCGTATGCGCAACTATCAAGGCTTGATGGATACTCATTAGGTCTGGTGATAGTGGGCGCGCCACCCAGGAGTTTGTAGAAAATGAGCCTGGCTCTCTCGACTTTTAGAGAAGCGTATGTTATAATTTGTAGTTGGCAGCAGCAGTGTCAACTGCTGCCCTTTTGTACTTCCAGACCAAAAGGGAGGTCCAGGAGGGCGGATGCCCTCCTGACGAGGAGCGGGGCGTCCCCAAAAACTCTTTTTCCCTTTTTTCTTCATTAGGAGAGGGAGGAAAGAGGGGATGCTCCTCTAAAGGTGACGCGAATGGAGTGTTCCCCTAACCCTTTTCTCTGAAGGGTATGGCGAGAAAGCAATAGAGACAGACAGAGCGAGGAGTAAACAGCATCCTGCTGGTAGAGAAAGGATACTATGCCGAAAAAGGATGAGATTGAAGTTGAGGGAAGAGTGATAGAAGCTCTCCCCAACGCCATGTTCAGAGTAGAAATAGACGAAAATCACCAGGTACTGGCGACCCTTTAGGGGCGCATCCGTATGAATTTTGTGCGTATTGTGCCGGGTGACAGGGTGAAGGTCGTGCTATCTCCTTATGACCTGACGCGAGGACGTATTACATGGCGTGTGAAGGCATGAGGTGGTGAGGCTCGCATCCTTTATCGTTCCTTCCTTTTTCTCCTGATAGGCAGGACGCTGGCAGAACGGGTGTCAGGGGAAGCGAGCAAGCGCGCTCGCTTGCACCCTCAATTCAACTGTTATCTTACCGTTTGCGTGAGGAGAGCAAATCATGAGAGTAAGCGCCTCAGTGAAGCCACGCTGTGATAGCTGTAAGGTTATTCGCCGTCATGGCGTGGTAATGGTCATTTGTCGGAAGAATCCGAAGCATAAACAGAAACAGGGTTAAAATGTCATTGCGGGTTTCGGGTTGACTGAGTTGACCGAGGCAGCACACCTGAAGCCTGGAGCTGGAGGAAAAAATGGCGAGAATTGCCGGCGTTGACATCCCGCGAGAGAAGCGCGTAGAGATTTCGCTGTGCTATATCTATGGGATAGGGCTGACCACGAGCCGCAAGATCCTGGAGAAAGCGCGTGTGAATCCCGATACCCGGGTGAAAGATCTGACCGAAGAAGAAGTCAATCGTCTGCGTGAGATTATAGACCGCGAATACAAAGTGGAAGGTGATCTGCGGCGTGAAGTAGACATGAATATCAAGCGGCTGATTGAGATTGGCTGCTATCGAGGTTTACGCCACCGCCGTAACCTGCCGGTGCGAGGGCAGCGCACACGAACAAATGCGCGCACGCGCCGGGGTCCAAGGAGGACAGTGGCTGGAAAGAAGAAAGCAACTGCAAAGAAGTAATGCCGGGAAGGGAAAAACAAAATAATGGCAGACAAGAAGAAAACAACGGGCAGGCCCAGGCGGCGTGAGCGTAAGTCTATTCCGCGAGGCCAGGCCCATATCCAGGCAACGTTTAACAACACAATTGTGACACTCACCGACCCCAATGGCAATGTGATTTCCTGGGGGAGCGCTGGCTCTCAGGGCTTTAAAGGCTCGCGCAAGAGTACGCCGTATGCAGCACAGGTCACAGCAGAAGGGGCGGCACGTAAAGCGATGGAGCATGGCCTGCGGCAGATAGATGTTTTTGTGAAAGGCCCTGGCTCTGGCCGCGAGGCTGCGATTCGTTCATTACAGGCAGCTGGCCTGACCGTCACTTCGATTACTGATGTCACACCTATTCCGCACAATGGATGCAGACCGCCCAAGCGGCGTCGTGTCTAGCCTGGGATTACCCATGTTGTGCATGTGAGGAGGATCAAACTAGATGGCGCGTTATACCGGCCCCGTCTGCAAGTTGTGCAGGCGTGAGGGGGTGAAACTTTTCTTAAAAGGCGACAAGTGTGTGACAAAATGCACCCTTGAGCGCCGCAGCAGTCGCCCAGGACAGCATGGCAGCGGCCGCATGCGCAAAGAGTCCGGCTACGCCAGGCAATTGCGCGAGAAGCAGCGTGTACGCCGAACCTATGGTGTACTGGAGCGGCAGTTCAAACGACATTTTGTTGTCGCTGCTCGTCGTCCTGGCAAGACGAGCGAGAATCTGTTGCAGGTGCTTGAAATGCGCCTGGACAATCTGGTGTATCGCCTGGGCTTCGCGGATTCTCGCGCGCAGGCACGCCAGCTTGTCAATCACGGACATTTTGCTGTCAATGGCCGCAAGACGGACATTCCCTCTTTCATCGCAAAGCCGAACGATGTCATTGCCGTCCGTGAGCGCAGCCGGGGGTTGGAATACTTTAAAACTCGCGCTCTGGTGCTATCTCAGAAGGGCGTCCCATCCTGGCTGAGCCTGAATATTGATGAGATGGCTGGCCGTGTCTTATCCGTACCCTCACGGGCGGACCTGGAGTTGCCCTTCGAGGAACAACTGGTGGTTGAGTTGTATCAACGCTAAAACGCTGAAGCGGGAGGGGAGATCCTCTGGCAATCACCGAGATGATGAGTGCGTTCCCATCTCCTGCCAGGCAGTGGTAGAAATAAGGAAGGCAGGTTGGAACCTTGCTAGATATTGTTCTGCCTCGTATCAAGAATACCAGGACACAAGGAAATTATGCGAGTTATGATATTGAGCCGTTAGAGGCGGGGTATGGCATGACCCTGGGCAACGCGCTGCGGCGCGTTTTGCTCTCCTCGCTGCCCGGCGCGGCGGTGACTTCTATTCGCATTGAAGGGGTACAACACGAATTCCAGGACATTCCTAACGTGATGGAGGATGTGACTGACATCGTGCTGAATGTCAAAAAACTGCGCTTGCGCAGTTTCTCCGACCATGCAGTGACGATGCGCCTGGAAGCAAGTGGTGAACGGGAAGTCACAGCGGCTGATATTCAAGCCCCCAGCACTGTAGAGATCGTCAATCCCGATCTCCACATCGCTACCCTCGATAATGAGAATGCTCGCCTCGATATGGAGCTGGTCGTTGAAACAGGCAGGGGCTATGTTCCCGCTGACTCAAAAGAAGATCAGCCCATAGGCGTCATCCCGGTTGACGCGATCTATACCCCTGTGCAGAAAGTCAACTATACCGTTGAGCATACTCGCGTTGGCCAGATGACGAACTACGATAAGATTGTTCTTGAAATAACGACAGATGGGACAATTACGCCGGATGAGGCACTGCGGCAGAGCGCGGATATTCTGGTACGCCACTTTACCCTGCTCGCCAATTATCGCGCCCAGTTGCCTGAGCCTGAAAAGGCTCCTTTGAGCAGCCTGCCAATCCCACAGAAGATCTATGATACTCCCATTGAGGAACTGGACCTGTCCGTCCGTGCTTATAACTGTCTCAAACGCAGCAATATCACGAAGGTCGGCCAGGTACTCTCAATGAACGAGGAAGATTTACTGGGCGTGCGTAACTTCGGCGAGAAAAGTTTACAGGAACTGCGCGAACGCCTGCTTGCGCGCAACTTCCTGCCCAACCCGCGTACCAGCGCCGTCGGAGCCGATATGGACGGCAGTCACGAAATGGAGGAATGAGTTGAGGCATCGAGTTGCTGGCAACCGGATGAACATGCCAGAGCCGCGCCGCCGCTCTGTGCGTCGTAATTTGATGGTGGGTCTCATCCGGTATGATCGTATACGGACTACGGAGGCGCGCGCCCATGCTATTCGCGGCGAAGTTGAGAAATTGATCTCGAAAGCCGTAAAGGCGCGCATCGACGCTGAGAGGTACCTGCGTTCCGTCGTTCCCGATGAGGAAAAGGCGGCTCAGATTCTGGCATTCGCTCGCCGGGGACGTTTTTCTCTGGATGCACAGGTTGCCTCAAATGAGGAGCGCGCGGCTCAGCAGAAGGCTCCGTTGACGGAGAAGGGCCGCAAGTTTCTGGAGGATAAGCTCAAGGCACGCCGCGAAGAGTTGCTGCGCATCATTTCCAATGAGGATGAAGCGGAAGAGGCGTTGCAGGCGGCGTATCAGGCTATGGTGATCGAACTGCATGCACGACGGACGATTCTGAGCGCCCTGCCTGATGAACTGGTAGTGAAGAAGATGTTTGAGGAATTGGCACCGCGCTATGCCAATCGTCCAGGGGGATATACGCGCATCACAAAGCTAGGACGGCGCAAAGGCGATGCCGCCGAGATAGCGCAAATCGCCCTGGTGTGAGATATATGGGAGGTGAGCGTGAAGAAGGAAGCGAGCAGCCTGCTGGTGGGTTCCTCAAGTTGCACGGTTACGCCTCTCTGTCGATAGCTTTGATGCAATGAAGATTGCATGTGGTATTGAATATGACGGAACAGGTTATCACGGCTTTCAGCGCCAGGCAGCGTCACATGGGCCTACCATTCAGGGGACGTTAGAGGCGGCTATCAGTCGCATCTCCGGCGAGTCGCTCACGGTGATCGGCGCCGGTCGCACTGATGCCGGCGTCCACGCCAGCGGCCAGGTAATCCATTTCCAGAGCCAGTCGCGCCTGACGCCTCAGATCTGGCAGCGTGCTCTGAATGCTATCTTGCCTGCTACAGTGGTAGTGCGGTGGGCAAGAAAGGCTCCTGACCAGTTCCATGCGCGTTTTAGTGCGCGCAGTCGCTCATATCGCTATACGATCTGGAATGATCGTGCGCCGACAGCGCTGCGTGGCCGTTATACCTACCATGTCGCATATGCGCTGGATACCCAGTTGATGGACGAAGCCTGCAAGCTTTTGTCTGGACGCAAGAATTTTGCAGCTTTCGGACGCAGCCCCGATGACGGCAATCCGCTGAAACCGGGGCCACATCACTGTATTCGCACGATGCTTGAGGCTCGTTGTACTCGTGAGAATGAACTGGTCTATTGCGATTTTACTGCGGATGCTTTTCTCACAGGGCAGGTGCGCAGGATGGTGGGAACACTGCTACTGGTAGGGCAGCGGCGCCTTAGCCTGGAAGAGTTTGCGGCAATTGTGCAACGCGCAGAAAAAACGCATCCCGGTGGGGCAGTTCCACCGCAAGGGCTATGCCTGGTACAAGTCGATTATCCTGAAGAAGTCTGGAGTTACGAGGAATGATGAAAACCTATAGCGCCAAAGCCGCTGATCTGCAACCCAGATGGTATATCATTGATGCCGAGGGTCAGGTGCTCGGTCGCCTGGCATCGCAGATAGCGCAGATCTTACGCGGAAAACATAAACCGACATTTACGCCGCATATGGACTGCGGAGATTTTGTGATTGTGATTAATGCGGCAAAAATCGCAGTGACAGGCAATCGCCTGGAGCAGAAAGTCTACTACCGTCATTCTCAGTATCCTGGCGGACTGAAAAAAACAACTCTGCGGCAGGTTCTGGAAGGCCGGTTCCCGGAACGCGCTCTGCGTCATGCTGTGCGCGGTATGGTGATGCATAACAGGCTGGGTGATAAAATAATGAAGCACCTGAAGATTTATCCCGGCCCCGATCATCCGCATGAGGCGCAAAAACCAATACCCTGGACAGGACCAGAGACGCTGTTGAAAGAAAAGCAGCCTGCTCGGGTGTAGGAAGTAGTAAAGGATAGGAGGACCAATCGTGGCAGAAACCACAAGAGGGGAGACACCTGGCGGTGAATACTTCTATGGCGTGGGAAGGCGAAAAACGGCTGTGGCCCGCGTACGCCTCTATCCCAACGGCGATGGCAGTATTACCGTGAATGGGAAAGCCGCGCAGGCCTATTTCGGGCCGCGCGAAGCTCTCATGGCAACCATGCTGGCGCCTTTTCGCGCGCTCGATCTGAACAACACCTATACTATGACTGTGCGTGTCGTCGGTGGTGGCACGTCCGGCCAGGCCGGGGCCATTCGCCATGCGCTGGCCCGCGCGCTGGTACGGATAAATCCGGATTTCAAACCGGCTTTGCGCAAAGCTGGCTATCTGACGCGCGATCCACGCATGAAAGAGCGGAAGAAGCCCGGCCTGAAACGCGCTCGTAAGGCTCCACAGTACACAAAGCGCTAACTGCCTGTTCGTACTCGCTGCTATCTGGCGTGTGTCCCTGGATTCCCTTTTCCCCTGTCACAGGATCATACAGCCGGGCAGGGGAAGAGAGCTGTTTTCAAGCGAATCTGCTCTCCAGGCTTGTCTAAAAGTGATAGATCCGCCGTTTATTCCGATGACATCTTTTTTATCTATCGTTGAATAGTGTGCTGGAAACTGTTAGACTATAGCGGGAAAAAGCAAAGAGCGCAGGGCCGGCGAGCATTGAGTGGAGGCATGCTATGCATACTCCCTGGGGAGTGTCACATACGCAGACACAGCTTGAAGAAGGAGTTTTCTGGGTCCAGACTCCTGAAAATGGTGGTATTCTGATAGAGTATCCAAGAGCCGGAGCATATCTCAGCGAGAAAGCTATGAAAATCGGCAAACGCTGGCACGATTTTCTTGTCTTTGAGCAGGAAAGCGACATGACGGTCGTCTGGTATGAGCATCCTGAGTGGTATATGTGGGCCGAAGCGGACCTGGTTGAGAAACTGGCTGAGGATATGCTGCGCCAGTCTCACCCTGAGTATTTTTCAGCCGAGATCACATAGAGCAAGTCACAGGCAGGCTTATTCCGGCGGAGGCATGCATTCCCACTCAATTGTTTTCTTGAAAAGACTAAACGCTTCTCGCGCCAGGCTGTAACACTCTTCGGCGGAAATAGCTGTGTACCCTACCTGAACCTGTTGGATCGGCACCTCTAGCAATTGTGTCTTCATGCACTCGTGTTCCGGTGATTGCCGGGCATAGCCACTTTTCATTGCCCAGTTCAGATGAAATATACACTCCGTCAACGCCTGTAGTGTTTCCGACAGGTCGCTGGAGAGCAAGCGGTACTGATAGCTGTCGTTGAGATTGTAGAGAACCAGATCCAGATCTTGCTGTACTGGCATAGGAATGTCAATAAGCGCATTCCTGGCGCTCGCCACTCGCTCCTGAATATCCCAGCGCGTCTGGAATGCCAGCCAGTAGATCATCAACTGCATCGCGTGAAATACATCAGGCTGAGGAGTATTTGTTCCTGCAACCGGCTCTTGCTCTTCAGGAACGAGAAAAGCTCTTGTTGCCGGGTTTTTTGGCCTGCCCAGACCCTTTTTGAACTCTACAATGACTGGAACTCTGACCCCTCGCAGTGTAGAGCGCAGGCGAATCTGGTCAAATTCCCCGACGATTCCTACATATCCTCCCCAGTCTGGATGCCCGGCAAAAGTCTTTCTTGTCGAGAGGAGTTTGAACTGAAAACGCTCGGCTCCTGCAACGATAATTGAGTCCGTACTGGCAATTTCACGTTGATAACGCAGCAGCGGCGCGACAACGGTTCTGTGCAGCAATGCCGGGTGACAGTTGAGCTGGTCAAAGAACATTGCCAGTTTGAGCTTGCCGGCATTGCGCAGAGTAGTAAGCGCGTCATGATAAATAAAGGAGTGCAGCCTGTCAGCGTCAGAGAGAAGGCGCTCCTGCTCTTCTCTAGCTAAAGGACCGTTGGCCTCATGTAACATGTTTACCAGCGTGTGCAGCAGCGTGCCGAGGAGCCTGGGATCTGGTTCTCCCGTGCTGAAAAGCCCGGTCTGGTGCGTGGTGGTAAAATGCCGGGGTTCGCGTGGCCTTTTTTTGTTCCTCTGATCAAGCGCGCAACCAGGACATTCCAGATAGGCGGCCAGGCTTGAATAGCTCACCGGACGCAGCGGAAATGGATTGCGTACATGCTGGATTTTGAAAAGATCGTCGTAGTTTAAACTGAGGTAATGCGGAAGAAGTTGTGATGAAGCCTGGGTAGCGTTCAAAAAGCGTAAAGTCCCGCCGGTCATGCTTTTCTCTTCCCTGCATGCGGTCAGCCCCTCCCCTGTACCTGCGTACATGCTCTCGATGGAAGGGCCGCTTCTCCTGGATAACCAGAGTATCAATAGAATGGGCAACAGAAATTCAAGCGTGTTATATTTACACTCTCCCTTGTAAAACAAAGTACACTTTTTTTAAAATTTTGTCAAGATGTGTTGCGTTTGTTTTTCTCTTATCCCCAGGGATAATAGAATGGAAAACTGTTTTTATTGTAGATATAGAAGAAGATATAAGAAGGATAGCCATTTCTATTAGGGAAGAATCATATTGTGTCCGGGGTTATATCAAATCCATTTGGATAATGATAATTGGAGAAAACCCACCCCACTTTGTGGGGACCCGCAAACCCCTCCAGGGGCGCAAGCCGCTCCGCACGGCTGACGAGCGACGCTTGGAGCGGCGAAAGCCGCGTTGCGGTGCGCAATATCAGGCGCTGGCCCCCTGGACCCCCACGCTTCCGATCATCATTTCACCGGATCTGAGATGAGGAAAGGAAAAGGGGAGGTCCAGGAGATATTCGTCCTTCTGAACCTCCCCTTTTAAGATATGATGAGCGAGAAGCTATCTTATCTCTGAACTGCGTCTTTTGCCGATTCTGGTACTTGTGTATATACCGGTGTACACCACTGATCGCGGTAGGCGGGTATTTTGCCGCGCACGACATCAAAGTAGAGTTGCTGGAGTTTGCTGGTGACTGGCCCGACTGTGCCATCGCCTACCGGGCGGTGGTCAACGCTGATCACCGGAGCGATCTGGGCGCCGGTTCCGCACAGAAAGATTTCATCGGCGGTATAGAGTTCGGTACGGTCAACCTGGCGCTCGACTGTGGGGTAGCCCAGTTCACGCTGAGCCAGCTTGATGACTGTATCGCGGGTGATGCCCAGCAGGATATTCTCGGTTGGAGCTGGCGTGATCAGTTCGCCGTTGACAAGCAGGAAGATATTCTCCGCGCTTCCTTCGGAAACATGGCCTTCGTGGGTGAGCATGATGGCTTCATCGAAGCCGTTTTGCATAGCCTCTGTTTTGGCAAAGGCCGAGTTGACATATGCTCCGCAGATCTTCGCGCGCGCCGGCATGGCGTTGTCGTCAATACGGCGCCAGGAAGAGACCCCGCAGCGCAATCCCGTAATCTCAACATAGTTGCCCATCGGCTCCGAGGTTAGCAGAAAGTGATCGGTCAGGCCATGAAGGCGTACGCCGATCACCTGGTCGCTTTTATAAGCGACTGGCCGCAGGTAGACGTCCTCATGCTGCTCGTTGCGCCTGACCAGTTCAACACTGAGATCGACGAGTTGATCGACGCTGTAGGGGAGCGCGATGTGAAGAATTTTGCAGGAGCGCAGCAGCCGCTCATAGTGTTCGCGCATGCGAAACAGGTAGACCTGCTGATCCTCACGGTTCCAGTAGCCGCGAATGCCTTCAAAACAGCCTGTGCCATAGGCAAAACAGTGCGTGCGAACGGAAATGACGCCTTGCTCGGCGGGGACAAAATTGCCGTTCATATAAATCTCTTTAACTGCCATTCTCTGTGAAGGCCAGGAACGTCTCTGTCCTGGCGCTGCCTCCTTTTCTTGAATTCCTGATTACAGATATTAAAGCGTCTATCGAACGTGGCTTTGTACGGTCAGAGGATTTTCTTGCCGAGTGCTGAGAGTATCAACTCAACGGCGAGCTGGGCAGTGGCATTTTCACGATCAAGGATTGAATTCACTTCGACCACGTCCATCGAGACAAGGAGCTGCGAAGCGGCGATCATTTCCATCGCCAGGTGGGCCTCACGATAACTTAAGCCGCCGCGCACCGGCGTGCCAACGCCCGGTGCCTCTCGCGGATCGAGCGAGTCCATATCAAGACTGAGATGGATGGGGTTGTTTCCTCTCTGCCCAGCGATGGCAATAGCCTGCTGCATAATGTGAAAGATACCCTGCTGATCAATGTCGGACATGGTGAAAACGTGAATTTTATGGCTGCGCAGCAGCATTTGCTCGCCACTGTCGAGATCGCGGGTACCAACGATGACAATTTTCTCTTTGTGCAGCTTGGGCGCCCAGCCGCCAACATGCGTGAGCCGTTTATCCCCCAGACCGGCCAGAGCCGCCAGTACCATCCCGTGAATGTTGCCCGAAGGCGTCGTCTCGCTGGTGTTGAAATCGGCGTGAGCGTCAATCCAGAGCACACCGACATTCTTGTGGACGTGGGCAACGCCGCTGATAGAGCCGAGTGCGAGGCTGTGATCCCCACCAAGCACCAGTGGAAACTCCCCCTCTTTCAAGGCAGTGGCTACTTGCCGGACCAGCTCTTCTGAGAGGTCTATGATCGGATCGAGATATTTAAGATGCGGGCTGCCGACAGGCTGGCCCTCCGGTTGGGGAACCACGAGATTGCCCACGTCGTGAACTATATGGCCCAGGCGCTCCAGTTGCTCGTGAAGTCCGGCGTAACGGATGGCGCTGGGACCGATATCCACTCCACGTCGATCAGCACCTAAATCTATAGGAGCACCAATTACGCGAATATGCATACGGATTCCTCTAGTTCGCCGCTGAACAGTTGCAAGAATTGTCTCCATTATATATCCTGCCCTCCTTCTTGTCTATGGCTGAGCCGCCGCGCAAGCTTTGCACGTTACCTGAAAAGTAGTACAATGATCAACAAAAGACTATCTATAGTATATTTGTTCCAGAAAGTGAGAGAAAAATGAAAGGTTGCCAGCGGGCCAGCCGTTCAAGGCGTTGTATCGCTCTGGTACTGGCATTCTGTGCGGTACTGTTCATCCTGAGTGGCTGTGGGGAAGAGGACAGTCCACCAGCTGCGAGTAGCACACCGGCTCTGGCTGCCAGGCAGACACTGACCTTTCCGAATGTTGGCACAACCGACCTGGCGACACTTGATCCAGCTCGTGACCTGGATACAAACTCCAGGATTGCTGTCACGATGCTCTATAGTGGCCTGGTGCGGACCGACAGCAATTTAAACGTTATACCTGATCAGGCCGCATGGAAGATCTCCGCCGATGGAAAGGTCTATACATTTCACATCCGGCCTGATGTGAAGTTCGCCGATGGTACGCCCCTGACCGCTCAATCATATGTCTCTAGCTGGACAAGAGCGCTGCGCCTGCCCGGTTCCAATCATGTCCTGCAATTTGCTCAGATTATTGCTGGAGCGCGTGATGTGAGCACAGGCAAAGCAAAAACCTTGACAGGGGTCAAAGCCCTCAATTCCCACACTCTCCAGGTGACACTGACCCATCCTGCACCTTATTTCCTGACAGCCCTGACCAACCCTTTCTTTTTCCCGGTCAATCAGAAGATGATCGACCACTATGGGCCTAAAAGCTGGATGGAGCACGTCGAAGGCAATGGTCTGGGAACCGGGCCTTTTATGGTCCAGCGCTGGGAACGCAATGTAAAGATGGTTTTTGTCCCCAATCCCTATTACTATGGTAACAGGACACGGCTGACCGAGGTGACGATGACCTTTGTGAATGATGCTGCAACAGCCTTTAAGACCTATCGTGCCAGGCAAGGAGGAGATTTTATCTGGGGATTGCAGTCAGCAGACCAGGCGGTAGCGAAAGGACTGAGCGGTTTTATCCGTGTGCCACTTTTGCAGACCAATGCGCTCTTCTTCGATACTACTACTCCTCCGTTTGATAATGCGGCTGTACGTCAGGCGTTTGCCTACGCGACTGACCGATCAGAACTTGCGCATGCGATCTTTAAAGACACGGTTCTGCCTACCACAACAATTCTTCCTCCTGGTATGCCCGGCTATCAACCAGGATATAGCGGACTGCCTTTCGATAAGAAAAAGGCGGCATCGCTCCTGCAATCCGTCTATCCCAGTCCTTCGGCGATACCCTCGATCACCTTTTCCTATCCTGTTTCAGAGATGACAGGTGATGAGGCATGGATGTTGCAGGAGATGTGGCGCACAACCCTGGGCATTCAGGTAAATATGCGACCAGTAGAGGATACTGCATATAAAGACGAGTTACAGCGGCATTTGATACAATTCGGCCTCGTCGCCTGGCAGGCCGATTTTCCTGATCCGTATGATTGCCTGGCCGTCAATCTTTTCTCGCATGTGTCCGCTAATAATGGCAGGTGGAGCAATGCCAGCTTTGATCAGGCGATTGAGCAAGCGGAATCGCTCAACGGCGAGGCGCGCCTGATGTTATACGGTAAAGCCGAGCGTATCGCTGTAGAGGATGCTGCCTGGCTGCCGTTGTTGCATGAAACGATGGCAGCGGTGATTCCGCCCTGGATACATGGCGTGACAGTGAACGGCAACGGGCTATACTTCGGTGACTGGTCCGACGTCTACATTCTGGCTCATTAGTGAGCTATGGCACGACCGCCACCGGACGTACAGGCGATCCGGTGGCTCCTCGCATTTTGAGTGGCAGGCAGATAAAGAGGAATTCGTAGCGCCGGTCTCGTGCCAGTTCTTCGAGAAAAAGGTTCTCAAGGATGTAGATGCCATGACGAACCAGCAGAACCACGTGTCCCGGTAGCGTCACTTTGAGGTCGGGATCAAGATAACCCGGCGTATCCCACGCAATGTTATCTGCTCCGACGGCTCTGACCCGTTGTTCCGCCAGCCATTGAGAGGCATCGGTGTGTACACCGGCTCCTGCCAGGTAGGTCTGCGGGTCCTGCCAGTACG
>JADBKA010000381.1 GCA_014896635.1 Ktedonobacteraceae bacterium
GTGATTGATCCGGTGAGAAGCCGGAGCCGACGGTATAGTCCGGATGGGAGAAGGTTTATACGGTGAGCTGTGTCATATGCTGCAAGGCTACTGCGGCATATGGTGGGGTGTGCTATCTATATGCACCATCCTGCTCACAACGATTCCTTTGCATCTCCCTCATCTGTCTCCCCAGGTCAGTCAGTTGACGAATTGTGCTGCCTGTTTTGCGGGCAATTTGTCATCATTTTCAGACTGAGGGAAACTTTTCATGGGCATTGCTTCTGAATACGCACCGGCACGGGTGCGTGAACTGGCACCGGCGCAAGAGGAGATTGCGCTGCCACAGCGAAAAGAACAGGAACAAGCATGGCTTACACGCACAACCCCTGCCGGAGCGCGGGCAACTCTGCGCCTGCTCGCGCTGCTGCCACCTCTAGCGCTGGCTTTGCTCCTGTTAATCGGCTGGTACGCCGGCACGACTTTCGGACATATCAACAGCCTGTTTTTGCCCGCACCTGCCGATGTGTTGATCAGCCTGCTCAATGGCATCACTTCAGGACTGTATGCAAGCAACACGCTGGTGACGGTGCAGGAGAGCGTGCTCGGCTTCCTGCTGGCAGTCGTTGTGGCGCTGCCGCTTGGCTATGGCCTGGTGAAATCGCGTGTCCTCTCTGCTACCGTTCAGCCGTACCTGGCGGCCTGGCAGGCCATCCCGGCCATAGTTATCGCGCCTCTGCTGGTTATGTGGCTCGGCTACGGCATGCTGCCGGTGGTTATCCTCTGCATGCTGGTTGTCCTCTTCCCTATGGTTATCAACGTGGCACTGGGCTTCCAGACAATTGAGCGCATGTATATCGAGGCAGCTCGTCTCGATGGGGCATCCGGCTGGTCTCTGCTGACGCATATCGAGTTCCCGCTGGCTCTGCCTGCTATCCTGGCGGCTGTGCGCACAGGTTTTACGCTCTCGATTACCGGGGCGCTGGTAGGCGAATTCGTCAAAAGTGGCGATCAGGGACTGGGCGCGCTGGTGATGATTGCCAAGAACCAGTATGATACGCCAGCTATGTTTGCGACATTGCTTGTGCTGGCCGCACTGGCCGCGCTCTACTACACTGCAACCTGGCTGCTAAGCAGGTTGGCTGCCGCTGTGTATTAAAACAAAACGTTGAGCGCGACGATGGTGCTTTACTGAAAGCATCATCGTCGCGGGCCTGGGAACTCACCCAGACGAGCATGGAAGTTTCAGGCTTACAACAATCACCAGTCTGATCTGAAGGAGATGAAAAGATACGATGTCAACACGTCATCGCCTCTCTCTCATTTTGCCCGTTGTATCGCTATTGACGCTGCTATCCCTGTTACTGGCTGCGTGCGGAGGCACAACGGCTGGAAGTGGCGCGACCACTGCCGGGACAGCGGGGACGCTGAAGAAGGTTTCAATTGGCCTGGGCTATCTCCCCGATATTCAGTTCTCACCGTTTTATGTAGCGAAAAGCAAGGGATATTACAAAGATGCCGGCCTGGATGTGACCTTCAATCATGGAATTGTGCCAGATCTGGTCGGCTCAATGGCAGCCGGGCAGAACACTTTTGTTTTTGTCTCAGGCGATGAATTGCTGGTCGCGCGCAGCAAAAACGTCAAAGCGATTGATGTGGCAACGATTTTCCAGAAGTATCCGGTCAGCCTGATCGTACCCGCCGATTCACCTATTAAAACGCTGAGCGACCTGAAGGGACACACCATCGGCGAACCTGGCCCGTACGGCGCAACGCACACCGGTCTGCTGGCGTTGCTCTACAAGGCGAATTTAACGCTGCAAGATATAAAGCCGCAGTATATCAACTTCACGCAGGTGCAGGCGCTGCTGAATCATAAAGTGGATGCAGTGATGGGTTACTCGAACAATGAGCCGTTACAACTGGCGAAGCGCGGCATGCAGGTACGCATCTTCGCCGTCTCCGACTATATCCCGCTTGTCTCCAATGGCATTGTCACCACCGAGGACACCTATCATAACCAGCAACAGATGGTACGGGCCTTTGTGCAGGCAACATTAAAAGGGGTGAAGGATGTGATTGCCGATCCCAACGCGGCAGTGGAGACTAGCAAAGCTTTTGTGCCAAATTTGAATCAGGCTCAGGCACTGGAAGTGTTGAAAGCCACTATCCCGATCTGGCAAGGCAATGGACAGCCGGGTCACAACGATGATGCTGCCTGGGCCGCAACGCAGCAGTTCCTGCTGGCACAGAAGATGATTTCTTCCGGGCAGGATGTCAAACTGGCCTATACCAACCAGCTTTTGAGCTGACAGTGATTTTCCTTAAAGAAGGGAAAGAAAAAGTAAGGGAACATAATCCAGGAAATACGGGAGATCCTTGCCGATCCCCTGCCTCCGCCAGAGGGCCAGCGCCCTCTGGATTTTCTTAATTAAAGCATATATCGTCAGGATAGAGCATACACTGTCAGGTTCTTATAATAGACCACGGCTCCGGCATCAGCGACCAGGCCAATAGTGCCGTTGGGGTAGAGCGGGCTTTGTGCTCCGCCCTGGCGCTCACCGTTGACGTAGAGCGTGAAGGTATCTTTCTGCACGACCACATCAATGGTAATCGTGCCGGTAAGCCTGCCCTGTGCCATACTGCTGCCAAAGATGGCATTGGACGCTCCAGGCAGTACGCTGGCGGTACCCGTCGTATTATCATACACACTGGCCTGCCACTGGCCTGACGGTGTGATCAGGAAGGCAAGTTTGCCCGGCTGATTACCTGGCTGGTTGCGGAAAGAGACGCCAAACGCGCCCCGCGAGTCGGCTCTGATATCGACCTGCACCTGGATGATATAATCACCAGGGTAGGCTTTGCCAGCGGGCAGCGTTTGCAGCACCACACTGGCGGGCGCACCGCCAGTATTGGTCAATTTTGTCGCATCTGCATTACAGGTAAGACTGGCATTGGGAGTTTTGCTCCAGGTAG
Organism: Ktedonobacteraceae bacterium; assembly: GCA_014896635.1. The sequence goes on from JADBKA010000381.1 coordinate 2,956, forward strand.
CGGCCTGAGCCTGCTGATCACAGCCGGGACCGGGCCAGTTCGTACCATAGAGTTGCGAACCTGCCGGTATCATCGCTTTTGGCAGTGCCAGGGGGGTCCTGGCCGGCGTAGAAGGAGTGTTGCCACCACTACCACTGGTTGGTGT
>JADBKA010000054.1 GCA_014896635.1 Ktedonobacteraceae bacterium
CGCATCCTGCGGCGGCGTCTTCAACAACTACGCCATCGTGCAGGGCGTGGACAAGATCGTGCCGGTCGATGTTTTCATCCCTGGCTGCCCGCCGACACCCGATATGCTGCTTTTTGGTCTTAACGAACTACAGCGCAAGATCCGTGAAGGTATTCCCAATCCTCCTGATCCGCTGAAAGAGAGTGGCCTTAAATTGACCGGTCCAACAAGCGATGAACCAGGTTAACTGTCAGGTGCAAGGAAGCGTTCCAGAGGCACCTTGCGCAGGTGCCTTTTCATGTCTTAAAGACGGTCCAGGAACAATATTCCTGGACGGGGCGATAAGGCGTCATAAGGCGTGTTCCCGCCCTTCCTTCTCGCCCTTGTATACCGTGTTTGCGAGAGGATCGCGCTTCCCGCATGAATCAAGCAGAAGCGTTAAAATAGAAGTGTATTTTGTTTGAAGGAACCAGCAGCTATGGTAATAACGGCAGCATCAACCGTTGAGGCGGTGCAGCAGAAATACCCGCAGGCGGTGCTCGAAACCGTCGATTATCGCGGGGAGCAGACCATCGTGCTGAAACCAGAATTCCTGGTTAAAGTCTGCACCTTCCTTAAAAATGAACTGCACTATACGTTCCTGGAGACTATCACTGCGGTAGACTGGCCTGAGCGCGTGCCGCGCTACGATGTTGTCTACCAGTTGCTCTCCATGCAGCATATGTGCTTTATACGGCTCAAAGTGCGTGTAGGACAGCGCCGCGAAGAGCACCCGAAGGTGCCGACGGTTACAGGTGTCTGGCCCGGCGCGAACTGGTACGAGCGCGAGGTTTATGATATGTTCGGCATCGTCTTTACTGGCCATCCCGACCTGCGTCGCATTCTGATGCCACACGACTGGACGACCCACCCTTTGCGCAAGGATTACCCGCTCACTGGCTTTGAGCTACCTGAGCCTCACTGGGGCGGGCAGGTCCCTTACAATACAGACCCCGGCGTTGGCACCGTATATCGGCAGACATTGCGTACGCCCGAAGGTCGCCCGCTCAACGAGAGCCGTAGTGCCGTCAATCCTGAGCCGGAACCGGGGACGAAGCCTGAGCCAGAACCCGGCACGAAGCAGGAATAATTCCTTTACATTCGGCGGCGAGGACTGGCGAATGCTGCCAGGCGACTGTAACGCAAGTTCTGTTTGCGCCGCCGGCGAATGTGTTTGGGAAGGATAAGCTTATGCAGCAGCAAATGGAAAATAGATATACCGTCGAGGACAGCCAGATCCTGGAAGATGGACAACGTTCCGACACCATGACGATTAACATGGGGCCGCAGCACCCAAGCACGCACGGCGTCCTGCGCCTCGTGCTTACCATCGAAGGCGAGACAGTCCTCAAAGCCGTTCCCGACATCGGCTATCTGCACACCGGTATCGAGAAAACCGCCGAAGCCAAGACCTATCATCAGGCCCTGGTGCTCACCGACCGCATGGAGTACCTATCCCCCCTCTGCAACAACCTGGGCTATTCCCTCGCGGTCGAGAAGCTTCTGGGCATCGAAGACGAGATCAACGACAAGATCAAGTATACGCGCGTCATCCTGGCCGAACTCCAGCGCATCGCCAGTCATCTTGTCTGGCTCGGTAGTAGCGCGCTCGACCTGGGCGCGATGAGCGTTTTCCTCTACTGTTTCCGCGAGCGCGAAATTATCCTGGATATCTTCGAGTATGTTACCGGCGTGCGCATGATGACCAGCTACATCTGCCCCGGCGGCTTGCAAGCTGATCTGCCACCGGGCTTTGATGAGAAAGTACGTGCGTTCACTAAAATTTTCCCCGACCGCTTGCAGGAGTACCACGATCTGCTGACCAACAATCAGCTCTGGCTCGAACGCACGCAGAACGTCGGTATTCTCAGCCAGGAAGACGCTATCGCCTACGGCACAAGCGGCCCGGTGCTGCGCGGCAGCGGCATCGTCTGGGATATTCGCCGGGCTTTCCCTTACTCAGGCTATGAGCAGTTCGACTTCGATATCCCGGTTGGCTCAAAAGGCGACGTCTACGACCGCTACATGGTGCGCATGCTGGAGATGGAGCAGAGCCTCAGAATCATTAACCAGGCTCTGGACGGTATGCCCACCGGACCGCACCGTGTGCAGAATCCCAAAGTTGCGCCACCGCCCAAGTGGCAGATCACCGGCAGCATGGAAGCCCTGATCCACCACTTCAAGCTGTTCACCGAGGGCTATCGCCCGCCAAAAGGTGATGTCTTCGTGCGCACCGAGGCGCCAAAAGGCGAACTGGCATTCTACATCGTCAGTGATGGGTACGCGAAGCCATATCGCATGCATGTACGCGCACCTTCTTTTGCCAATTTGCAGGCGTTGCCGCGTATGGTCGAAGGAAGCTTCCTCTCCGACGTCGTTGCAGCCATTGGGAGCATAGATATTGTATTAGGTGAGGTTGATAGATGATTTCTGAACAGGCAAAGCAGCGCATGCGCGACCTGGCAGCCCGCTATCCCGTCGCACGCTCGGCCATCATGCCTTCGCTCTACATCGCGCAGCAGGAAGAGGGCTATATCACGCAGACCGCTCTCCAGGCGGTGGCCGAGACACTCAATCTGACAGTCGATGATGTCGAGAGCGTTGCAACGTTCTATACCATGTACCATCGCACACAGCCGGGCAGAAAAATCATCAAAGTCTGTACCAGCATCAGTTGCTACCTGCGCAACTGTGACGCGCTGATGGAGCACCTCGAAAAACGGCTGGGCATCAAGCGCGGCGAGACGACGCCCGACGGCAACTATACGCTGCTGGGCGCCGAATGTCTCGCGTCCTGTGGCACCGCACCGGTGTTGCAGGTGAACAACGAATTCGTCGAGAACGTCACGCTGGAGAAGGCCGATGCCCTGCTCGACGAACTGGATAGGGAGTTAAAGGTGAAACGATCCGAACCCGGCGCCGAGGCCCGCCACTAGCGAGCAGAGAAACCGCTTGCCGGTACGGATTGCTGGTTTCCCTTTTTAATAGATGAGGAATCATAGTCATATGCCAGAATTGATCGTTACGAAAGATATCGACGTTCCCGGTATCGATACGCTCGACGTCTATCGCCAGCACGGCGGGTACCAGGCGCTGGAGAAGGCGCTCCGCGAGTACCAGCCTGAGCAGCTCGTCGATCTGGTCAAACAATCGGGGCTGCGCGGACGCGGCGGCGCGGGCTTCCCAACCGGCATGAAATGGGGTTTTCTCGCCAAAAACGATAAGCCGCGCTATCTCTGCTGCAACAGCGATGAGAGCGAACCAGGCACCTTCAAAGATCGCATGCTGATGGAGAAAATTCCGCATCGACTCGTTGAGGGGGTAATCATTGCCAGCTACGCCTGTCGCGTCACCACTGCGTTTATTTACATACGCGGCGAGCTGGCTCTGGCAGCGCGCCAGGTCGAACAAGCTGTGCAGGAAGCTTACGAAGCCGGCTACATCGGCAAGAACATCCTGGGCAGCGGCTACAGTCTCGACGTGATCGTGCATCGCGGTGCAGGCGCCTACATCTGCGGCGAAGAGAGCGCGCTCATGGAGTCGCTGGAGGGCCGGCGTGGCTATCCCCGCCTCAAACCGCCTTTCCCGGCAGCAATCGGCCTCTATGGCGGCCCGACGGTCATTAATAACTGCGAGACGCTATCAACTCTGCCTGCCATCGTTGCGGGTGGCGCCGAGTGGTACGCCAGTTTCGGTACCGAGAAAAGCAAAGGCACCCGTATCTTCTGTCTCAGCGGCCATGTCAAAAAGCCCGGCAACTACGAACTGCCACTCGGCACGCCGCTGCGCACGCTGATCTACGATGAGCAGTACGGCGGCGGCATTCTGGGCGACAAAAAACTCAAAGCGATTATTCCAGGTGGCTCGTCCACCTATATTCTGGGAGCCGACAAAGTTGACACGCCGCTCGACTTCGAGTCAGTCGCGGCAGCCGGTTCGATGCTCGGCTCCGGCGGTGTCATCGTCATAGATGAGGATACCTGCATTGTGGGTGCCATCCTACGCATGACCGAATTCTATCGAGAAGAGTCCTGCGGCAAATGCACGCCCTGCCGTGAAGGCACGTTCTGGCTGGTGCAGTTGCTGGAACGACTCGAACACGGTCACGGCAAAATGAAGGATATTGACTTGATGGCGGACGTGTGCAGTAACATCCTGGGAAGATCCTTCTGCCCGCTGGGCGATGCTGCCACCAGCTCAATTACCAGTGGCATCCGCCTTTTCCGTGAAGAATTTGAATATCATGTCACGCATGGTCATTGCATGGTCGGACCAGGCAGCCGGAGCAGCCGCCAGCAGGCTCCTGCTCACGCCTGAATGGAGTCCAGGGGCGCAGCCCCTGGCAGGGGGTTCGGAGATGTCCCGCCAGGCGGAGTGGGTATCCCCTCCCGAAACTCTTTTTACTATCACCGTCGCGGGGTCCAGGGGCGCAGCTCCTGGCAGGGGTTCGGGGGTGTCCCCCAAAACTCTTTTTCCCGCCTTATGTACGGAGAATAGCAAATAACCCGTTGTTTCTGTGGAAAGCGAACGGTAGAATATATGCCAGAAGAAAAAAAACAGGAACTCATCCACCTCACCATCGACGGCACCCCCGTCGAAGTTCCACCGGGAACGCTAGTGTGGGCGGCAGCGCAAAAAGCCGGCATCGAAATCCCTATCTACTGCTACCATCCCAAGATGCCACCACTTGGCGCCTGCCGCATGTGCTTTGTAGAAATCGAAAAGATGCCCAAGCCACCGCAGACGGCCTGTACCACGCCCGTTAGCGAAGGCATGGTTGTCCATACCAACACTGAGATGGTGCTCAAGGCCCGGCGCGGCACGCTGGAGTTCTTGCTCATCAACCACCCGCTGGATTGTCCTATCTGTGACAAGGGAGGTGAGTGCGATCTACAAGACTTCACACTCCGTCACGGACCGGGCGCTACGCGCTTCGATCTGAACAAGCGCCACTTCCGCAAACCCATCCCGGTGAGCGAAGACGTTTTCCTGGACCGCGAGCGCTGCATTCTCTGCCAGCGCTGCACGCGCTTCAGTTCCGAGATCTCGATGGATAACGGTCTCGTCATGATCTCACGCGGCTATCGCATGGAAGTCGGCACGGCGCCTGATCACGCCTTCGACTCCATTTTCTCCGGCAATACCGTCGAAATCTGCCCGGTCGGCGCGCTCACTTCGTCGAAATATCGCTTCAAAGCGCGGCCCTGGGAAATCAGAAAAACGTCCAGCGTCTGCAATAATTGCAGTGTTGGCTGCAACGTACGCATTGATGCCCGCGTTGATCGCATCATGCGCCTCATGTCGCGCACCAACGACGAGATAGACGACGGCTGGCTGTGCAACCGGGGCCGCTGGAACTTTGATTTTGTCAACGATCCACAGCGCCTGCGTACGCCACTCATTCGTCGCAACGGCAGCCTGGCCCCGGCTACCTGGGATGAGGCGTACGCCTATATTGCTCAGCGCCTCAAAGACATCATCGCCCGTCACGGCGCACAGTCGGTCGGCGGCATCGGCTCAACACGTACCACCAACGAAGAGAACTACCTCTTCCAGAAACTGCTGCGCCAGGTCATCGGCACGCCCAACGTGGACCACCATCATGGCAAATTCGCCGGGCCACGCGACCGCCTCACCGGCAAACCCTGGATGATGACCGGCAGCATCGCCGAGCTGGAAAAAGCCTCACATATCGTCCTGATCGCTGCCGATCCATACCAGTATCAACCCGTTCTCAACCTGCGCATCAAGAAAGCCTTGCGCGCCGGAGCAAAAATTTACATCGTCAATGCCGGCCCGACCGAACTTGACGGCTTTGCGACAATGCGCATCGCTATTCCTGCAAATAGCGCGGGGGCTGCCGCTCACGTGTTGCTCAGAGCCTGCCTGAGCAACAAAAACATCAAGGCCAGCAAAGAGATCGCCGCGCAGGCCGAAAAAGGAGAAGCCTTCTCTGCCTTCGATCCCGCCACTGTTGAGCAGCTGCGACTGCTGGCCGAAGAAATCGCCAGTGCAAAGAGCACGACAATGCTCTACGATGAAATGGCAACGCTCGATCCCGGCTGTGAGGATCTGGCTGCTGACCTGCAAGCTCTCGCCGTCATTACCAATCAGATTGGACGTCCCGGCGCCGGCGTTGGTCCACTTTTCAGAGACGCGAATTCCCTGGGGGCGCGTGATATGGGCTTGCTCCCCGACTCGCTGCCCGGCTATCAAGTGGCGACTGAGCAAGGTATGTCCTACGATGAGATGCTCAGCAGCCCGCAGATCAAGGCGCTCTACGTCATGGGCGCGAATCCGGCGCGCCATCTGTCCGAATCTGAACTGCCCTCGACGCTGGAGTTCATCGTCGTGCAGGACATTCTGCTGACCGAGACCGCGCGTCAGGCCGATGTAGTGCTGCCCGCTGTGACGTTCGCTGAGAAAAACGGCACGATGACCAATCTCGATCACCATGTCCAGGTCATTCGCCCGGCCCTGCGGCCACTCCCCGGCGCCAGAGCCGACTGGGAAATACTCATCGACGTGGCACACCATCTCGGCAAAGATTGGGACTACAGCGAACCAGAAGACGTCTTCCACGAAATTACTGCCAGCAATCCGCTCTACAGCGGCCTCACTCTGGAGAGCCTGGGGTTGCAGGGGATGCGTGCACAGGAACAGGAGGTGGCCCATGCTTGACTTTCTGATGAATCCCATTGTTGCTGCCGTCATTAAAAGCATCATTATCATCTTCGTCCTGCTGACAGCCTTTGCCTACATGACGCTGATCGAGCGCCGCGTGGTTGCGAAGATTCAGGGACGCCTGGGACCGAATCGCGCCGGACCATTCGGCGTGTTCCAGCCGGTGGCCGATGCGATCAAGATGGCCTTTAAAGAGCAGATTATACCGGCACAGGCGAAAAAGCTCATCTACCTGATCGCACCGGTCATCTCGGTGGTTGTGGCGCTCAGCGCCTTCGCCGTGATCCCATTTGCCGCCGTTGACGCGAAGAATCCCGGCGTCTGGGCGCCTGTCATCGGCGATATCAACGTCGGCCTGCTCTGGATACTCTCGATCTCGTCACTGGCCGTCTATGGTATCGTGCTCGGTGGCTGGTCTTCTGGCAACCGCTACTCGCTGCTCGGCTCGCTGCGCAGTGCCGCTCAGATGGTCTCCTACGAAACGAGCCTGGGTCTGGCACTCAGCGGCGTGTTGATGTGGGCTGGTACGCTCAGCGTAGTCGGCATCGTCCACGCTCAGATCAACCAGGGCATTCCGTTTATCCTGGCACAACCGCTTGGCTTCTTCCTTTATCTTATCGCGGGCGTGGCCGAAGTCAATCGCGCGCCGTTCGACTTGCCGGAAGCGGAGCAGGAACTGACCGCCGGCTACCTGACAGAGTACAGCGGTCTGCGCTGGAGCCTCTACCAGATGTCCGAATACATCAACATGATCACAGTCAGCTCTGTCGCCACCACGCTCTTTCTGGGCGGCTGGACCTTCTTCGGTCTGGAGCGCATCCCGCTGCTTGGTCTTGTCTTCTTTGTGCTCAAGGTCGCACTCTTCCTCTTCATGTTCATCTGGCTGCGTGCGACCCTGCCGCGCATCCGTTACGACCGCCTGATGCGCCTCGGCTGGCAGACGCTACTGCCGCTAGCCGCACTCAACGCCGTTATCGCCGCCGTCTGCGTTGCATTTAGCCTGCCCTGGTGGGTAAACTTTATCGCCGGCCTGATCGTTATCGCTGCGGTGCTGCTCTTCTTGCGGCGCAAGAGTGAGGTGGAGCATACGCGCTTTGTGGAGAAGGTCGGCGCTGGCCCGGTACTGCTGCCGGGAACGGTGCGCCTGGCGAAATTCGAGCGTGCTGCTGAGGCCGCCGCTACCGCGTCGGAACCGGCAGCTCAAGCACAGGCGCAAGTGCAGGGACAGAAGACAAAGGCCGTGCAGGTGTAGCTGACAGTTCGCCGGAGGCAGGGGGAGATCTCAGCGAACTTCCCTTTCCCTGCTGCCCGGCAGGAGCGGATGGAGAAAGCGCAGAAGCCCTGCAATTCGCGCAATAATCAGATAGTGGGTGTAGCATGACTCTGGTATGATTGTGGTGAGCGAGTCAAGCGCAAGCCGGTAAATTCGAGGAGAAAGTTATGTCAACCTACACATACCGCCAGATACTGGACCAGGCAGAGCAGTTGACTGAAGATGAGCAGTTGCAACTGATAGAGGATTTGATAGCAAGATTGCGTAAGAAGAGTCAAATCAAAGCAGTGCCTCGCCATAATATCATGGAACTGAAAGGACTGGGTAAGGAACTCTGGAGATCAATTGACGTGGACAGGTACATTGCCGAGGAGAGAGCCTCATGGGATGGGTAGATCCGCTAAAGGGATACGTAGTGGGATTGGATACTGCTCCTCTAATTTATTTCATCGAGGAGCATCCGGTATATGCAGATGTGGTTGATCCTTTCTTCGAGGCTGTAGGGAGAGGAGAGATACAAGTTGTTACTTCTGTTATAACGTTTCTCGAAGTGCTAGTTCTGCCCATAAGAAGTGGGAATGTTGAATTAGCTCGCAAGTATCAGGATATTCTGTTTAACACAACCGGCCTGAATACTGTTGCTCTTTCTCCACATGTTGCTGAGGAAGCTGCGCGATTACGTGCGTTTCATAGAATTGCTACTCCTGACGCGATTCAGGTAGCTACAGCTATTGCTGTATCTGCATCATACTTTCTCACTAATGATTTACATTTGCCGCTGCTGTCTGGCTTGCGAGTGCTTAGAGTAGATGAATTGAGAACGAGTTAACGATTTGTCACTTCTCTCAATTTAAGGAGTCTGTAATGTCTTTTGATATCATCAAGGGTCTGGCAACGACCCTGAAGAATATGGGAAGGAAGCCGACTACCGTCTCCTACCCGGAAGAGGAGCGTCAGTTGCCGCCGCGTTTTCGTGGTCGGCATGTGCTGCACCGCTACGATAACGGGCTGGAACGCTGTGTCGGCTGTTACCTCTGCGCCGGAGCGTGTCCGGCTGACGCCATCTATATTGAGGCCGAGGAGAACACCGACGAGAATCGTGTCTCGCCGGGCGAGCGATATGCCAGAGTGTTTGACATAAATATGCTGCGCTGTATCTTCTGCGGCTATTGCCAGGCGGCATGTCCTACCGGCGCGATCACACTGGAGAAGGTGTATAAACTGGCCTCGTACTATCCAGAGGATATGGTTTACCATAAAGAGCAACTGCTTGAGCCGAAAGGGCAGGCGACTGTCGGTTCAAACGAAGTCTGGACCGACCCGGCACCAGAACCGGAAGAGGCGCCGCAGCCTGTGCCACAGAAGACTGGCGTCTTCGATGGCTCTCAGGCCAATGCTGCCGCCGTCGGTCTCGGCAACCTGCGAACTGAGAGTGCAGTGCTCTTTACTGACGAGGAGCAAGACGAAGACAGAAGGAAACTGCGATGACGTTTGAAATCGTAACATTTTTTGTACTGGCTGTTGCCAGCATCGCCTCTGCGCTGGGTGTTATTCTTTTCAAGAACGCGGTCTACAGCGCCCTGAGCCTGATACTGACGCTCCTGTTCCTGGCGATGTTCTACCTGCAACTGGGGGCCATGTTCATCGCCATTGTGCAGATCTTGATCTATGCCGGCGCGATCATGGTGCTCTTTCTCTTCGTCGTCACCATGCTCGCGCCCGAAGTCGGCGATGTGGAGCAGCGCGACCGCCTGCCCTGGCAGCGCATCGTAGCGATTGTGCTTGGCCTGGTGCTGGTGGGTTCTCTCAGCTATTTGCTCTTTACCGGCACTCAGCTCTCTCCTGATGCTGTGGCAAAGGGTGGTCAGAAACTCTCGCTTGTCGTGCAGCAGCAGGGCAATATCGAGGCATTCGGGCAGGCGCTTTTTCACGGCTTCCTGTTCCCGTTTGAAGTTACCAGCCTGTTAATCGTCGTTGCCATTCTCGGCGCGCTGATTTTTGGTCGCAGAGCATAGGGAGGTCCGGGGGCAGCGCCCCTGGCGGGGTACAAGGGGTGTCCTCTTAAGCCTTCGCTCAAATTAGTAGATTAGTAGAAGCGTGGAGAGAAGAAAATGTCCTTATCAGGTTATCTGATCGTGAGCGCCATCCTTTTCACCATCGGCGTCGTCGGCGTGCTGGTGAGGCGCAACCCGCTGATCATTTTCATGTCAATCGAATTGATGCTCAATGCAGTCAATCTCTCGTTTGTGGCCTTATCAAGATTTCTCGACTCAGCCGATGGACAGATGTTTGTCTTCATCGTATTGACCGTTGCTGCTGCCGAAGTCGTGGTGGGCCTGGCATTGATTGTCTCGATCTTCCGCACACGCCGCAATATCGACGTGGACGAGATGAACGTATTGCGAGGCTAAGTACGTATGGCGAATCTCAGTTTATGGGTATTACTGCTGCCCTTGCTCGGATTTATCATCCTGGGCTTACTGGGGCGGTTCCTGTCCAGATCTACGATTCTCACGGTGGCCTGGGGAGCCTGTGGCCTGGCATTTCTGCTGGCCGCACTCAACTTCTTCTCGATGCTCGGCACACCCGCTGCCAGCCGTGTGAGCGACCAGGCGATATACACCTGGGTTATTTCTGGCGCGACCGCAGCCCATCCTTTCAGTGTTACATTCGGCTTACTGCTGGACCCGCTCTCGGCGACTATGCTGCTGATCGTGACCGGCGTGGGCCTGTTGATTCACATCTACTCGGCAGGATACATGGAAGGCGATCCTGGGTTCTGGCGCTTCTTCGCTTATATGAACTTCTTTATCTTTGCGATGGTGCTGCTGGTAACGGCCAATAACTTCCTGTTCCTGCTCGTTGGCTGGGGCCTGGTTGGCCTGGCTTCGTTCTTGCTGATCGGCTTCTGGTACCAGCGCCGTTCAGCCGTTGCAGCCGCGCAGAAGGCATTCGTCATCAACGTGATTGGTGATTTTGGCCTGATGCTGGCAATTTTTCTGATCTTCCTGACGTTCGGCTTTGTAGACTATCACAACGTCTTCGCCAATGTCAGCAAGCAACTTCCGGTGGGTAGCATCACAGCGACGGCCATCACGCTGCTGCTCTTCCTGGCCTGTACTGCCAAATCGGCCCAGTTGCCGCTCTACATGTGGCTGCCGGATGCGATGGAAGGTCCGACACCCGTGAGCGCGCTGATTCACGCGGCGACGATGGTGACAGCCGGTGTCTATCTCGTTGCGCGTGCGCACCCGCTTTTCGAGGCCGCGCCTATCGCGTTGAACGTCGTGGCAGGTATTGGCGGCGCGACGGCGCTTTTTGCCGCGAGCATCGCGCTCTTCCAGCTTGACATCAAGCGCGTGCTGGCCTACTCGACTATCAGCCAGCTTGGCTATATGTTCATGGGTGAGGGCGTTCGTAACTACACGTCCGGCATCTTTCACCTGACCACGCACGCCTACTTCAAAGCTCTGCTCTTCCTGGCTGCCGGCGCCGTTATTCACGCTCTGGCCGGCGAGCAGGATATGCGCAAGATGGGCGGCCTGCGCCAGCGTCTCCCCATCACCTTCTGGACGTTCCTGCTGGCCGCTCTGGCTATCAGCGGCATTCCGCCGCTCTCAGGCTTCTGGAGTAAAGACGAGATTCTCGGTTCGCTGCTCGGCCAGGCCAGCGGAACGGGCAATCCCTGGTTCTATGTGCTGTGGGGTGTTGGCCTGCTGACCGCTGCTCTGACTGCTTTCTATATGTTCCGCCTTTTCTTCGGCATCTTCCTGGGCAACTATCGTGGCGCCGCCGCAGTCGTGCATACAGGTGAAGAGCACGAAGCAGAAGAGGAAGAAGAGAATGGCCATGCCCATCATCGCGCAGTTGCGTATTACGACATCCACGAAGCGCCGGGCGTGATGACGTTCCCCCTGGTCGTACTGGCACTGCTCTCGGTGATTGGTGGCTTCGTCGGCTCATTCGCGCTCTTTGGTCCAGCCGCCGCTCGCTGGTCTCCGCTGGCGAATTTCCTGGCTCCTGTGCTCGGTCAGCCGCATGAGATCTCGCTTGTGTTGAACTGGACCTCGACTGGCCTGAGCATCGTCGCCGGACTACTTGGCATTCTTGTCGCCTGGCTGCTTTACAGGCGCGGCTTCGCGTATAAAGAGAATGCCAACCCGCTCTATCAGTTCGCTTTCCACAAATATTATGTGGACGAGGCGCTCTCGTTCGCGCTGGTCAAACCGGTTGAAGGCATCGGACGCCTGGCGACGCGCGGCCTTGAAGGTTTCACACTCGATGGCGCCAGTCGCGGCATCGGCAGCATCTTTAGAGGATTCAGCACAGGATTGCGTTACCTGCAAAGCGGCTACATGCGTAACTATGCCCTGGCGATTCTGATCGGGGCTGTACTGATTATCGTCTATTACGTGGTGAGGGGGTAGCAGTCATGTTTCACTACTGGTTAACAATCGTTACATTTCTTCCGTTGCTCGGCGGCATCGTAACGCTGCTGCTACCCGACAACCGCCTGAGCATCGTTCGCTGGACGGCGCTTGGCTTTGCGTTGCTGAACCTGATTGTGGCCGTGGTGATCGGCCTGCTCTACGCGGCGACCAACACCAGCAGCGCCTATCTGGGGACGTACCAGCTCCAGGATACGGTGCAATGGATTCCCACGCTCGGTATTAACTACAGCCTGGCCGTCGATGGCATCAGCGTTCTGCTGCTCCTGTTGACATCGCTACTGACGGCGGTCAGTATCGGAGCTTCGTTCAGCATTGAGCGTAAAGTCAAGCATTACATGGCTTTTATGCTGCTGATGGAAAGTGGCATTATCGGCGTGTTCCTGGCAGCCAATCTCTTTTTGTTCTACATCTTCTGGGAACTCATGCTGATTCCTGCCTACTTCCTGGTTGGAAGTTGGGGAGGCGAGCGCCGCATCTACGCAGCGTTCAAGTTTTTGCTCTATACCTCGGTTGGTAGCCTGTTGATGCTGGCGGGCATTATCGCGCTTGGCTATTATCACCAGGTGGCAGCAGGAGGCAGCTACACGCTCGAACTCTCCAGCCTGCTCAATACCAAACTGGACGGCACGATCCAGCTCTGGCTCTTCCTGGCGTTCGCAGTAGCGTTCGCCGTCAAAGTACCGTTTTTCCCACTACATAGCTGGCTGCCTGATGCTTACAGCGAGGCCCCGGCTCCCGTGACTGCGATGCTGGCTGGCGCGATGACGAAAACCGGTGCGTACGGCTTCCTGCGCCTCTGCATTCCGCTCTTCCCACAGGCGGCCCAGACGCTGGCACCACTCTTCAGCATTCTGGCAGTTATCAGCATTCTCTACAGCGCCATCCTGGCCCTGACACAGAGCGATCTGAAGCGCCTGATCGGTTACTCCAGCATCAGCCACCTGGGAGTGGTCATGCTCGGCATGTTCGCCTTTAATATCCAGGGCGTTGAGGGATCGGTGATGCAGATGGTCAACCACGGCATCACTATCGTGGCGCTCTTCCTGCTCATCGGCTTCCTGGAGACGCGCACGGGGACACGCCGCCTGAGCGATTTCGGTGGCCTGTCGTGGCGTGTACCGGTGCTGGCAACGGTGATGTGCATTGCCTCGCTCTCCTCGCTCGGCCTGCCCGGCCTGAACAGCTTTGCCGGCGAATTCGTGGCGCTGCTCGGCGTCTTCCGCAGCAATGTCGTATATGGTGTACTGGCGACGGCTGTGGTAATCCCTGCCGCGTGGTATATGTTGCGCTTCTTCCTGGGCATCATGCAGGGACCACCCCAGACTGAGAGATCTGTAGGGGCCAGTATACGTAAGAAGACGCTGGCGGATATGAGCCTGGGCGAATTCGGCGTGCTGGCGCCGTTGCTGGCGTTGATCTTCTACATTGGCGTGCAGCCTCTGCCTCTGACGTTCCTGATGGAGCCGTCGGTACTCAATACGATGCAGGCTCTTGGTAGTGCGTTTATTAAATGATTCGTCGGTTGGGCGCAAAAAGAGAAGCCATTGAGGTTCTTATCGGAAACGCTTGACTGGATCAACCTCTCAAGCTATATTAGAGGTGCAGCGTCGGAATGGCTTCTGAAGCCCGTCAGGAATTGAAACAGGGATTGAAATATGACGTTTACATACACGGTTCCCCCACTCGATTGGGGACGCATTGCGCCGCTGCTGGTGCTGGCGGGCATGGCGCTGATCGTCATGCTCGTCGATCTGTTGCTGCCGCACGCCGGGGAGAAATCGAAGCATACCGGCCCGCAAAACTTTCTGGTGCTGCCCATTCTCTCTTTGCTGGGAGTCCTGGGCGCACTGGCGGCAGTCATCACGCTCTACGTGACGGGTGATCAGCGGCCAGCTTTCAACTTCATGGTTGGTTCTGACCAGGGATCGCTCTATGGCTCTCTCGCCATCCTGGCAGCCTGCGGCATTGGCATCTTGCTCTCACCGGCCTATCTCAAACGGCTGAATCTGGTACACCAGGGCGAATACTATGCGCTGTTGCTGCTGGCAACGGTTGGCATGCTGCTGCTGGCGTCGGCGACCAGCTTCGTGATCGTCTTCGTGGGCCTGGAGATGCTCTCCCTGGCTCTCTATATCCTGTGTAGCTATGTTGCGCGCCGCAGCGCATCGCAGGAAGCGGGCATGAAATATTTCCTGCTCAGTTCATTCGCTTCGGCTTTCCTGCTCTATGGTATTGCGCTGATCTATGGTGCAACTGGCAGCACAACCTTCCAGAGCATTGCTGGCTTCGTCGCGGCCCACAAACAGAGCACGACGTTACTTTTCATCGGCTTGAGCCTGCTGGCTGTTGGCTTCGCCTTCAAGGTCTCGGCTATCCCTTTCCACGCCTGGACACCTGACGTCTACCAGGGCGCGCCAGCTCCGGTGACGGCCTTCATGTCGGTCGGCACCAAAGCGGCGGCGCTGATCGCGTTCGCGCGCGTTTTCGACTTCGTGCTCGCACCTATCGCCGCCGACTGGACACCCGTGATCTGGACTATTGCAGTGTTGACAATCGTCTTTGGCAATATCATGGCTATCGTGCAGAGCAACGTCAAGCGCATGCTCGCTTACTCCAGTATCGCGCATGGCGGCTACCTGCTGATCGGCATTGTGGCAGGAGTAGTTGGCGGTAAGAACAGCGCCATTGGCACGGCGGCGATCCTCTTCTATCTGCTCTGCTATGCTTTCATGAATACGGGAGCGTTTGGCGTAGTGTCGATGCTTGAGCGCAGTGATAACTCAGGGACAAGCGCACAGGATCTGCGTGGCCTGTGGTTTCGTCGCCCGGTGCTGGCTGGTTTCCTGGCCTTCTTTCTGCTGGCGCTGGCAGGCTTCCCGCCGCTGGCAGGCTTCGCTTCCAAGTATTACCTGTTCTATGCCGCGCTGGTGCAGGGCTATCCCGAACTGTTGATCATCGGTGTGCTCGCCAGTGTACTCGGCATGTACTACTATCTGCGCATTATCGCCACGATGTTTATGGAATACCGCGAGGTAGCACCGGCAGCCGCGCCGGCGACAGCAGCTCCTTTAACTTCGCCTGCCGGGCGCACTCGCCCGGCCAGTGGCGGACTCGCTACCGGCGGAACTGCAACGGCGGTCGCAGCAAAACCTGCTGCGACCGCAGCCCCTGCTGCACCAGCGGCATCTACAGGAGTTGAAGAGAGCGCAGAAGAGAGTGGTGAGCACTCCTGGCTGTCATGGACCGGCCTGGGCATCGCCGCACTCGGCACGCTGGCAATGGGAACGGTGCTGCCTTTCTGGCTGGTGAACCTGGCTCAGCAAGCAGCACAGACGCTGCTGACCAGGTAAACGTGGGTACTTCCAAACCCCGTCATAAATGGCGGGGCTACAGATTTCCCCTTTTTCTTCATCGTGAGAGAGGAGAAAAAAAAGATCTGTACCATTGAGCATGTGGCAAGTGCATGCTCAATGGTACTTTTTTACCATTTTTTAATGACTGCTGAAGTGGTAATATACCCTCTAGCCAGTTGTATTTTTGCGTATCAAAACGTTCTCCTGGAGCTGTTTCCATGTCACGAGCAAGGAAGCAAAAGCTACTGATTTCTCTACCCAGTGGTATTTATGCCCGCATTGCTGCCGCAGACACGTTCTTATATAAGGGATTGGATTATCCCAACTCGCAGGAAAATCTTTCTGAGCAAAAAGGGGACAGGTAATGGCCAGCGGTAATTATGCAAAAAAACCGGCACAACAGGAGCCTCTCGACCTGCCCACCTCTACCCGCGTCCCCCGCCGGGCCACGCGGCAGTTACCGGAAGAGACTCTCGTGGAGCCTGAAACTGAGGACGGTATTTATCTGCCGCGTCCGACGATTTCCAGAACGTTACAAACGAGCATTAATAAGGAGAAACTGGTACCGGCTGTGGCTACCGACCAGTTAAGGAGACCTCCGCAGCCTCCGCAGATAGTCGTTGATGAATTCAAACCTCATCCGCTGGTCAAGTATAGATCGTGGTTAATGCCGCTGGTCATCTGCATGGTGATTGCCGTCGTCTTCTCAGCGGTGCTCCTGTCATCTTCGATGTACCAGCGCCAGGGAGGGCCGCAACTGGTGAACTTCATCGGCGGCAAGGTCTATGACATACAGGTTGGCGGTAACCTTGCCAATACCTGGCAGAGCGATCAGCCGATGCCGCCCAAAGTTCCTATTCCAAAGCAGACCGGCCCGTATTCCGTGCTGGGCAAGCCTTCGCTAACGGTAGATTTCATGAATCGCGTGCTGGCGAGTTACCACTCGCCCGCCGCTGGCAAAGCGCAGACGCTCTATGATCTCGGCGTCAAATACGGTATCGACCCGGCGTATGCCCTGGCATTCTTTCTGCACGAAAGCACATTTGGCACCGCCGGCGAAGCGCGCAAAACCCTCTCGCTCGGCAATCTGCGCTGCATTCCCGACGCGCAATGCGTGGACCAGGATCGCGGAGGCTATGCCGCGTTCCCGACCTGGGAAGCCGGCTTTGAGGCCTGGTATAAGCTGATTCGCAATCTGTACGTGGCACAGTGGGGACTGGTGACCGTTGATCAGATCATTCACAAGTACGCACCCAACGCAGACAATAATAACGAGCAGGGCTATATCAATGCGCTCAAGCACTATATTGATACGTGGCATGCGGGCCAACTCAGGCCGTGATCAACCCCAGTTCCAGAGCTTTGCTCAGCGCCTCCGTCCGGCCTGAAACGTTGAGCTTCTGGTAGATATTTGCCAGGTGAAAATTGATTGTCCGCTCGCTTACAAAGAGGCGGGCGGCAATTTCTTTGTTGCGCAGACCGCGCGCTAGCAGGCGCAGCACTTCCAGTTCGCGCGCCGTAAGCGACTCGTAAGGCGCAGTGCCGCGCCTGCCAAAACGCGAGAGCAACCGCCCGGCCAGTTGTGGCTGAACCAGCACTTCTCCGCGCGCAACCGCGTGTATGGCCTGCGCCAGCTCATCCGGCGCAATATCCTTTAACACGTAGCCATCCGCACCGGCACGCAGCGTCTCGTAGAGATACTCTTCGCGCTCCTGTGAGGAGAGTAACAACACTTTCGTGTTCAGGTTGAGTTGTTTGATTTGACGCAGTGCTTCTAGACTCTGCCCGTTGGGCAGCAGCGAATCCATCAGCACAACCTGTGGTCCTAGTTCTAGCGTCTCGCTGACGGCCTGTACACCGTCGGCAGCTTCCCCAACCACTTGCAGGTCATCATAGCCTTCTAGCAGGCGATGCAGGCCCGCCCGCGTGACTGCCTGGCTATCGACAATCAGCACACTGACGCGATCGGAAACGGCGGGTTCGGCTGCAAGCACACGATCAGCAGCAAACGGCGCTGGCTGTCCTGACTGTGCAGTTTCAACAGAACGACTCACCTTCTGCGCTGGCGCCACGTAAGGCACGCGCACCTGAACCCGTGTTCCCCGCTCACCTGTGCTGTGGATTTCCAGCGTGCCGCCGAGAAGCGCCAGACGAGAGCGCAGGTCGCTGATGATCGGGACCTCTGCCTGCACGCGACCAGTGGCCGGCGTTGCAGGCGCGAAAGGAGGAGCGAGCACGCCGGGGAACGGCTCGCCGGCAGTCTCCTCGACAGACTCCTCTATAGTATGCGCACCCTCGTCTTCGATACTCATGACTGCCTCATCCTCTCCATAGCTCAGAGCCAGGCGCAGACGGCGCGCGCCCGCATGCCGTTGCACCTGGTAGAGCGCCTCGCGCGCAGTCAGGTAGAGCAGGCGCTCGGCAGCGTGTGAGAGTGTATGCCCGGCAGGACGCCCCCGCTCGTCAACACCGGAGAACGCGACACGGCTGGCAAGACCAAGCATATCCGCTGTCTCCTCAACCATGCGCGCCAGCGCAGCGGAGAGTGGACCGCCTTCCAGTTCCGCCGGTGGCCCCTCATCCGATTCCAGGCGCGTAAGATATAAAGCATCGCGCGCCCTCTGTTCCAGCAAGCGCAATTCACGGCGAAATTCATTGCTCAGTGCCTGCCGCTCCGCCTCGCTGCTGGACGCCTCTCTCTCAAGCAGCGCCCGCAGTCCGCCGATCTGGATCAGCATATCGCTAAGCAAGTGAGGAAGTGATTGCTGTATCATATCTGCTATCAAGCCACAAAAATGCTGTGATCGCAAGTGATCTTTCCTGCTTGCGCGGATGTGATACTATAGGTAAGCGAAAATAACGTTGTCGCAATGCTCTAGCAGGTCGAGGAGAAGCCATGCAGATTAGCGAACCGGCTGAATATGTGCTGCTTGGACTACTCTATTCGCAGCCAATGCACGGCTATGAGATGTTTCAGCAGCTTGAGCACGGGATATTAGGCCAGATCGTCCATCTCGAAATGAGCCAGATGTATGCGTTCCTCAAGAAACTGGAACGCCTTCACTACATCGAAGCCGAACTGGAACCACAGGGGATACGCCCTCCACGCCGCATCTTCCATCTCACAGACGAGGGACGCGACGTCTTCCTCTCCTGGCTGATCCGGCCTGTAGATAAGCCGCGCGATATCCGCATCCTTTTCCTCATCCAGCTCTACTTTGTGCAACGCTTTCTCCCTGAGCAAACATCTTCCCTGGTTGAGCGGCAAATAGAGGCTTGCCGGCGCTTTCTCGCTCACCTGGAAGCACAGTCGTCGGGAAACGGACACAAGATAACGGTAGACGATGCCGCTTTCTTCAATCACGTTGTGCTGCGCAGCCGTACCTACCAGACACGCGCGCTGCTAGAGTGGTTGCACGAACTGCGCAGCGGAGTCGGCATCACAAGCACCTAGCTCTTCTCTTCTCCGTCTGGAGAGATCTGTGAGAGCAGCAGGCGGTAGCGCGGATTATAGCGACGGTCGCAACTGCTGCAAGAAACGGCCTGGGAGTATCTGCGCGTACGGGGATATTTCTTCCCACAGTTAGGACATTCATACAGGTAGCGGACAGGACGACGTTCACGACGCAGGCGCTCTCTTTTTGCACTCTCTTCGTGCAGCAGAGCACGCAGTTCTTCCAGGCTATAGCCGGTAATCGCGGCCTCTTCAAGAGCAATCGCATCGTGGCCGTGATGACGATGACGGCGCGGCGTACCACGCACGCGATCCGCCAGGTGGATCAATTCATGGGCAACCGTCACTTCAATTGAGCGCGGCTGCATGTCAGGCTCAATAAAGATTAGATGGCGATGTGCCGGTACGCCGGAGCCAGAGCCGGAACTGCCTGCCTCACCGCCGGAGCGACGCCGTGAAACCTGTGTGGACGCCGGCACATAGCAGTAACAGCCGAGAGTCATGAGATTAAGCCGTTTGCCCGTCCAGCGCATAAATTCTTGCCGGTCTTGCGTGATAGCGAGCAGACATAGTTCCTGCTCAGGGATATTGAGCTTCTGCCAGTAATGGAATAGCCAGCAGCGAATCGTCTCGTAATTACCGTGAATAATGGGGTGTGCTTGCTGCTGCGGCAGTGCCGGCTTTTGCGATTGTAAACGCAAACGACGTGTAGATGCAGTGGTCATCGAGCCTCCTCTCATCGCAATGCCAAGTATATCAAGCACAAAGAACGAGTGCAAGTGTACAGGCACGGCAAAGACACGGTGAAATTGCTTGACACCCTTTTTCGACAGTCGTAAGATGAGAAAGATAGTTTACATAAAACCTCCGCACCGCTAAGGAGCCGTTCGTATGCCGTCACAAATCTGCATCAAAACCGACAAATCCTTACAGCAACTAGCTGCTGAGATTCAGCAACTTCTTACTCTCCCCTCCGTCACCGAAAACTCTTTCGCTGGCCAGCCTTATTACCAGTTTGAAATGTTTGGCATACTGGCGCTCATTCATCGAGCGGAAGAAGAGGGGCTAGATCCTGAGGTTATGGACTATCCCTACTGCCTGGATCTGCAAATGACGTTCACCGAGCACGAACTTGACACCGATGCCCTGGAATACCAGCTCCAGCCTTATTACGCCCAGTTACTCGCCTTTCACCTCGGCGTGGAGACTGCCTATCATGAAAAGCAAAAGATTGGCTCACGCTGGCGTATTCGTTATCGCTTCTGCCGCAAAAATCCTGTCTGGAATGAAGCGATTCTCTATGGAGAAGAGGGCTGGCAGCCCGCCGTGCTCTCCGATATGACTTCAGAATGGCGCTATAAACAGCCGGTTATCTGAAAAGTAGGCGATAGCTCTTCCCTCTTTTTCTCTTCCTTTTTGATTATCCTCCTGGCGGGGGCCTCAGGGGTTCCCTCACCACTCTTTTTCTCCATTTTAATGAGAGGAACAAAAACCGTCTAAAGAAGGGGGGTAAGAAGAAGATTCGCGCGCTAGCAAGCGATCAGGCACATGTTACACAGGAAGAAAAACATTTGTCTGCGGGGAAACATACACATTTATCCCAATATAAAAATCAGGTGAAAAAATTTGTTTAGTTAAAAAAAAGTTGGTGAAACACTGGACAGAGGCATATGATATCATGCATACTAGTAATGTGTATTGTTACCGATAGTTTACAAACGATACACAATGTATTTACAACATGGCTATTCTGTAGATCAAAGAGCCTGATTATAGCCCACAGTTCTTGTGGTATTATTGCCAGGAAAGGAAGTGCACACATGCTAGGAGCACAGGAACAGCGAAGCGAGGTGGCGCGTCTGCTTGCGCGAATCAGTGCCGAGTATGAAGCGGCTCAGCGTGGGCTGACGGGTCTGGCGTATGGCGTCTCTCAGCATGAATTTATCACCGCGCGTATGGAGAATATGGGGCGACTTCATAGCCAGTTGCAATCGCTGGTAGGGGATGCAGCAATCGCCATGATCGCAGACCGGTTGAGCGACACCGAGCGATGATCAGAGCCTGCTGCGTGGTAGCAAAACAGAGCCAGGTGCCAGCCTGGCTTATTTTTATGGTTTCTCTCCTGCCTTGACAGACGTTCCAATCATTCCCTATCATGGATGGTAGAACTGAACTGCAAATTTTGTCCAGGTATGTTAGCTTATGTCAGGAAATAGCCCACAGGCACTCGTTGCCAGTGTCGAGCGAGCGCGTAAGATACTGCAATATGAGCAGCGCACGAACCACCAGGACCGGGCGATTCGTCCGGGCGGGCTGGAGACGTTCGCCGCTCGCTGGAGCGAAGAAGTTAGCGCAATCTGTAAAAATGCTGGTCTGGACCTGGCTCCCGTTCATCACTTTATGGAGCGCATCGAAGGATACCACCAGCAAGATCCGATGCAGCGGGCCGCCAGCCTGCGCGCCGCGCTGGCAGTGCTCAACGAACTCGACGGCAGCGGGTCCGGTTCTACATCCACTATAGCCACTCCGCCTCCTCCGCCCGCGTCGTCGCAGGCGCCGCAGGCGCCAGTGCCCTCAACGGCTCATGTTCCTTCGCAGGCAAAAAAAAGCGCATCCGCATCTTCTGCTACAGACGCCACACAGGCAGCGGCATCGGGCAGTGCTGCCAGCCCGGCAGTTCGCACCACCACTAGAGTGGGAAACAGCCAGGTAGCACCGGCGCAGCCTGAACACGATATCGTCAGACTGGATGCAGGCATGTCACAGGGGCATACCGCCCTGGCACTGCTGAACGCAGAGATCACCGCTGTGCCCGGTGTCGGACCAGCGGCGGCTACGCGCCTGCGCCATCTTGGTATTCGCACGATCCGCGATCTGCTCTTTTATTTCCCACGCGAACACCACGACTACAGCAAATTGACAAAAATAGCCGAAATTCCTTTCAGTGAAACCGTCACAGCGATGGGCCTGATCTGGGAAGTGGAGACGAAGCGCACCAGAGGCGGGCGCACTCTTACCGTTGCGACAATCTCAGACGAAAGCGGCAAACTGCACGTCTCCTGGTTCAACCAGCCTTACTTACAGAAGCAGCTCGAAAAAGCAAAAGGCTCTTATCTAGTTGTTACCGGCATAAAACAGCGATTCGGCAACAAAGTCGAGTTCTCGGTGCGCAGCCACGAACTGCCTGAGCAGGGCGATATGCTCAACACAGGACGGCTGGTACCGATCTACCCGCTGACCGAAGGACTGCACGCTCGCACGCTGCGTCGCTACACGCGGTGGGTAGTAGATCGCTACGCGGCCATGCTTCCTGAGCACCTGCCACAGAGCGTGCGTGCTGCCGCGCAACTTCTGCCTCTGTCTGATGCCGTCGCGCACATTCACTATCCTGAGAACGAAGAAACGCTGGCTGCCGCGCGCCGCCGCCTGGCATTTGATGAACTTTTTCTCATTCAGCTTGGCATGCAGGAGCGACGCAGTCGCTGGCAGTTCTCCTCTCAGCAGACAAAGAGTCTGGCCATCGACCCGGCAAAAATTTTTATCGATCCGCCACCGCAGTTATACAGCGTGCCAGACAGACTCGACGAGCAAGCTGCACCTGCCGGTTCTACCCTCTGGTCAGCCATCGCCACAGACAAACCTTTCGAGGCCACGCTGCCTTTTACCTTCACCCAGGCACAACGGCGTGTCACCGCCGAGATTCTGAGCGATATGGCGCGAGACAGACCGATGTGCCGCCTGCTGCAAGGTGATGTCGGCGCGGGTAAAACGGCGGTCGCAGCAGCGGCTCTCTTCGCGGCGGCGCTCAACGGCAGCCAGGGCGCGATCATGGCCCCGACCGAGCTGCTGGCTGAGCAGCATGCGCGCGGCATCAGTGCGATGCTGGAGCCGTTCGGCATCCGCACCGTCCTGCTGACCGGTAGTCTGCGCCCGCGCGAACGCCAGATGGGACGCGCTGCGCTGGAGAGCGGGCAGGCGGCTGTCGCCATTGGCACGCACGCGCTGATCCAGGAAGATGTGGCTTTCCAGAACCTGGGACTGGTGATCGTCGATGAGCAGCATCGCTTCGGCGTAGAACAGCGCGATGCCTTGCGCCAGAAGGGCTATCATCCCCATATGCTGGTTATGACCGCCACGCCCATTCCGCGCACGCTCGCGCTAACGCTCTACGGCGATCTGGACGTCTCGGTCATTGACCAGTTGCCGCCGGGCCGGCAGAAAATTATCACACGCTGGCGCACCGGCGCCAGGAGAGGCGAGGCTTACCGCGCGGTCGCTCAACAGGTAGCAGAGGGACACCAGGCGTTTATCATTTGTCCTTTGATTGAAGAATCGGAATCGCTCCAGGTCAAAGCCGCTGTGAGCGAGTACGAGCGCCTGCAACGTGAAGTTTTTCCAAAGCTGCGCCTGGGCCTGCTGCACGGCGGCATGAAAGCGGCGGAGAAGGACCAGGTTATGCGCAGCTTCCGCGATCATGAACTCGACATCATCGTAGCGACGACCGTGATCGAGGTGGGCATCGACGTGCCGAACGCCACCATCATCGTGATTGAGG
This sequence comes from Ktedonobacteraceae bacterium, assembly GCA_014896635.1. The sequence continues at coordinate 23,789 of JADBKA010000054.1, forward strand.
ATGCAGACCGCTTCGGCCTCTCACAGTTGCACCAGCTCCGAGGGCGTGTCGGACGCGGCCAGCACCAGTCCTACTGCTACGTTCTTAGCGCCGATGCCGGCATCCAGGCCCAGGAACGACTGGGGGTATTCCAGGATATTGATGACGGTTTTCGTCTCTCCGAAGAGGACCTGCGACTGCGAGGTCCGGGCGATTTCGTCGGTGTGCGCCAGAGCGGCATGCCGGAACTGCGCATTGCCGATCTGAGCGATACGCGCCTGATCGAGCTGACGCGCGATATCGCTGCGCGGCTGTGGGCCAGCGATCCCTATTTGCGCAAACCGGAGCATGCTCCCTTGCGCGAAAAGATGCACCTCTTCTGGCAAAATTTCATGGCCCATTGAGCGCAAAAGGGGGCTAACAGTTGCCAAAAACATATCATATCAATATGTTATCCTTTAGCGAGCTTTTGATGCACATGATAGTGCACCTTTTACCCGGTTTGTCGGATCTAACGCTCCGTCGTATATCGGTGGAGTGACGCTGCTACGGTCTGCTACGGTCTGCTACGGTCTGCTACGGTCTGCTACGGTCTGCTACGGTTGCCAGCGTTAGCTCTGCGGGGCTACCTGCTCACAGCAGGAAGAAAGTACCTTCTTTCCGCATGCCTTTTGAGCGTGCGGATAATTGTACTTTTTAGCAACGGGGCAGAGGAGCCAGGGCCTCGCAACGGGGCAGAGGAGCCAGGGCCTCGCAACGGGGCAGAGGAGCCAGGGCCTCG
>JADBKA010000382.1 GCA_014896635.1 Ktedonobacteraceae bacterium
ATGATCGGAAGCGTGGGGGTCCAGGGGCCAGCGCCTGATATTCCGCACGGCAACGCGGCTTTCGCCGAGACGTTCGTCGCTCGTCAGCCGTGCGGAGCGGCCTGCGCCCCTGGAGGGGTTTGCGGGTCCCCACAAAGTGGGGTGGGTGTTCCCCAATCATCAGTATCCAAATGGATTTGATATCAGTCGTATCTAGCCGATAAACTCCTGGATTTGCTGGGGTACTGGCTTGCGCATCGCCTTGAAGAAAATGGTAGCCTTGCCGAAGAAGATCAGTAGCGCCTGGAGGTAGATGTCGAGTTGTATTTCAACCGGTACTGCGAAACCTCCGCGATCAATGACCCTGGTTAGCTCTTCATCCGAGAAAGCTGAGACGATGGCCTTCATCTCTTCATCCAGCGTTGCAAACCATGTTTTGAGTCGTGCGACGCTGCTCTCCAGTCCGGCTTCTGTGTTGTGATAGGACCAGTCCTGCTTGAAAGTCTTGAGCGACTGGTTGTAAGAATATTCAATATCACCTGACTCGCGCAGCAGCTCCCCCAGCGTCATATTGTCGCCACCAGGGCTGAAAGCCAGTTCAGCATCGTTGAGCGTATCAAGCAGAGCTGTGCGCATCCTGTGCGTACCCTCGATCCACGACCATTTTCCCTGCATATAGCTGTTCATATTGTTGATCTCCTTTTGATGTTTCTATAGAACTTCTGGTCCATATTTTAATTGGCTGGTGACAAGATTGCTTGTAAAAACGCGACAAAGGAACGTTTTTGTGCTCTAATGAAAAGGGTCAGGTTTTTCGGAATACCAGAGTTTGCTGACTATCGTCAGGGAGTACGTGATGATGTCGTTAGATAACGGGAAGCACAGGGGTATTTTACGGCACAAGGCGGGTGAAAGAAAGTTTCGGCTGGCACGCTATCTGCCAGCACAGGATCTCAGCCTCTTCGTCGAGTTCTACTGGAGCGTCACCTGGGATCTGCGCGGGCAAGAGCCGTATGCGCAGGAGGTACTGCCGTATCCCAGCGTCCACCTGGTATTTGAGAAGGGTCAGACACAGATCTTTGGCGTGATGACGGGTAGGTTTACGCGCCTGCTTGAGAATGCTGGCCGTGTTTTTAGCGTTAAATTCAGGCCCGGCGGTTTTTATCCTTTTGTAAGAAGACCGGTTTCGACGTTCACCAATGCTACTTTGAGCTGTCAGGATGCCTTCGGTGTAGATGATCGGGCGCTGGAAGAGGCCGTACTGGCGCTGGAAGATGAGGGAGCGATGCAGGTGGTGGAAGATTTTCTGCGCACGCGACTACCAGAAGAGGATGAACGTGTCAAAGAAGTTAATTGTATCGTTGACTATATTATCGCGCATCCAGAGATTATCAAGGTTGATGATGTTTTAAGTCATTTTGACCTCAATAAGCGAGCGTTGCAGAGGCTTTTCAATCAGTATGTCGGCGTCAGCCCGAAGTGGGTTATCAAGCGCTATCGGCTACACGAGGCAGTGGAGCGCCTAGCTGCGAGCCAGACAGTAGATGGGACTGAGATTGCTCAGGATCTAGGATATTTCGATCAGGCACACTTTATCAAGGATTTCAAGGCAATTATCGGCAAGACACCACGAGAGTATGCCCATGAATTATGAGATTTATCTGTTCATAAAAGACTTCTTGCGCAGCAAGGGAGTCTGTCAAGTATGTTATTTTACACCCATAAGTGCGAGGACGAATGCTTTGTTTCTGCACCTCTTCTAACCAGTGGGTGAGAAACTGCCCGACTTTTTGTTGTGGTTCGGTGACGAGTATTCCTTTCTGTTGCTCATACAACGCTGTCTTGAGCTTTTAATGAGAGAATTGCCAGCCGAGATCGTGGTGGCAATGATGCAGAAGGCATTCGTCGTACGTGGTGTGGTCTGTCCTCCTTTCCTGGCTTACAATAGCTCAATCTCACCCGTAGAGAGCCTGGGGTTAGACGGGAGCGCCGAAGACGGTGCGGATGGCTTCCAGGTAAGCTGTGCCGTTGACAGTATCGGGCAAGAGATAGCTGCCTTCGGTCCACTCGTTCCAGGCGTTAATGCTCAGGAGTCGGGGAAAGTGGGGATGGCGGTCGAGAAACGCGCGGGCTTGCTGGAGCGCCTCCTGAAAGGCCGCGGGAGAATTCCCTTCCAGGATAGCTGTCCAGGGATAGCCGCGTGGTTCGTAGATATCGCTCTGCACGGTGCGCGGAGACGAATCCCAGCCCATCGTTACATTGGGAAAGTACGGAATGGGGAAGCGTGCCGGCTGCTCCTCCCAGAAGCGGTAGTTTGTGGCCGCTGCCCGGGCATAATCGTCGCGGGGGAAGCTGTGCTGGCCAGGCGGATAGTGGTGAATCCAGGTATAGGACCCGATACTGGCAAAGCCCAGTTGCTTGATGACCGATGGTACATCTTCGACGACCACCTGACCGGGCAGAATCAGGGTACCCCAGAGAATCACGTTCAGATGAATACCCGGCAAACCCGCCCGGCGAGCTTTCTCTTGAAATTTTTCCAGAGCTTCCGCGGCTGTTTCCACACTCCTCATGCCGGCGATGAAGGTACCCAGTTCGTAGATCGAGAAAAACGGTGCGCCATCAATTTTCAGGTAATTGGGCTGGTGCAGGTAGTGCGTGAGCAGGTAATCCGTCACCTGCTCGAACTCGGCAGGCGAAACTTTGCCGCATTCCAGTAATTCAGGGTGATTGGTATAACGAACTGGGAAGAGATTGTACCAGTCGTGATTGGCCCACATCAGGGCAAATTTCATGCGCGCGCGGTCAGGAGCCTGGAGAAAGCCGCGTTCCAGGGCTCCCTCCAGATATGGTCTTCCACTGTACCAGTACCAGTCGAACAGAAAGGTCGTCACGCCGTGATTGGCAGCCAGGTCGATCTGGCGGGCGGCCCAGGTGGGATCAGCTTCGTCAAAATAGCCCCAGGCGGGAATGACCGGCTGGCGATGGCCGGGGAAACGGGGGGGTGCGTGGCGGAGCAACTCCCACTCCGTCCAGCCCTTGCCATGCCGGCGTTCGTTACGGGGATCGACATGGAACTGTGGAAAATAA
>JADBKA010000383.1 GCA_014896635.1 Ktedonobacteraceae bacterium
GAGGAAGAGGACCTGACACGCGAAGAAGCTTTGCTGGGTATATAACAGCACTATCATGCATTGAAAGGACGGATACACAATTCTATGCGTCGTTTGATACTGGTTCCATTACTAATCGTTGTGGCAGTTCTGGCTATCGGAGGCGGCATTGCCTACTACATCTACCAGAACTACCTCTATTACAGTACCGATGATGCCCAGATTTCCGGCAATATCGTGCCAGTTAACGCCCCGGCGAACGGGCAGATTTCAACGCTTTCCGTCAAGCTGGGTGATAAAGTGGTCAGCGGGCAGACCATCGCTACCCTCAGTGTCGCAGGCACAAACGGGGCGAAAAGCGAAATCAATGTTACCAGCCCGATCAGTGGCGTAGTGCTACAGGCACCGGTTGTGCAGGGACAGAGCGTTGTGCCGGGTCTGACACTGGTGCAACTCACCGATCAGAGCAACCTGTACATCACAGCCTACGTCGATGAAAGCGCTATCAATAACATCAAGGTCGGTCAGGACGTCGATATTCACGTCGATGCGTACAGCGATACTACCTTCAGTGGACACGTACAGCAGATTGTGCAGGCTACCGCCGGCAGTTTCTCGCTGCTGCCAACCGAGGATCGCGCCAGTGGCAACTTCACTAAAGTCGGACAACGCATCCCCGTTATCATCTCGCTCGAAGGCACCGGCGGCAAAAACGTAATGCCCGGTCTGAGCGCGACCGTCACCATCCACATCCACTAAATTGACTTCATGATGCAGGGATAAAGTTGTAAAATTAAAACATGTACTAACTTTACTGCGCCTTTTTCAAGATGAAAGGAGATCATCATGCTGATAGTAGGAGGGCTTATCGCCGTTGGCGTTGTTGCGCTGATTCTGGCATTTGCCGTAGTGAGGCTTGACAGGCCAGATGCAACGGCTCCCAGAGCAATTGCAACTTCAGCCGACAGCCCTGCTGAGGCAAACTCGACAGCCAGCACACTGCGCTCAGAGTCGCCACGTACGCCGACCACGTCGGGTTCGCTGAGATCGCCAAAAGCCACAGTCCAACTGGACGGGCAGTTTCTAGAGGACGAGCAGAGCACGTTCGCCAGCGGCCAGTTCCAGGAGATTTTTGGCCAGTTGCGTTTGCTGCTGCGGCAGATGCAGGGAATTGAGCAGCGGCTAGACACACTGACGATAATGGTTGAGCAACTCGCCGAGCAACAAGAGGGCCGTGAGGAGCAGGAGTCTGCACAGAGCAGCGTCTCCACCCTGGCACACACGCCACGCCCTCTTAAAGAATAAACTCAACAAATATTCTTACCTGCATTTTTGAAAAGATCGAGCACGATACAGAGTCATGCTCGATCTTTTTTTGTCTCAGAAGTGCATTACAAATATGACAATAGATGGCATATACAGGCGGGTATCCTCTCCGAGGTAGCGTTAATGGAGAAACGATTGCGCTGTAGCATTTAGAAGATGCAGCAGAAGGAGAGAGTCATGCCACTGAAATACGGGTTTATTATCCCCAGAGGCGACTTGCATACTATCATCGAGATGGCGGTGGATGCGGAACAGGCCGGCTGGGATGGCGTTTTTTACTGGGATGGCATCTACATTGAGAGTATGGGAGAGATGTTCGATCCCTGGGTCACGCTGGCGGCAATAGCCGTACGCACACAGCGCGTGCGCCTCGGTCTGGTCTTGACGCCCCCATCACGACGACGGCCCTGGAAACTGGCGCGCGAGACGGTGACGCTGGACCACCTCTCCAACGGCAGGTTGATCCTGCCGGTCGGCTTAGGAACACCCGACGACGGCGGCTTCAGCAAAGTGGGTGAGGGGATAGATCGCAAACAGCGCGCAGAACTGCTGGACGAGAGCCTGGCGATTCTCACAGGACTGTGGAGCGGCCAGCCGTTTAGCTTTCACGGCAAGCACTATCACGTCGATGAGATGCGCTTCCTGCCACCGCCGGTGCAGCAGCCGCGCATTCCCATCTGGATCGCGGGCGTCTGGCCGTTTAAGAAATCTATGGAGCGCGTGCTGCGCTACGATGGCATACTCCCTGAGAGGAGAAACGTAGACGGCTCACCTGCATCGGCAACGCCGGACGATATCAAAGCCATCAGAGCCTATGTTGCCGAGCGTCGCACACAGCAGACGCCATTCGACATTCTGGGAGAAGGCGAGACACCCGGCGACAATTCTGCACGAGCCGAGGAGATCATCGGCCCGTTCGCCGAAGCTGGCATTACCTGGTGGATGGAGACGCGCTGGGGGGAAACAAGCCTGGACAAAGTTCGCAGGCGTATCCGTCAGGGGCCGCCGAAAATTGCATAGTAGTTAGTTAAGAGGAGGTCCAGGGGGGGCAAAGCCCCCCCTGGCGGGGGTTCGGCGGGTCCCCGCGACGCGGGGAAGGTGTCCCCCGAAAACCCCCTTTTCCCCTCTCGCTCTTCTCTATTCACTACAATTACACAGCCAGGTCGCGGAAGACAGACAGGTACACCACCTGCTGGCCATCCTTCACAGCCTGACCAGCCCATTCGCCCTGCGTGAGATCAACGACACGCAGGCCGGACTGCTTCTCGTTGTGTCCATACTTCCAGGAGAGGCTGGAGAGCGCCTGGATCAAATCGACGCGCTCGGCTGTCTCCTGACGGCGGGTTTCCGCTAGGCGCTGGCGCAGATCTTCCACGCCAGTCAGCCCCTCAAGATCAACTACCTGGCGCTGCGCCTTCAACTGGTGGCGTTCGGCCAGCAGTGCGGCAGCACCGTAGCAGTAGATAGCGAGGATCGGCCCGATATCCGCCCAGTAGGCAGGATTTGGCCCAACTTCGACGCCGACCAGGTTGCCCGCAACAAAGTAGGCAGCTCCGACCTGGCCTGGCACCAGCTCAATGGCGTGGCGGAAACGCTGCAAGCGGTGAAAGTAAGGCCGCAAGAAGCGTTCTAGATGCCCACCGCGAGAGATGCCGTAGCGTCGATTATATTTATGAACATCTTCGAGAAAGCGTACCAGGTATCTCCAGTTAAAGGGAGTAGTGGCCGTGTGGCGCGGCCTGTGGTCCTGTCATTCCAACTG
>JADBKA010000055.1 GCA_014896635.1 Ktedonobacteraceae bacterium
AGGCCGCCTATCGCGCGCGGCAGATCTTTCACTGGCTCTATCAGGCCCTCGCCACCGATTTTGCCACAATGACGAATCTACCGTTGTCGCTGCGTCAGCGACTGGCAGAAGAGGCCAGCATCGGGCCGGTGATCGTGCGCAGCGAGCTGCACTCAAAGGATGAGCGCACGCGCAAAATCCTGCTGGAACTGGCGGACGGCAAATTGATCGAATCGGTACTGATGCTCTATCCTCCGCTCGGCGAGAGCAGCGCTCGTGCCACCGTCTGCGTCTCCAGCCAGGCCGGCTGTGCATTTGGCTGTACGTTTTGCGCCACCGGCCAGATGGGTTTCGAGCGACACCTGACAGCCGGTGAAATCGTGGCGCAGGTGCTGCATTTCGCGCGTGAACTGCGTAGCGCTCCCTGGACCGCCGCCGGACTGCCGGGCAGCCAGCCGATAGACCATATCACCAATATCGTACTGATGGGCATGGGCGAGCCGCTACACAACTATGACAACGTGTTGCAGGCACTGCGCATCCTCAACGATCCTGCCGGCTTCCACCTGGGCGCACGGCATATGACCGTCTCGACGGTAGGACTGGTCCCCGCCATCCGGCGGTTGAGCCAGGAACCGCTCCAGGTGAACCTGGCGATCTCGTTGCATGCGCCAACCGATGAACTGCGCAGCCAGACCATGCCGGTGAACCGCAAATATCCGCTAAAAGAGTTACTGGCTGCCTGCCAGGAGTATATTGCCGCGACCCGGCGCCAGGTCACCTTTGAATACGTCCTGCTCGCCGGCGTCAACGATACGCCGGCTCATGCGCGGCAACTGGCTGAACTGTTGGCTCCGCTGCACCAGTTTGCGCACGTCAACTGCATCCCCGTCAACGCGACAGGAGCGGATTACCGGCCCCCCACGCCTGATGCCATCCGCACATTCAGAAATATCCTCTTCGAGCATGGAGTGAGCAACAGCGTACGTGCCGAGCGCGGAGACGACATCGCTGCCGCTTGCGGACAGCTCCGCACACGTTTCGAGCAGAAGCACAAGCTTACCATGCCGGATCTTCAGAAATAAGTCGGAGCCAGACAAACAGGCAGTTACCCGGCAGCGCGAGCCAGGCAGCCATCATGCCGAAGCCTCAGGCGCCCCCAGACCACGCAGAACAAGAGACCAGACATCCTCGAAGGCTGCATCAATGCCCGGATCTGACCACTCCGCCGCATGAACCGGGTCATGGAAACGGGCAGTTGCATAAAGCACTGCCCGCCCGGTGGCAACAGGGTCGGCAACGGCGAATTCCCCTTGCGCAACTCCATCGGCAATAATGTGAGCAACCTGCGCGGCAAGAACATCGACGACATGCACCTTGACCACGTTTCTCGCCTCTGCCACGAGTTGCATGTATGTAGCGAATAACTCAGGATCGTCGAGCGCTCTCTTCCGTTTGGTCATGATCAGTAGATCAAACCAGCGCCGCAGCCGTTGCGGGGCAGGGCCTTTCTCCTCAGCTACCGCAGCAAGCGGCGCCGACACACGAGCAAGCCAGCGCTCGGTCACTGCGTCGCGCAACGCCGCCTTACTTGGGAAAAACCGATAGACGCTGCCGTGACTGACACCGAGCGCGCGAGCAACATCTACCACCGTTGCTTTGGCCGGCCCGAAGCGGCGGAGAACATCCTCTGCCGCTTCGAGAATACGGTCCGACGTGAGCGTTTCATCGGTCATTGCGCTGTTCCCTTTGTTCCCTTGCCGCGCTCGCTGTCCAGCAGAGCCATCTCACGGGTGCTATAGCGATCACCGGCAGGAGCGCCAGCCGCTATCACACGCTCGATCTGTAGTAGATCGTCATCCGTAAGAGTAAGGTCGAGCGCCCCCAATGCCTCGGCTAGCTGATCACGCCGGCGCGCCCCCACCAGTGGCACAATATCCTGGCCACGCGACAGCACCCAGCTTATTGCGAGCTGTGCAACCGTTGCACCTTTCGCCTGCGCAATCGAACGCAGCGCCTCGACAAGCGAGAGGTTGCGATCAAGGTTCCCCGCACTGAAGCGAGGGAAGGAGCTACGGAAGTCACGAGTTGTCAGAGCACGCTCGCCGGACCAGTGGCCGCTCAGGAGTCCACGCGATAGCACGCCGTAAGCAGTCACGCCAATGCCAAGCTCGCGGCACATCGGCAGAATCTCCGCCTCGATACCGCGCGAGAACAGCGAGTATTCAATTTGCAAGTCAGAGATGGGATGAACGGCCCGCGCACGCCGCACTGTGCCAGCGCCGGCCTCCGAGAGACCAATATACCGCACGTATCCCGCCTTTACCATATCGGCAATCGCACCAACCGTATCCTCAATCGGGACAGCAGGGTCAATGCGCGCAAGACGATAGATGTCAACGTAGTCAGTGCCGAGTCGGCGCAATGTGTAGGCCAGAAAGTTTTTAACAGCAACAGGACGCCCATCACTGCCGGACCAGCCGCCGGCGGGATCGCGGAGAGCGCCAAACTTGACACTGAGCACAACCTGCTCACGGACACGCCCTCGCAGGGCTTCACGCAACAGCAACTCATTGTGACCCATGCCATAGAAATCACCGGTGTCGAACAGGGTGATGCCGGCATCAAGTGCGGCATGAATGGTGGCAATACTCTCGGCTTCGCTGGCCGGGCCATAGAAATCAGACATTCCCATACAGCCCAGACCGGGCGCCGATACGTGGGGACCGGCAGAGCCAAGTACACGTGTGATCATACTACTCTCCTGCCTGAATACAGGAGTATACAGTAATCTGAGATGCTACAATTTTTGTCTGTCTCTGCATACTCCCATAACCTTTCTTGCTTTCTGCAACATCGAGTGGCAAAAAACCACATCGCTCCATAGCCGGGAGACTGGGTGAGCATAGCCCCGGCTATGGATTAAGAGGAGTATAACCTATAAAATGACAAATATCAATATCTGTCAATTGCAATTTGTCAACTCGAAAGCCGGCACAACTATTGTCATCTTGCGTCTGACGAAAAAAAGAAGCCGGAGCGGCTCCTTCTTTTTGTCCCCATTATTCCCACGCCACGTGAACTTTAGCGGCTCTTAGGCATCTTGCTCATGGTGCGCAGGCAGCGCGTGCAGATATTCACATTGCGCGGCGACCCATCAATGACGATGCGGCGACGCTGCACATTGAGCACGAAACGGCGGCGCGTGCGATGCTGTGAAAAAGGGACGTTATTGCCGTACATTGGCTTGCGTTTACATATATCACAACGACCTGCTGACATTACGATTATCCTCTCTGGTAAAAATTTAACGGCGCGTGGCAATCCCGGTCCGTTTACTTGCTAAACAGCGGTGCCTCTGGTATACTGCTTGCGTAAAAACTCGCGCACGTCAGAGCAATCCTATAACACGTTATGCGAGTATACCTGATATCGGCCATTTTGGCAAGAGAGAAGACACATGCGTATGCCCAGAGCATCAGCTATTCAACCGCAGCATGGTTCCCGCCCCCTTGGTAAAATCGAGGTTTTGCCCAACGCCATCCATACTATCGCAGTACAGGCTGCCAGCGAGTGCTATGGCGTGCTGGGAATAGCTTCTCCACGCCTTCACAATGGACAGGCCATACTCCTTCCGCCGGAGCAGCGCAATCAGGGAGTACGAGTACACGTCGTCAATAATCAACTCGTAATAGACATATATGTCGCGCTGGAGTATGGCCTGCGTATCTCAGAAGTTGCCCATAACATTATGAGCAGCGTGAAATTCTCAATAGAGAAGATGCTCGGCATTGCTGTAGCTCAGGTGAACGTGAACGTCCAGGGATTGATTCACGGGCCTGTGCTGCATACAACAAAGGACCAGAAGAACTAGAGGTAGCACAGCCGCTATGCAGGAACAATTGCCACGCTCCCCGGTACGACTACGGCCTCGCCGCATCAGCATTTTTGACGGCCAGGATCTGCGCAGAGCCATTCTGGCAGGCACCGCGTGGTTAGAAGAGCACCGCGAAGAAATCAATGCGCTGAACGTTTTCCCGGTGCCGGATGGCGATACCGGCTCGAACATGTCAGCCACGATGAAATCAGCCATTCGTACCATCTCCAATAGCACCGAGACATCGGCAGGCGCCATCGCTGCGCGCGTGGCCCACGACGCTCTGCTCGGCGCGCGCGGCAATTCTGGCGTGATTCTCTCACAGACCTTGCGCGGCCTGGCCCAGGGACTGGAGAAGAAATCGACGTTTACTGCCGCAGATCTGGCCGCCGCCTTCGATGAATCTGCCAGGCTGGCCTACCGCGCCGTCATCAAACCGGTCGAGGGAACAATACTGACAGTGGTACGCGAGGTGGCAGAGGCCGCGAAAAAGAGCGCCGCGCAGGGCGATGACTTCGTGGCGCTGATGCAAGATGTGGTGGTCGCAGCCCGTACAGCAGTGGCGCGCACTCCCGATTTATTGCCGGTGCTCAAACAGGCAGGCGTCGTCGATGCCGGCGGGCAGGGCTTCTACGTCTTTCTGGAAGGAATTCTGCGCTACATTCGCAATGAGGCTGGCACCGTCGTCGAGACCACTGCCCCGGCAGACACGCTTTCTGTCATCCAGCCTGAACAGGAGAAGCATATCAAAAAAGGCAAAGTGTCTGTTGAAGAAGAATACGGCTATGAAGTGGTATTCCTGTTACGCGGGAAAAATCTGGATGTAGAGCGCATCCGGCAGACAATTATTGATATGGGCGGTGTTTCTACCGTCGTTGCCGGTGACGATAAGCTACTGAAAGTCCACACACATACACTGACGCCCGGCAAGATTCTCGATTACGGCGTCAGCCTGGGTAGTCTACTGGACATCAATATCGAAAACTTGCAGGAGCAGAGCCTGACCTATGCCGCCGAGAGCGCCGCAGAGCACGCCGGCGATCTCGCCGGGGAGTCACAGGCCGGGGAACCAGAGACCATCCCCATCGCCACTGTTGCAGTTGTCGCCGGGCCGGGCTTCGAGCAGGTCTATCGCGGTCTGGGCGTCAGCTCGATTGTCTCCGGCGGTCAGACCATGAATCCCAGCATCGAAGAACTGCTGGAAGCCGTTGAAAGCGTTCCCTCCGACAGAGTGATTATCCTGCCGAATAATAGTAATGTGATATTAAGCGCACAACAGGTGAGTGGGCTGAGCAAAAAAGAGATCTATGTCGTGCCGAGTAAAACCTTGCCTCAGGGCATCGCAGCGATGCTGGCTTTCAACTACGATGCCGATTTTGCCGCGAATACCGCTGCAATGACCACAGCGGCCAGAAGTGTGCAAACAGCGGAGATCACGACAGCAGTACGCTCGGCGCAGATCGGTACGGTGAATGTGCGCGAGGGAGACTACATTGGCGTGATCAATGGCGACCTGGCGGTGGCAGGCCAGCAGATGGAGCAAGTCATCAGGGATACGCTACAACGTATGAATATCGAGCGTTACGAGATCCTGACGCTCTATTATGGTGCCGGTGTGAGCGCACAGGAAGCACAGGAGACGGCAAGGCGTATTAAAGAATGCTCTTCGCGCCTTGAAATTGAGGTTGTCGATGGCGGGCAGCCTTATTATGCATATATTATCTCGGCGGAATGAGGAAGGCAATAACATATGGTTGTTCGTATTGTGACGGATAGCACGGCGGATCTTACGCCGGCTCAGGCCCAGGAACTGGGTATTATCATCGTTCCCCTGACAGTATTTTTCGGCGACGAAGCTTACCTGGATAATATCGAACTGGATAATGCGGCTTTTTACCGCAAATTGCAAAGCAGCAAAGAACTCCCTCGCACTTCACAGCCTTCCCCGGCAGCTTTCCAGGAAGCCTACACCCGGCTTATTCAAGAGGGCGCGGACGCCATCCTCTCGGTCCACCTCTCGGCAAAACTGAGCGGCACCTACCAGTCGGCCTGTACAGCGCGCGATACGCTGCCGCCGGAAGTGAAAAAGGTGTCTATCGAAGTAGTTGATTCGCAGAGTATCAGCATAGGTATGCTCTATCCGCTTATGAAGGCGGCAGAAGAAGCGAATAAAGGTTCAGGGCTGGAGCAAATCAAGGCGCACCTGCAAGATCGTCTCGCACGCACTCGCCTTCTGGCAGTGCTGGACACGCTGGAGTTTCTCAAACGTGGCGGACGCATCGGCGCGGCCCGCGCGCTGCTCGGCAACATGCTTAGCGTCAAACCCATCATTACCCTCAAAGAGGGGGCAGTTGTACCGCTGGAGCAGCCACGCACGCGCAACAAGGCGTTTGCACGCATCGCCCAGATGGTTGCAGAAATGGGAGCTATCGAGCATATCTATATCGCTGAGGCCAGCGTAGAGGTCGGGCAGCAACTTGCGGAGGCGCTGAAGCCCGTCTATGCCGGTGCCATCCCCACCTGCAAACTGGGTGGCGTCCTGGGAACACACACCGGGCCGGGAACAGCCGCTGTCTCGGTAGTGATTGCACGCTAACAGCAGGTACACTCTTTTTAAGAGGAAAAACGTGCAGACACATCATCGCGCGCAAACCTGACTGACCACCATTGCTACACATCATATAGAAAATTCAGGCGATGTTTCGTTATTATTACAAAATACCTTATTTCGGGATGATACTTCCCTATTGCTGTCGCTTTCGTGCATCTGAGAGAATAATAGCATTGACTATCTTCAAACTGTCACGTACAATACTATTGTAGCCTGGTTCGCAACTTGCTGCCCAGGCTGACGGTATACCGGTTCTCACAGCACAGTCGAGAAACATTTTATCAGAGCAAAGCGTGTAAGTAGAGGCATCGATTCGATTGGTGCCCTCTTCTCTGGACCATGTAGTTCGTCTGTTTTGTAGAGCAACTGCCACAAGAGCAGTACGTTCGAGTGTTCGTTGCAAACGGCCATCCCGCCAGGATGGCGTAAAACGAAGGAGGAACCACTGTGGGAATGTTACGGGTGATGTCACGGCGCGGAGATGATCGCGTTACCTGGGATGAGCAGAAAGTCCTGACAGGTGATCCCGAAGCGATCGCCGCTGTCCGCGAGGCGGAGCGCATATTCGCCCAGGAGCGCGCGAAAGGCGCGACAGCTTTCCGTGTCAAAGCAGGCAAACCGGTACAGCGCATTGAGCAGTTTGACGCCACAGCCGAACAGATAGTGATGGTCCCGCGAGTCGTTGGTGGATGAACTCGGTCACTCAGGTGCTCACTGTTCTGTGCTGGATCGTCATAGCCCTTGCTATCATACCGATGGTGTGGTTGCTCCTGCAACCTTACCTGAAAGGATGGTCACGAGCCGAGCGGCGAGCCGCAGATCTGTTGCGTGATACCCTGACACCTGAGCAATTCCACCAACTCCTCTGGCGGGGGTACCTGGAAGTACCCAGTCCCACAGAGCCTCGACGGGTATACCGCGTGCCTCGGACCAGAGGCTATGTCCAGGTCATAGAGAACGGGCGTGTAATCATGCGGCTCTGTTTACAGCCGGTAGAGTACCTGCCCGATGCGGATCTCGTGGTGCTGCATAAGCTGATGATCGAGGCAAACGAGGAAACGTATCTGCAAAAGGCCAATAAATACCTGTACGTTGACTGAGTTGCCCACCGGCAGCAAAAACAAAAGCGAGACAGCTACCTTCCCGCAGGGCTTGTGCAGGAACACTATGCCTCGTGCAAATTCAGAGTTTGTATCGCAGGGCGCGAGGTGATCGCGCCCTTTTATTATTCTTCCCCCTCTTCTCCTTCTCCCTCCCCATCTGCATCAAGAGGAATGATCCGCTGATGCCCATTCTGTTTAACGCAGGCATGGGGTCCATCATCAAGGGGAGCGCCGCAGAACGGGCAAGTAGGACGACCGGCAGCAATCACGGCTGTAATATTGCGCGAGAGACGGTAAGCATCTTGCTGCGTGAAACTTAATGAGACGGCTTCTTGCTCACGTAAGACGAGTTGTGGCTCTTCACCCGGTTCCATCAGGATGTCAAAAGGCACGGCGGTCAACTGAAAAGTGCCTTCCGACTCTACAAAGCTCAGGCGCAACTCTCCGACTTGAAAATCGTAGGTTGGGGGGATGGGAAAGTCGGTAGGCATCGATTCAACGTCTGGCGTCTGGCCAACCTGAACCTGAGGTCGCAGAATCTGCCCCTCTGACAGCACGGCCAGAGCACGATCCAGCGTCAACGCGAGACTGTTGAGATACTCTTTCTCCACCCAGAAAATGGCACTCCCTCGTTCGCTGCGCGCAAAAAAGCGAAAACGGCGCTGGCCGGGCTGGCCGACCGCATCGGCCCCCAGCGTGCTGACAGGTCCTAAATCTCTACTCATAAAACACCTCGCACGAGAAATTCAATAGCCACGTGCCGGATTATAAAGGTTGAGCAGCGGCTCACCGGCTCGATAACGACGCAGATTTTCGGCAAAAAAGGCGGTGAGTCGCCTGTCGTAGTGCATGCTGACACCTGAAATATGCGGGGTCAGGATCACGTTGGGCAGCGCATAGAGCGGGCTATCTGCCGCCAGTGGTTCATGTTCTGCCACATCCAGCCCGGCCCCGGCGATCCAGCCCTCGCGCAGCGCCTGAATCAGCGCGCCTTCGTCGATGACACGGCCACGCGAGACGTTGACCAGGTAACAGTGAGCGCGCATGACACGCAGTTCTGGTTTGCCGATGAGCTTCTCTGTTGCTGGTGTGAGCGGTACGGCTACCACAACATAATCGCTCTGGCGCAGCATCTCGTGCAATTGCGCTACCGGATAGAGACGGTCCACGTCAGCATCTCGCTCGCCCTCATGGGCCGTCCGCCTTGTCGCCAGCACACGCATGCCAAAGGCACGGCCCAGTTGCGCGATGCGCCGCCCGATGTGCCCCAGACCGATAATGCCCAGTGTCTGATCTTCCAGTTCGCGTCCCCCCAGTTTATACCAGTTTGCGCTGCGTGGCCAGATACGCCGGTCCTGCAAACGTACCATTTCAGGCCACGAGCGATTAAACATCAGCATGCTGCCAAAAACATATTCGCCGACCGCCGTCGCGGCGATGCCAGCAGCCGTCGTCACCAGCACACCGCTGCCGGCTTCCAGGATACCCCGCGCCTGTAGATTATCAACACCCGCTCCGGCACACTGCATCCAGCGCAATCTGACAGCCAGTTCACGCCAGGCAACAGGCAGCCAGTAGGAGCAAAGTACCTCGGCCTCTCGCAGCCGCGAGAGGTATTCATCTTTACTTGTGGTACAGACAATCTCTGCATCCCCCGCCTCTCGCAGTATCTCCTGTGAGGCCGGCGAGAACTGAAATGTGCTCACTATCTTCAAACGCCCGGTCATTATTAAAAACTCCCCTCATCGGATGGTGCAGGAGACCTCATCTCTGCTCCTCTCTTCCAGTCTAACTGATAGACTCTCCTGTGGCAATATTATTGTGTCTCCTTATTCCATTTTGCATCATATCTTTAACGCCAATCTTCTTTTTTAGCTATTCGGGCATATTTCTTTCTATCCATGTTATTAACTGGATAGATAAACGTATTTCACATTGAAAGCTACTAAGGATGTGTTACTGGTAAGCGGATCTTTTTATAAAGTATTTATGAGGGAAAGAAACTAATGTTGAACGATCCTCAGGGCTATGACCAGCCGGCGAGTGCATCTCCGCAATTCCAGCGCCCCTGGCAGGACGCGAGGAATGTCGCCGATGAGCCGGGCAATGTGCCGGTACCGGCCCCCGGCAGTCTGTCCGGTTTCTACGCCCCCCCTTCATCTCAGCCACTACAACAGCCGCAGCGACAGTTCCCGCCCTGGCCGGTAGATGGCCGGCAGGGCTGGCAGGCTGGCTATGGGAATGGTAATGCGCTGTGGCAGAATCAGCAACAGGGTTTCTCGACGCCATTCGCGCCGCAGGCACCGCAGACGCCGTCCACGCCGCAGCCGGGCCAGTTTGTGCCTCCCAGCGGCACTTTCAGACCGTATCCTCCTAGAAAGCGACCCGGCCTGACAGCAGATCGGCACGGGGATAGCAGGCATATAATGCAGCTGGTGATGATTGTTACCAGCGTAGTGCTGGTGCTTATTCTTGTAATTGGCGGCTTTTTGCTGTTCTCAACTGACAAACCGACGGCGAAGATCTCGCAGCCTTCGCCCCAGGCAACTGCTACAGAAGACACCGCGACCGCTACGCCGGAGATCACGCCCAGTCCGACCGACGTTCCCACGCCGAACGCGACCGCCACAGCCGCTGCGGCAGCACCCCCGGCCGTCATCCCAACACGTCCTGTCTACAAGCCCACTCCCAAACCCACCATCAAACCCACTCCAACAGCGACGCCCAAACCAACGGCCACCGCCACAAAAACGCCCATTGAATGGAACTATAACTTTACAAAAGGCACCGACGGTCAACTGATCCATTGGAGTGACCCTAGTAATTCTTCTGACTTCTGCACCGCTGATGTGCAGAAGGTCGGCGCAATCGGGTGTGTACCCGATGCAGCATCAGAGGCTGGCTATGCTGTTGTATGCACCGATGGTCTGGTCAGTTTTAATGGCGGCACAGGCTTCGCATGCAGTACACATGGCGGCTTTAAAAATGGCACAGAGGCGGCCAGCACGATCTACGCCCATCCCATCTATGCCTGAATCGGCAGGAGGGTTCCCCAGAGGCGTAGACTGAACGGAAAAAGGGGAGGTCAAAGTGGGGGAGGTGTCCCCCGGAACCCCGCCATTGATGGCGGGGTGACAAGTTGCTTTTCAGGGGGGCCAGGGGGACACATGCCCCCCCTGGCGGGGGTCTGGGGGTACCCCCCAAAAAACCTCTTTTCCCCTTTTTTCTCCTTTTGGAGAGGAGGGAGACCCCCGAAAGTTGACGCCAAAGGGGGTGTCCCCCCGAAAACTTCTTTTTCCCTGGCTCATTGCAGACAAATGCTATTTGGATTTTCTTGAATATTGGGGCAAGACTGAATGGTAAAACTGGGTGGTGATTTTTGCGTAATCTGAATGTAGTAGAGGCGATCAGAGATAGATGGGATAGTAGGGGTACGCTCGGTGCTTTCCAGTGTGATCAGCACAAGCCAGTTCTCACGCAGCAAGTTGGGGATACCGGGATAAGGGCGACCAAGCGTCATGTGGATTTTCCCATCCTCCACACGTAGTTGCCAGTGCGGCCCGATCCTCTCAAGATTGGCGTTTTCCAGCCAGGCATAGTAGACCTTGCCCGCCGGCGGTGGGGGAACGTTTTGCAGGTCCAGTTCGATCTGATCATAGACATCTGGAGCAGCCTGGGGGCTGCGTGAGAAAGTCACAGTGCCGGAGACCGGTGGCGGCCCTGGCAGTTGCCTATGCGAGAAGAAAATGAAAGAAGCCAGCCCCGAACCGAGGAGCACGAGAAGAAAAAGTGCTATGGGCAGTATAGCGCTTTTTTTGCCACGTATACCGCGAGTTTTCGTCGCAGTCGCGGGTGATTCTACGAGAGGTGAGGCGGTGCGCTGACCGTCCGCCGGGGGCGTGAGCGGATGATCAGGCTGGACGAGATTCTGAGAATAGGCGGGGGTGTGCGGGTTGGGATAGGCAGCGTGTATCGGAGAAAGGCTGGCAGCGCCTGAGCCTGACAGGCTGCCGGAAATGCCGGATTGTGATAGGCGCGACGGCGTTGTACCGGTTATAGTATAAGGCGTGTCAGCGATGCCCGGCTGGCTGGACGGATTGCCGGGGCGGATGAGCTGCTGTGGTACAGGAACATTCAGAGCTTCGGCCAGAGCAATAGTCATCTCAGTGGCACTCTGGAAGCGATCCGCCGGTTTTTTGGCGATGCTTTTCAGGATAACGCTGGCGAGCAGTTCGGAGATAGCCGGATTGAAAAGAGAGGGCGGAGGCGGTACTTCGTGGACATGCTGCATAAGAATCGCCATCGCCGTCTCTCCGCGGAAAGGGATGGTGCCGGTTGTGATTTCATAGAGAATGATGCCCAGGGAGTAGAGATCGCTGAGGGCTGAGGGCTGTCCCTGCACCTGTTCTGGTGCGATATATTGCGGAGTGCCGACCACTGAGCCGGTCATCGTCCTTGACCTGGCGGCAGCTTCCTGTATACGGGCAATGCCAAAGTCAATCAGCACTGGTTTGCCTATCGACCCATCAAACGGCGGGCGCTGGTCGAGCAGCACATTAGAAGGCTTGATGTCGCGGTGAATCATATTATGCCGGTGGGCATAGTCAATAGCCAGGCTGGTGCCGGTAAAAATATGGACGATCTCCGAAGCTGATGGGAACTGGGAGCGGCGCGAAGTATGCCGGATAAACTCTGTCAGCGTCTGCCCACGCACGTAGTCCATCACCATGTAAGCCAGATCGGTCGATTCATCTGCTGGGGAAGAGACGTTAAAATCGTGGATCTGGACAATGTGGGGGTGGCGGAGCGCAGCAATAAGCCGCGCTTCCTGAATGAAGCGCGCTGTAAATTCCGCATCGTTCTGCCAGTCTGAGCGCAGAAGCTTGATGGCAACGTGACGTTTGAGCTGGGAATCAAAGGCTTTCCAGACCTCGCCCATCCCCCCCTGACCCAGACATTGTTGCAATTCGTATTTGCCAAGCCGTCGTAGCTCTGCTGTCATAAAAGCGTGGTATTTCCGCTCACTCCTGAACGGCGCGAGCGGAAACGCCTTTTCTCCTTTCTTCCCCGATGAAAAGGAACAGGAAAAAGTGTGTTCTGAGGGACCAGCCGGGAGCATTGCCCCCGGCTCTCCCTTTTACTTTATCACACATTCTGCGGCAAGTCAGCCGAGAGCGTAATGGTCGCTAGCAACTGGATCTCATAATGCGCCTGGAGCGCGGCTGACTGAATCTGGTTGGAGGTGGGATCAAGCTTGCCGAGATAGGCGTAAAGCGCGTGTGTTACCAGGTTATCCAGAATGCTAAGGGTTGAGAGCTGCGTCATTTTGGCAGGATCACTGCTTAGCTTAAAGAGTTGTGCAGCGTCCATACGAGCCTGCTTGAGGTAGACATCGGCTCTACCAACGGCATCAACGATACGCCCTGCTCGCTGGCGCATCTCGTTTGAGATGTCGGGGGCTTTAGCTACTTGCCCGACATGTAATATCACATGATCGGTATAGCCTGGGGGATCTTTGCTTAGCTCTTTCCCCTGTGCTGGATCGACTGTGAGTAGCGGAACTTGCGAGATGTAGGGATCGACCAGAAGTGGTGTACCGGGCGGTAGATCAAGGTTACTGTGTTGCTTGCCGTCCAGGTATTGCAGGATACGGATGAAATGCAGCCGCATGAGGGAGAGCTGATCGGGGGGAGTATTGGTGCCGTGCCAGTAATCGCGCGCACTGACAGCCCATTCGACAATTTTCTCCGTGTTCCTGAAGAACCAGGTATCGAGGCCGCCCTTCAGAGCCAGCACAGAGATATTGGTTTCATCATAAAAGAGGTGGCGGATGTGGACCAGGGCGCTAAAGCCCGGGTCAGCCCCCGGAATCTGCTGCTGCGGGATCTCGCCATAGTAGCGCCAGGTGGTGCGATCTGTGGAAGGTGCAGTGGGGGTGTTGCCGCGCGGCTCCTCGGTAATCAGAAAGCGACTGGTGGTGGACAGGAGATTGTCGTGACGCGGATTGCCCTGATATTTGTAATGCACGATGCCGTTATGGACCGGCAGGTCGTTAGTGATCAGAATGGGAGGCTGGATCGGGCGCGGCCCCGTCAGGTCGCGCCCCGGCTCCGGGCGTCTGTCTCCAAGCAACCAGGCATAGTAGCTGTAGCCCGGCTTCGGATCGGGAACGTTCTGCATGTCAATCTGGAGCTGATCGGCGACGCCCTGAGCGGTTGCCGGGGCGACCTGGCCGCTACTGGTGTAGAAGACACTGCCTGTGACGGGTTTAGCGACGAAAGGGAGCAGCTGGGGGGCCAGTAAATACGTAGCCAGCCCCCCACTGACCAGGAGAAGGAGAAGGAACAGAGCAACTAGCGTCATGATGAGTCCTCTGCGCCTTGCTGCTGGCCTGCGCATCGCAGGTGATGGAGGGGCAGAGGGTGTTTGTGGCGTGGGCTGTGATTCCGCTGGGAAACTCTGTGCCGGCGGAATGCCTGGATATCCCATCAGCGGTGTGATGCTGGGCGTACCAGGCGTGCCGGAAGGAGTCGCGTATTGCCCGCCTGCTGAAATACCCCCCTGGCTGATAGGCTGAGCGGGAGGAGCCGGGGCTTCGGCTGGTCTGCCGGATATGCTGTGCGATGACTGCTGGAGGATCGTCGGAGCATCGAGGGGATCTGGCGACGAGGCGAGCTGTGTTAGCGATTCCGGGGCGGGAAGGTTGAAAGCTTCGGCGAGCGCGATGGTCAGAGCTGACGCGCTGGCGTAGCGCGCAGAAGGGTCTTTCGCTATACTGCGCATAATGACCTGGGACAGCGCCGGAGAGATACGAGGGTTGATCGAGTCCGGCGCAGGCGGTGTGGCCTGGAGATGCTGCGAGATCACCTCTTCGGGTGTGTTGCCGGAGAAAGGAAGGGTGCCGGTTGTGATCTCGTAGAGAACGATGCCCAGGGAATAGAGATCGCTGCGTTCATTGCCGGGATAGCCGCTGGCCTGTTCTGGCGAGATGTAGAGTGGCGTACCAAGTTGCGCGCCGCTCAGCGTGCTGGATGAGACACTCATTAGCCTGGCGACGCCGAAATCGGTCAGGATTGGTTCGCCCATCGGGTTCAGCGTTGTGTTGCGTCTATCCAGCAGAATATTGGCAGGTTTGATATCGCGGTGAATCATTCCCTGCCGGTGAGCGTAGTCGATGGCGAGACTGATCGAGGTGAAGAGGTTCACAATCTCTTGCGGCGAGGGGAAAAGGCCCCTGGCCGAAGTG
Source organism: Ktedonobacteraceae bacterium (assembly GCA_014896635.1). Next base: position 14,817 of record JADBKA010000055.1, read on the forward strand.
CTGTGGATGAAATGGGCCAGCGTCTGTCCTTCAACATAATCCATGACCATATAGGCGATGGGAACGCTGTTGCCGGAGTTGTCGGTCACCTGCTGGACCTGGAAGTCGTGTAGCTGGACGATGTTGGGATGGTGCAGCGAGGCGATCAACTGGGCCTCGCGCTGGAAGCGCATCAGGAAGTTCGGGTCGTCGCGCAGATTTGGATGAAGCAGTTTGATAGCGACGAAACGCTGGAGCTGGGTGTCAAGAGCTTTCCACACTTCGGCGATGCCGCCGTGTCCCAGGCGCTCTACAAGCTGGTATTTATCGAGGCGCTCAGGCGTGATACTCATAAGATGTGCTCATCCTCTCTTGAAACTACACACATGGGTTAGACTGGTTGCCTGAAGTGCAGGCGGTTACATCGAAAGTTGCCAGTTGCAGGATATTATAGTGGATCTGTGAAACTCCTTCTCTTACCTGGTTGGTGTTGGGATCGATCTGGCCGGTGAAGGCGTAGTTCGCCAGGGTAAAGAGATCGTTGAGTTTCATGCGGGCGTCGGCCTGGAGCAGTTCAGGGCCTGACTTTTTGAGAAGTTGCGCTGCCGTTGCGAGTATGCGGCGCATCCAGTCCTGGACGTTGTTCAGCGCCGTATTGATCTTGATGGCAAGCTTTTTCTGGCTCGGTGAGGCGTTTGGCAACTGGCTAATTTCATTCAGATGGCCGCCGATATGCTTCAAATAGCCCGGCGGATTCTGCTGCTGCTCATCGATTTGCAGGAGAGCAACCTGGGCAATCTGCGGATCGATGAGTACAGGCTGTATGCCTGCCGGTAGAGCCTCTCTCTGCACATATTGCGCTCCTTCCAGGTAATCCAGAATACGTACAAGCTGGCGCTGGATGAGACCGGTGTCCCCGTAAGTCTGAGCGTCACGTGCGCTGCCGGCAGCTTCCAGAATTTTGAGTGTGTTCCTGAAAAGCCAGATGTCCAGCCCGCCATTGAGCGGCTTTGGCAACGCCTGGAGCTTGGGATCTTTCGCCAGCAGGTGGCGCAGATGATCAAGCAAGCTGTAGGGGTCATTCGCAACTTTTTGTTGCGAGAAGGCAGCATAATAACGCCAGAGGCGTGTGTCGGGAGAGGGGCCGACTGGCTGCGGCTCTGTAGCCTCCTCAGTTACCAGGAAACGGCTGTAACGAATCAGCAGATTGTCATGCTGAGTATTCTTGTCGTAGGTAATACGAATATGGCCGCCGTTGGGAGATGAGCCGAGCAGGATTGGTGGCTGGCTAGCAGCATTGTCAGAATCGCTGAGCAGCCAGAAGTAGTAATTTTTTCCAGCTTGCGGTGCGGGAAACTTATCCACATCGACCTGTATTTGATCAGCAATCCCCTGTTCGCTGTTCAAATTAAGTTGCCCGCTACTACCGAAAAAGGCATGCCCCACTACCGGCTTTGTTGTTGCAGTAGTGGAATTGCGTAGCAGTAGAAAGGCGCCCAGAGCCGAACCGAGCAGAAGGATAACTCCAATAATGGCGAGCGCCACATATAGACGTGATGGCTTGCGGCCTTTCTGAACCGAACGCGCACTATCCTGCTGAGGGGGTGCATAAGGGATTGAGACTGCTGGCGTCTGGGCCGGGGCGAAGGAGTGAACTGGCTGTGACTGCGCCGATTGTGGCGGGTAGGTGGTGACAGGGATTGCTCCGCTGTTCTGCTGTGCAACGACAGGCAGGAAAGATGGGCGGGAAGCGACGGTCGGCGCTGCACCTGTTGACTGGGGCAGCGGGCTAAGAAACGTCGGGCTGCTTGCCATATTGGCAACCTGTGGTGCAGACGGATTAACCGTCGTGCCAATCTGTGAGCCGGATTGTGTGATGATCTGCTGCGTCGGCATGTTGAGCGCCTGCGCCGCTGTTGTGACAAGAGCTGTAGCTGTTGGGAAGCGGGCTACCGGGTCCCTGGCGATACTGCGCAAGATCACAGCGGTCAGAGGGGGCGGAATGTGCGGATTGATTAACGCCGGCGAGACAGGTGATCCTTGTATATGCTGCGTCATAATGTCTGCTGGCGTGTCTCCCTGGAACGGCAATGCCCCCGTGCAAAGTTCGTACAGAATAACGCCTAGCGAGTAGAGGTCGCTGCGCGCATTCTCGGTATGGCCCTGGGCCAGCTCTGGCGAGATGTAGTATACGTCCTTGAGCGGCAGCGTGAAGGGCGGGTAGAGATAATGCATGCCAAAACCGGTTAACCTGGGCAGCCCCGGTAGATCATTGCCCGGCTGCGTTTTATCGAAGATGATGTGCGATGGTCTGATCGCCCCATGAATGACGCCATGCTGATGAGCGTAGTCGATAGCCGCCGCTACCGGCGCCAGCAGGTGAATGATTTGAGCCGGAGAGAGAGATTTCCCCTGCTGGAAATACGTTTGCTGTAATTCGGCGAGCGTTGGCCCTTCAACATACTCGGTAGCCAGCAATATACGATTTTCTGCGGCATTCTGAAACTGAAGCGTCTGCACGTTCAGGAGTCCAACGATAGAAGGATGCTGTAGCGATTGAAGCGTTGCGCTTTCTTGCAAGAAGCGCGAGAAAAAGGCCGGGTTAGTCTGTGTATTGAACGGCAGCAATGAGAGTGTGACGTAGCAGCGTTGCCGGGTATCAAAAGCTTTCCAGATCTCGCTGCTGGCCTCGCTCGCTTGCTGCTGCACCAGATCATAAGGTTCCAGGTGACGCGAACTTGTGCTCATAGATGGCTCCTCGCTCTTTATAAGGTCACAGATGTATGGAAAAATAAGGATGGATCAGGTGTTTGAACGCTTCCCCAGTTCATCATTGTATAAAAAAAGCTCTTCTCTACGCAATATTCCACACTATAGACGCTATGTCGAGGCATTTGTGGGGGATTGAGATTCTGATTTTGCCAGGCATGCTCTACTCCTTTTCGGATTTATTAAAGATGGCGGACACTTTCAGGATTTCTTTGTGCAAGCTTCGCCGTTACTCACCTCTAATGTAGAGCCTGCTGTGACCGCTGTATTGTATATTCTCCTTCTGGGGTTGTATATTCTTCTTATATCAAATCTCTTTGGATACTGATGATTGGGGAAAACCCCCATAAGCGTTAACTTAAGGGGGTATTCCTTCTCTCTCAAAAGAGAAAAACAGGAAAAAAGGATTTTTCGGGGGACACCCCGAACCCCGCCAGGGGGGCAAAGCCCCCCTTGGACCCCCCTTTCTGCTACGTTAACGCCTATGGGGAAAACCCCAAACCCCTCCAGAGGGCCAGCATGGCCCCCTGGACCCCCACGCATCTAATCATCATTTAAGAAGCCAGTGCGCATGTCCCTTATCATTCTTGTATCATTTTTGCGGGGCTGTGGGACTGTCTCTCAGGCCGCTTGCAGGTCGAGCGTTGCCATATATTGCGCCTCGATGTAAGCCTGGTAGGCGCCGGCAGAACCGCGAACGGGCTGCGGGTTCTGATTGGGAGGGATGGTGCGTCCTGTATAGGCATCGGCAGCCAGTTGCTTGAGGCGCAGGGCAGCATCCAGCATGGCCGGGGCAGTAAAATCAGGCGCTTTGAGTATCTGAGAAGCGTCGGTGCGCATTTGTCGCAGCCAGTCTCGCAGATCGGCGATGGCGTTTTCAACGTTTTGAATGCGCTGCTGGATGTGCGACTGCTTGCCTGCCGCCTGCTTGAGATGTGCCAGTTGTTGAGAAAGTATATCAAGGTAGCCCTGTTGATCAGGTGAAGAGAGCAGCCCGATCTGTACGTTAAGCAAGGGCGGAACACCGGGGGGGATATCGCCGCTGGCCTGGGCAAACTTTGTGCCGTCGATCAATTCGAGGATGCGCGTGGCCTGGCGTTTTGCCAGCGGGTAGTCGTGCGATCCCTGGAGCGAGTCCACGATACTGCCAGCTTTGTCGTTCATCGACTTGATGGTTTCCAGCAGACCCTTAACGACGCTCTGATTGCCAGGAATACCAGGTGTGACATACAGGATATTTTTGAGATAAGGCAGGATTTTCGGGTCGAAAGAACCACGATAGACAACCGCACCGGTCGGCGCAATCGGTCTGCTCCCGGCATCTTCCTGGGTGATAATGATTGCTTGTGCGATAGATAACAGGTTGGTGTGTTTGCTATCGCCAGGATAAAGGAATGAGATAGTGTTGTTCTGGACGGTGAGTGTGCCGAGCTGGAGCGTCTGGTTATCGCTGCCTTGCAGCCAGGCGACGTAGATTTTGCCGGTGGGCGGCGGTGTCACATTCTGCATTTCGATGCGCAGACGGTCATTAATGCCAAGCGCGTCATCCTGGAAGAACGCCTGGCGCGTGGGAGTCGTCATATTCGCAGATCTGTTGAGTAGCAGGCTACCGCCGATGGCACTCCCGATAACGAGGAGTAGCAAAACCAGGGCCGAGACGACAACATACAGCGGGACCTCGCCCGCCCTGCGCCGCCTGGGAAGAGGTAGTGATTGCGATGGAGTGGCTGGAAAGCTCTGCGACGCCGGGGGCGGGAGCGCCGGAGGGGCTGCCGATGGGACGCGAACGGTCGGCAGTTCGGATTTTGTCTGGAGCGCAGGATAACTGGCGGTCGCAGGGGCGCTGAGGTCCAGCGATCTGTTGGAAGATGGAGGCAGCGCCGGTAAAGGATGGCTGACGCGACTGCCAGGCGGAAACGAAGGTGAAGATGACGAGGGAGGGATTACCGGTAAAGGCCGCGAACTGGAGGCCGGTGGGAGCGGACTGGAACCAGGCAAGGGCTGTGAAATCCTGGGGGTGGGTGAGAAAGGAAGCCGCTCGTCTGCTAGCGGCTGCGAGACGCCAAGAATCGGTATCGACGGCTGGTTCCGCCGGTCCTCTTGCTCAGCGAGAAGGGAGCCAGGGGCGCTGAGCGTTGTATCGTTATGTTGCAGCGTCACCTGCAAAGAACAGGCTTCAGCAATAGCTGCACTCAGTGCAGCGGCAGAAGAAAAGCGCGTGGCCGGATCTTTTGCCATTGCGCGCAAAATGACTTCCGAGAGCGCCGCAGGAATATTGGGGTTGATCAGAATTGGCGGCGTGGGCAGAGCGTTAATATGCTGCATCATAACTGCGACAGCGTTGTCATCGCGGAATGGCTGAACTCCTGTGCAGATCTCGTAAAGGATGACACCGAGTGCGTAAATATCGCTGCGACTATTCGGCGGGAGACCCCTGGCCTGCTCCGGCGAGATGTAGTGAGGAGAACTAAAGACGGTCCCGCCTCTGTTGCTTAACAGTTGCATCAGCCCGAAATCCACCAGTAATGGCTCACCTGCTGCGAATTGCGTAGTATCGCGCCTGTCCAGCAGGATATTGCCGGGCTTGATATTGCCGTGTATCACCTGCTTTTGATGCGCGTAGTCGATGGCCATTCCCAGACGGCTGAAGAGATAAGCGAGTTGATCGACAGCAGGAAAATTCCCCTCGTGCGAAGTTGTGCGAATAAAATCGGCCAGCGTTCCCCCTTCTATATATTCCATGACAATGTAAGCGATGGCCTCGTTCTGCTGTGGAGAACGGGCAACACTTACTTCGTGGACCTGGACGATGCTGGCGTGATGCAGCGACGTGAGAAGTTGCCCTTCCTGTGTCAGGCGGGCGAAAAATTGCGGGTCGGATTGCAGATCATTATGCAGTATCTTCACGGCGACGTTGCGGCGCAGTTGCAGATCATATGCCAGCCAGACCTCACCGATGCTTCCTCGCCCCAGCAATTGCCGCAGCTCATATTTTCCCAAGTGTCGTGCGGTCGCGCTCATAAAATCTCCCGGCTTGCCAGCAGAATACTGATTACTCATCCAGTGTCCCATCCTTACCATACCAGAAAAAGAAGCACTCTTCAATCCCTGTAGGATGCCTCTCCTAATCTACAGGATAGTACATCTGTTCAAGATCTGTCAACTATGCTATACTGTTCAGGGGAAAGTCCAGGAAGGCAGAACGTCTTCCTGGCAGAGGAAAGACGGTTCTTTTCACAGCGTAGGTTTTTAGGGTTAGGCCAGGACGAGGCACCCACAGACCTTGCCAGGCGCTATTGTCTATAGTAGGGGGTGCCTGGTGGCGCGGACCCTGGCGGTCGCCCCGGACCTTCAGCGCCTTTGCCATTATCCATAAAAAAGAAGGTATTGTGCGTTTTAGCCTGCAAGATGTGAAAAAATCGGTGCAACGGCGGGGAGGCGAGCTGACACTCTCTCCGCACTTCCTGTTACCGGGTGAGTTGCACAGCGAAATAGCGCGCCTCATCGACTATCATGAGCGCATGCTCAGTCTGCCGCAGCGCCAGTTCTCCTTCGAGGAGGCGCGCGCTTGCATCGGCGACTATCGCCTGGCTAACTGCCTGATCGCTACGTTGAGCTTCTGGTATAGCTGGCGGCAGCGCGACTGGCAGCAGGCAGTACAGGAGAAAGGCGCATCGCCTGCCGAGCCTGACCTGGCTTCGCCCGTTCAATTGCGCCTGGCTCTCTATAATTATGTCAATGAGCACTACCGGGGCTTTCTGGATGCGCAGGCCAGAGAGCAGGCACTGCAAACCTTCGCCGCGCGCTACCAGCTCGATAGTGCCGACCTGGAATACCTGCTGGCGCTGGACAGCGAAGAAGAGGCACTGCTAGTACGTGAGGCCCCCCTACCCCCTGCGCCGCAGGATGTGGCGACATTGTACAATCAATGGACCTTCGAGGCCGTTCTGTTCAATGCTTCCAGCGTCAATTTTGTGATTGATCCCCGCGCCTTTGCCAGCGCGCAGGCAGCGCATGCCTCATCACCAGGAACAGGCAGCGGACTGGGTGCGGTGATCAAGCGCCTGGCCTTTCTGGCGCGCAAACTGGGCGTCTACTATGATCTCTCTTATGATCCCTCTTCAAAACAGCAGCTTACTCACCCTTTGCTCACGCTCACTCTGTATGGACCCCAGGAGATGACCGGCACGCCACAGCAGTACGGCCAGCGGCTCGCGCGGCTCTGCCGGCTGCTACTCGGCTACAGCGACACAACGATGGGACGCAGGAAACGCTCGTCGCTGACTGTGGCTATTGTCGAAGCCGGGGCCACCGTTCATTTTCTCCAGCGTTCCTATCGTTTTGTCATGGACAGCCAGCTCCTGCAACTGCTCCCCCCGCCGCATGAAATAGACGAGAAGCAAGAACGCATTGCACATGATACGGCGACATTATTTGACAGCGGCATTGAGCGCTCTTTCGCCGATGCGTTTGCCTCGCTGGCAAGTAGCCGGGGTGTCGATGGCTGGCAACTGGAACGCGAGCCGGAACCGCTTTTGCTGGAAGAGAGTATCTTCATCCCCGATTTCGCTCTCACACGCGCCGGGCAGCGGGTCTACGTCGAAATCCTCGGCTTCTGGACTCCCTCATACCGCGAGCGGAAAATCCAGAAACTTCAGCAATTGCAACAACGAGATGACCTGGTGCTGGCAATCCCGGCGGAAGCGAGAGCCGCTTTTGCAGAGATCGCGGCGCACTTTCCCATTGCCTACTACAACGGCCAGCTCTCCGTTACCGAACTGCTGCACCTGCTGCGCAGCCACTATGACGACTTCGCCGACCGTCTGACACGCATTGATGTGTCCACTATACGCACGCTGGTAGAGCGCGAAGGACTGCTGCCCGAACGGGACTGCTATGAGGCGCTGTACTGCTATCGCCGCTCGGAGCTTCAGCACGCAGCAGAGCGTGTGACTGACGGTGATATCGTTTTTCAGCCCGGCCTGGGTCTCTATGATCGCGGCTGGCTGCTGCGGCTCAAGCAGATGTTTATGGCATGGATCGAGGAGAACGGTCCGCTTTCGCTTGTCCAGGCCATCAACCAGCTCAAAGTGTTCAGCAGTGCCATCCGCAATGCCCGTGAATATGACAGTGCGACACTGGAGTCTATTTTGCCGCTCTGGCCTGAAGTGCGCGTCCGCCGCGATTCGATCTTTGAAGCAGTGGTGGAATTGGGCAGTGAAACTGGAGAAGCTGGCGGTGATGCAATGCTGTATGAGATGGCAGAACCGGTAAGAGAAGCGCACAGACAGGTGCGCGAGCGACGCAATAGCCGTAAGAGCGAGAAAAAACGCCCGGCGCCTGTGCAGGAACAGCAGAATGTGCAGGGTGGGTTATGGGATGAGTAGCAGAGTGGATATGAGACAGTTGACAAAAATTTTTTGTTGAAGGAGCATGTATATGTCAGATCGTCCACTCCCAATCTCAACAGGATTTGTAGAGGTAGATGGAAGCCGATTGCAATATGAGGTGGCAGGACAAGGTCATCCTCTTGTCTTATTTCAAGGACGAAACTTTTTCGATAGGAGGATCTGGGAGAACCAATTCCAGGCGTTCGCGCAACACTATCGCGTCATTCGCTATGACCTGCGTGGGTTTGGACAATCTCCAGGCTCAACAAAACCCTATACTCTGGTTGAGGATCTTGCCCAGATTGTACGTACGCTTACCCAGGAGAAAACGTTTTTGCTGGATCTTGGCGGGGGGGTAGCCCTGGACTTTGCGCATACCTATCCTTCATTGGTTGATGCGCTTGTGCTTGTTTCACCCGCAATCCCGCCTCTTCAGTCTTTTGAAGAAGCTCAGATCAACCTGCCAAAACACCTGGAGCGCGTAGCCCCTATAGTTGAGGCCATTCGGCAGAACGACTGGCAGAGTGCCATCGATTCTGCTATCCAATACCTTCAGTTGCCTTCCTCAGCAAACTACGCCTGGGTACGTCAGATCCTTGCAGAGACGCTTCCATCTCTTTTTTCTTCACCTTCCCTTCCCCCAACCCTGGATAGAAGAGCCTTTGACACGCGCCATCAATGGATCAAAGAGATTCGTGTCCCCACGCTTCTACTTGTGGGGGCCAACGCTCCATCTGAGGTCCAATTAAGCACGTCTATCTTAGAGAAGAGCATGCCGGCAGTACAGAAACGTGAAATCACCTCGTCGCACGTTCTTCTCTCGGTCGAACAACCTGAGCAATTTTATCGTGCAGTCAGAGATTTTTTGGATACCATCCAGTAAGCGAAAACCACGGCCTTTGGTCCGAAACGGTCCAATTTGCTTGCTTATCCAGGCGATTCGTCTGGTTAGAATGGCCTGAGAAGCCTTTCATACCAGGTTGCTTTCAGAGAAGCAACCTGGTATGAAATCTTGATAGCCGTTCAGATGGGCAAGATGCGGGAGCATCTTGCCCATCTGAACGCAAGGTAGTATCAGAAGGGTGCAACTAATTCATATGTAGAAGTCCCCTTATCCCTACAAATATCTACCCGT
>JADBKA010000384.1 GCA_014896635.1 Ktedonobacteraceae bacterium
GCCGGGCGGCGGTGCTGGCCCGGGTCGTGGCGGCGGACGATCCGGCGGCGGAAGATGAGCTATCTGAGCTATCTGTCTCGTCTACCACACTGGCTCAGACACTCCCACCGCGTATGTACGCGGTGCTGGCGGGCCGCCTGCATCAAATCTCGGATTCTTCTCGCACGCTGGTTGAACTTGCCGCCGCGATTGGTCAGGCCTTTACCCTCGACCTGCTGATGACAGCCGGCAATATCGCTAGCGAGAGCGCTGTCAGTATGCTTGATGAGCTGTGGCACAAACGCATTGTACGCGAACACGGCGCCAGCAGCTATGACTTCACTCACGATAAGTTGCGCGAGGTTGCCTATGCGCAGATCAGCGTGCCACAGCGCCGTATGCTGCACCGCCGCGTGGCGCAGGCGCTGGAAACCATACACGCTGAAGATCTCGACATGGTCTGTGGACAGATCGCATCGCACTACGAGCGGGCAGGCATGATCGAACAGGCGCTTTCCTATTATCAGCGTGCGGTAGTCGTGGCGCAGCGCATCTATGCAAACGAGGATGCTATCAGTCTGCTTTCGCGCAGCCTGAATCTCCTTGAGCAACTGCCAGCCAGCGCAAACCGCGACAGGCAAGAGATCGGTCTGCAACTGGCGCTGGCATCGCTTTACCGCGTGACGAAAGGCTGGACCGCGCCGGAACTGGAGAGCGCGCTTGATCGCGCTCTGGCATTGTGCGACAGAATTGGCGACGATGCACAGCGAGCGCAGACGCTCTACGGCTTAGGGTCATCGTATGTCGTGCAGGCCAGGCTCGAAAAAGTGCATTTTACTTCTGATGAGCTGCACACACTCTATAAACAAGCATATGGAACAACGCCCCCTCCTTTTGCCGGCACGATGCTGGCCGGCGCGCAGTTGCACTTGGGCAAGATCGCCGCCTGCGAGCACCTTGCCCGCATCATCGCGGCACATGACCCTGACCAGGTGCTCCACCTTCAGGAGTCACAGGGAGTGAACTATACAGCTCTTGCGCAGGCATGGCAATCGCATGCACTCTGGTGTCTGGGCTATCCACAGCAGGCGCTCCATCGCGGCATCGAAGCGGTCAGGCTGGTACAGAACCTGAATCAGCCTTTCAACCAGGCGCTGGTGTCAGCATACCTGGCCCTGTTGCAGCAGTTACGCGCCGATGAGGCAAGCGCCAGGGCGTCCGCTGAGGAAGCCCTGACGCTTACCAGCAAGTACAAGGCCCCCTACTATCGCGCCTGGACAGCTATTCTGGTCAGCTACGCACAGGCGCTCTCACAGCCTGACAAGAAGCACATCGAACTGCTGCGCGAAGCGATCTGCGCGTTCAAAGCGCAGGGCGCTCGCTTGCGCCTGCCCTACTACCTCTCGCTGCTGGCACACATATGTGGCAAAGCCGGGTACGCCGGGGAAGGGCTGGCATTTATCGACGAGGCATTCTCTGAAGCGCGAGCACACCAGGAGCGATGGTGGGACGCAGAACTGCACCGGCTGCGGGGTGAACTGCTGCTTGTACAGGGCGTAGACGCTGACGATATTGAAGCGGCACTGCTGCGAGCCATCGAGATCGCCCAGACACAGCAAGCCAGATCGTTAGAATTGCGCGCAACAATCAGCCTGGCGCGACTGTGGAGCGCACATCATCGCTCAGAGGAAGCCCGTCTTCGACTCAGCACCCTCTATGGCTGGTTCACAGAAGGATTTGAGACCCCTGACTTGCAGGAAGCCCGGCGCCTCCTCGCTCAACTCTAGCTGTCGCCCAGGCAACAGCTCTGCAATAACGACTTGCTAACGCCCGCCCGGCGGAAAACGCAACCATCCCTCCTGAAAATGCCTTTTCTCTCTTTGCCATCAAACGTTTTGCTAACACCTCCCATGCTATGCTCCTTGCGAACCGCAAATGCCGGTGACGGTACTGTCATTTCACAAAGCACTTGCAGAAAAGGAGAAACAGATGGATGTACAGGAGAACATTACAGGCGCTCTGGAAGAATCGGCGATTCAGGAGCTGACAATACGCCTGCGCGGCAGGCTAATTCGACCCGGCGATGCTGACTACGAGCAGGCTCGCCGGGTCTACAACGGCATGATTGACAAACGACCGGCGTTGATCGCGCGCTGCGTGGATGTCGCCGATGTGATTGCTGCGGTCAACTTCGCGCGCGAGCAGGAGATAACGCTGGCAGTACGTGGCGGTGGGCATAACGGCCCCGGCCTGGGGACCTGCGAGGGGGGGCTGGTTATTGACCTCTCAGAGATGAGAGGGGTTCATGTTGATCCTGCCGCGCGCACCGCCCACGTCGAAGGTGGCTGCACCTGGGGAGATGTGGACCATGCCACTCACGCTTTCGGATTGGCGACACCAAGCCGATTCATTTCAACCACCGGTGTCGGCGGGCTGACCCTGGGCGGCGGCATCGGCTATCTTGCGCGTACCTATGGCCTGACGATTGACAACCTGCTGAGCGTTGACATTGTGCTCGCCAACGGCAGCTTTGTCACGGCCAGCGCCGATGAACATGCCGATCTATTCTGGGCGATACGCGGGGGCGGTGGTAACTTCGGTGTTGTCACCTCCTTCCTCTACCGCCTGCACCCGGAACGAGACTGCGTTCAACTTCCGTGAAGCCAACTTCGCCGAGGTCATCGTCGGCGTCGATCCCGACCCGGCCAACAACGAGCGCATGATCCGCTGGGCCAGAGACTACTGGACAGCATTGCATCCCTATTCAGCGGGTGGAGGCTATATCAACATGATGATGGATGAGGGGACGGATACCGTGCAGGCAGCCTACCGCGATAACTACGCCCGGCTGGCGCAGGTCAAAGCGAAATATGATCCACACAATCTGTTCCATGTGAATCAGAATATCAAGCCAGCCGGATGACGCCTGCATAGCCTCTCACAAACGATGCGAGAAAAAAGGCCGGGGGTATTGCCCCCGGCCTGTCGCCTGATTCTGCTTGCACCTACGATACCACACGCTGGTCTTGCTCAGCCTGAACGAGCAATTCATGGACTTCCTGGTCTGAAACCTGG
>JADBKA010000056.1 GCA_014896635.1 Ktedonobacteraceae bacterium
CTGTCTGATATCAGCCCCTTACTGTACGGTGTGGGGACGCCTGCGGCGTCCCCACTTTGCTCTTCCCTCTGTGGAAACCGGCAAACATCCGCACTTTGTTGTCCACCATTCATCATGAACCAGGGCGGATTCTGTCAGCGTTTGAGTGAAGAATCAATAGAGGTATGCAGCATCCTCTGTATGCCCGAATACAGCAGAAGACAGAGTTTCTTATTCACAGAAGGGGTATTACATGGCATCTATACGCATCGGTGTCCAACTCCATCAACAACATACCACTTATCAGGCTCTTATGGACGCTGTACACACTGTCGAATCAATGGGCGTCGATACCATCTTTGACTGCGACCATTTTTTCCCGCTCTACGGTAATCCTCATGGCAATCACTTTGAGGGCTGGACGTTGCTTACAGCCATTGCTGCATTGACACAGCGTGCTGAGGTTGGCTGCCTGGTGAGTTGCGCCAGTTTTCGCAATCCGGCCTTGCTCTCCAATATGGCTAAAACTGTCGATCACATCTCACATGGTCGCCTGATTCTTGGCCTGGGAGCTGGCATCTTCGAGCGCGACTTCCAAGAATACGGCTATGAGTTCGGTACTCCTGCTCGTCGCCTGGATGTGCTAGAGCAAGCAGTGAAGATTATTCAACAGCGCTGGCAACTCGATAGGCCCGAACCTGTGCGCCGCATTCCTCTTCTGATCGGCGGGGGCGGAGAGAAGAAGACTTTGCGCATCGCAGCGCAGTATGCCAACATCTGGCATGGGTTCGGTGACCCTGCAACGTACAGGCACAAAGTTGCTGTACTTCATCGTTGGTGCGCAGAGTTTGGACGCGATCCCCGCGAAATCGAGTGCGCCGTCTCTCCGCCTCGGAACGTAAGTGCCGCCGAACTCGACGACTACGTTGAGGCCGGAGCAACCCATTTCATCATTGGCGGCCTGGGAGCAGCAAGTTCCGGCGCAGCCTGGAACTTAGAGCGCGTAGAGCGAGTGCTGGAATGGCGAAAGATGCATAGCCAATAGATAGCATCGGGCCTGATACTCCCTTGCGTTCAGATGGGCAAGATGCGCCAGCATCTTGCCAGTCCCGCCACCGGCGGGACGGATCTCGACGGCTATCAAGATTTCATCCCATGTTGCTTCTCTGAAAGCAACGTGGGATGAAATAGCAGCCAGGATCGTTTACAGAAGTGGTGAGAAGATTCAGAAGACGCTGTTTTCTGGCAGAGCTATCAAGGAGACTCCTTGCAACAAGGCTGATGTCCCCCTTCTCCCAATATTCACAGAATTTGCAGGAGAGGAGATCTTGAATGCATGAAGCCGACTTCTTTCCCTTCTTACAGGATCGCTGTACCATTTCTCATTCTGTTTTCGCTGCTGCTCGTTGCCTGTACGCGCCAGGCAGATACAACACAGCAGATGCAGCAGAATGCGCTGAAATATATCAGGCAATATGCACAGGATAAAACCGCGCAGTTTGCAGCGACGGTGAGCACTCTGCAAAGTGCGAGCAACGACTACTACACCCTGACAAAGGCCAATAACTTCGATTACAAAAAGCTGGCAAAGGAACAGGCTTCCACTCTGCTTACACGTCTGAATAACGCCAGAACCGCCTGGTTGAGCGCGCGCTCTACTTATAATCAGGTAGAGGGCATCACAGCGCAGGTCACGGCCTTTCAGCTCTATGACCTGGTGATCTCCTCTGGAGTCGCGCCAGAGAAAGAAGAGGGACAGGACAATGACGATGAGGTAATCGCGCGTCCCATCGTCACGCCCATCGACCTGACGCTGCCCAACGGCAAGATCCTGAAAACGCCCGGCAGCCTTCTCTCCGTTCTGGCGGAAGTGCTCTGGGAACTCAACCCGGAGTATGACACAAAAGTCCCGTTCGACTACCAGGTCAGCAGCGCACATGAAGTGGGCAATACGCTGCCCGATGCCAATGCTCTGAAAGGCGCAGCCGATACAATAGTACGCTATGCAAATGAACTGGCCAGCAAAGTCAACCGCTGGCAACCGACGCTCGGCGAGGTGTTCTCCTGTCTCAGAGACGACCTCACCACAATTGATGCCCATTTTGGCGCGTGGGCCTCGATCATCTTCAGTCCTGATAACGAATCAGGTCAGGACAGCAGCTTGAAAGATTTCGATGATGAGGTTAATTCGCGCCTCTACGACTTTGCGGATACCATTACCGGCTGGCAGAACATATACGCTGTGCTCAGCCCGCTGGCACACACAGCAGACTCCGCCGCTGATACCTTCGTCACGCACGGGTTAAGCAATCTCAGACACTCTATTTTCGACCTCTATATGCAGCAGCGACAGGGCAAAACCTTCACCTATGACCAGGTCAGCAACTTCAGAATTGGTGCAGTTGCACAGGCCACTGCCGTTAACGATCACCTGGGACTGATCACCACAAAGTTAAAAATCGCGCCTCCTGCGGTAGGACTTTCTGCAAGCTCCGCCGCCTGAGATCAGCCGATGCCCGCATGAGCCAGGTGCTCGCGCAGATCTTGATCGGCGAACCGGCAGATCGCGTGTATGCCACGTTCGATCTCTTCGTCAGCGGCGGCGAGCGAGACCCGAACGTAGGGAGCGGAAACTGAACCGAAGATGTAGCCTGGCATGACAAAAACGTTGCATTCGCGCAGCAGAGCGAGCGTGAATTGCTGGTCGCGGCGCTGTTCGCCATCAGGACCCGTTACATCGACCAGCGCATAGAAGGCGCCATGCGGCGTATAGATGTAACGATTGTAGTGCTTGAGCAGGCTCACGGCCAGGTCGCGGCGACGGCGATACGCCTCGCGCATCTCACGCACACAATCCTGCGGACCACTCAGAGCGGCAGCGGCGGCGCGCTGGACGATGGTGCTGATGCTGGTATGGTTTGCATTGAGTACAGTGGTGATCGTTTTAATGAGCGGCTCTCCGGCTACGACGTAGCCGATACGCCAGCCGGTCATGGCATAGGTTTTGGAGAACGTGTAGACGCCGATGAAGCGGCCACTCTCCATGTCGCCGCGTTCAAGCAGCGTGGCCGGACTGATGTGCTGGCCCTCAAAGATGATCTCGTCGTAGCACTCGTCCGAGAGCAGGTAGAGGTCGTGACGGCGGGCAAACTCAAGCAATTCGCCAACCACGCGGGCGGGAAAGACAGCTCCGCTCGGATTGCCGGGCGTGTTGATGATCAGCAGGCGTGTCCTGGGCGTGACCAGGCGCTCCAGGTGACGGACATCGGGTAGCCATTCACTGGCAGCGTCGAGTGGATACCGCACGGCGGTCGCGCCACTGGCCACAATTTGCATCAGGTAGTGCGGCCAGCAAGGGTCGGAGACAAGCACTTCATCGCCTGGCCCGACAGTTGCATCGAGGGCTGCCTGTATCGCACCCGTACCGCCTACTGTAATGGCGATGTTGTCGGGCGTCACTGTATAGCCGTTGACGCGCGCGATTTTCGCGGCCAGCAGTTCGCGCAACCAGGGCCAGCCAGCAGCCGGACCATAAGTCTGCGGTTCGCTGGCAATCGCCTCTATTGCCGCCTGCCGGATATGTTCAGGTGTGCGAAAGCTCGGTTCACCTATTTGCAGACGCACAGGCGGCGGCAATGCTTCTCCTCGCGTCCGCGCCGCGCGTTCCATCTCTTGAGAGACGCCACTAAGCAGAGCCATAGCACTGACCGGAAGGTCATAAATACGCTGTTTACCGAGTTTCATAGCTTGTTTCCGTGTTGATAGTAGTTATTGATCTGCTGGACGAGGCCGCTCACCAGGGCGATGCGCATGGGCAGGTAGTCGAGTTCGATATATTCGCCGGGATTGTGAGCCATGCCGCCGCCAGCGCCCAGGCCGTCAAGAGTGGCGACACCGAGAGCGGCTGTGGTATTGGCGTCCGAGCCACCGCCGCTGCTGAGGTCTTCAATCTCCAGGTTCAGATCTTTTCCTGCCGCCTTTGCCAGCTCTACCAGCCTGGCATTACGCTCGTTGCGTTCAAAAGGCTGGCAGAGCATGCCGCCGCTCAGGTTGATCTGTGTACCCTTCACCGTAGTTTTTGCTGTCACTTTGTGTATTGCCTCATCAATTGCCTGCGCACTTTTCCGGTCGCTTGCGCGCACGTCGATCTCGCAATACGCGAAATCAGGGACAACGTTTGGACGTTCTCCGCCGCCGATGATACCCACGTTGAGGGTTGTACCGGGAATGGTGCCGTTGAGCGCCTGCAACGCCTGGATCTGGTGGGCAAGCTCCAGGATGGCGTTGCTGCCCTTCTGTGGCTCGACGCCGGCATGTGCAGCCACGCCGCGTACTTCGACACGATAATTACCCACCGCACGGCGCGATGACACGACAGTCGTCAGCGTGCGCCCCGGTTCCAGCACGAGCACAGCATCTGACTGGCGGGCCAGTTCTTGAATAAGCGGCTTGCTGCCGGGCGAGCCGATTTCCTCGTCACTGTTAAAGAGGAAAGTGGCGCTCTGGTAGTTCGTCTGCTGCGCCTCACTCAGGAGCAGGAGCGCATACATGCCAATGAGCAGCCCTGATTTCATGTCCAGCACGCCGGGTCCGGTAGCAACGCGCTTCCCATCACGTTCGTCGATGGCGAATGGACGCCGCTCGACCTCGCCTTCGGGGAAGACGGTATCCATATGGCCGATCAGGAGAATGCGCGGGCCAGCGAGCGTGTTCCCTTTGTGTTCGGCTACCAGATTATCACCGTACTGTTGCTGACGCTCGAAATAGGTGGTGAAACCGAAATCCTGGAAACGATCACGTAGGTACACGCCTACACTATCGACACCGGTTTTAGTGTAGGTGCCAGAGTCGATATTGACGATTGCTTGCAGGTCGGCGAGGAACGCATCCATCAGTTGTGTTGCTCGCTCAACGGCGTGGTAATTTTTCACGACAAAGCTCCCTCTTCTTTGAATGCGGCGATCTCTTCGTCGCTGTAGCCGGCTGCACGCAGGATCTCGTCGTTATGCTCGCCCAGGCGGGGGGGGGCATAGCGTTGTGCCTGTTCCACGCCCGACATATGCGGCAGGCTTGCCAGCGTGTGGAACGGTTCGCTGGCGACCTCGCTGGTCGTCGTCACGCCGCGCGCCTGCATATGGGCATCGTCCAGAGCCTCGTCGATGCCGTAGACCGGACCCAGGCAGGCATCGAGGTCGGCCAGTTCTGCCAGCCACTCCGCGCGTGTCTTCGTTTTGAAGATGGAGCGCAGCGCGTTGATCGCCTCTGTGCGCTCGCCGGGACCGACGGGTGTGTGAAAAGGCAGGAGTTCCAGGTGGCCGATGCGTGTGCAGAAAGTATGCCAGAACTTCGCTTCCAGCGCGGCCAGCGTCACATATTTGCCATCCTTTGTTTCATAGATATTGTAACACGGCAGGCCACCATCCAGGGGTGAATGGCCCGGCGGCGGAGCTTTGCCGGTATTGAGGTAGGAAGCTGCAAAGAGTGGCAGCAAAGCCAGGGCGCCTTCGGTCATGGCGACGTCGATCATGCGACCTTCACCGCTCTGAGCGCGTCCGAGCAGAGCGGTGAGAATGCCGGTCAGTGCCATCATGCCGCCTCCGGCCAGATCGCCAAACTGTGTCGCGGGCATGGCCGGTTCACCATCTGAGCCACGATTATAGTGCAGCAGGCCGGCATAGCCAACGTAATTCAGATCGTGGCCGGCGCGCAGGCGGTAGGGACCATCCTGTCCATAGCCGCTGATGGCGCAGTAAATGATGCCGGAGTTTACTTCTTTCAGTTGTTCATAGCCCAGGCCCAGCCGCGCCATCACGCCGGGGCGGAAGCTTTCGAGAATCACATCCGCTTGCTGCACCAGGCGCAGAAATATCTCACGGCCACGAGGCGATTTCAGATTCAAAGTGATGCTGCGCTTGTTGCGGTTCAGTGCCAGGAAGGGAATGCCGATGCCACCGGGACCGTAGGGAGCCATCTGGCGACTGTAGTCGCCGGCGCCCGGCTCTTCCACCTTGATCACATCCGCACCAAAATCCGCCATCACCTGCGAGGCGTAAGCGCCGGGCAGTAGGCGAGACAGATCAAGCACACGTATGCCACTGAGAGGCTGACTCATGTATGCTCTCCTTCGAGGGGGCTAAGGCTAAAGGTTGTTCTGTACGTGTAGAGTAGCAGGGAAGGCTGTCCCTGTCAATGAATACAGCACAGATTTTTGGCACTCGCTGGCTGGCACTCAAGAATATTCAAGATGCTTGTTCCTGTCACCGGAAAGATGTACAATTTGTCGCAGGACGTCTTGTGATCCCGGATTCCGGCAAAGGAGAATATGCAGCAGCGACGTTTCTCCATGAGGGTGCTGGCAGTGCTGCTGGGCCTGCTGGCGTTTTTCGGCTCGACGCTGGTGGTACAGCCACCAGTGGCGGAAGCGCATGCCTTTGTGATCGGCTCCGATCCTGCCGATGGTTCGACGGTGAGCACGGCACCGGCGATTGTGCGCATCTATTTTAATGCCCCGGTCAGTCCACTCAGTGTGGCGCGTGTTTATGCCGTGCAGAACGGGCAACTGGTGGATGTGACGGGGGGAGCGAGCCGCGTCGCACCTACAAATGCACGGGAACTGGATACGCCACTGAAGAATCCTGGCACGTTGCCGCAGGGCAGCTATGAAGTGATGTGGACAGCCGTATCGAATAATGATGGATATACGACCTATGGTCTGATTGGCTTCGATGTAGGCTTCTCCAGCACGGGCCTGTCCGGCAAGGCCACGCTGGGACCAACAACCAGTAACCGGTTGGAAGGCGAGGGGGGCGTGCGCGCTCTGACGCCGGTACACCTGATGGCAATATTCTGGGACTGGCTGGCACGCCTGGCGTTGACGCTGTGGGTGGGCATTGTCGCGCTGGAGTTGATGCTGGAACGCGACGGCGGGCGTGCAGGTCGCAGCGGGCATGCCACCGGTCTGCTCGAACGCGCACACAGCCAGACGCGCAATCTGCAATGGTTCTGCCTGCTGGCACTTCTCTTCAGTGAAATTGTTACGCTTTCCTTGCGCACGATTACACTGGATACACAGTTGCATATGCAGCCACTCGATCCACAGATGCTACTGGCACTGCTAATACGCTCGAATTATGGTATTTTCTGGATTGTGCGCATAGTGCTGCTGCTGACGACGATGGGACTGCTCTACCTGGCGCGGCGCGAGCAGGGCAAACCGGCAGTCGCGGCGCCGGCACAACTGCTCCTGACGCGCTCCGGTCCGCTGCGCCAGTTCGTGACGGGCGAGATCGGCGCGGTGACAACGGCGAACATTACCAGTATGGCAAAAGAGCGGATGAAACAAGAGCAACAGCCAGCGGGCATGCCAGTACCGCGCTACGGCTGGCTCTGGCCGTTTCTGACGGGCCTGTTGCTCTTTACCTACGCACTGACCAGCAGCGTGGCAAATGTCTTGCAGCCGCATGTCAGTGCTGTTATCTTCGCCTGGCTCGGCCTGGCCGCACAAGGACTCTGGCTGGGCAGCCTGGCTTACTCTGGCTATGTGCTACTGCCGCTGTTGCCCGCTGTTGAACTGGAGCATCATGCAGAGACGCTGGCGATCCTGCTGCGTCGTCTCTCTCCGCTACTACTGTGGGGAACAGCTATCCTGCTGCTCAGCGAGCTGTTTCTGGATGAGGCCAGTATCAGCAATATGCAGCAGTTGATCGGGGACACTTATGGGCGCACATTGCTTGTGCGATTAGTCATCGTGCTGTTCCTGCTACTGTTCAATCTCTACGTACTCTTTATCCTGCTTCCGCGCATCAAACGGCAAGCAATGCTTTTGCCGGTAGTGGGCGCTGAGATGCCGGCGCGCCGTGCGCGGCAGTCGGCCCTGGAGTATTCTGAGCGCCGTCTGCGGCAGGCGTCCAGGCTTCAGGCATGGCTCGGTGCCGGCGCGCTGCTCTGTGCTGCGCTCATGGTCTTTTTCGCTCCACCCATTGTTTTTCCCCAGGTCAACTATGGCGGTCAGGCGACCACTTCACCGCTTGCGCCGGAAAATGTGCAGACAAAGCAGATCGGCGATCTCTCCGTGACGTTCCAGGTGCTACCCGGCAAGGTCGGCCAGAACAATACAGTGATTATGACTCTAACAGGCGCTGACGGACAGCCAGTCACGGACGCAAAGGTAACGCTGAACGCGGATATGCCGGCGATGTACATGGGGGGAACGGGCCATGCTGTTATCAATGGCGGTCATCCCGCTTATGCAGTGGTTTACACGGTCAGCGATGCGTTCAATATGAGCGGCCTGTGGGTCATTGATGTGCGCATTGAACGCCCCGGAAAAGCTGCTGTGAAAGATACATTTCAGGTAAATATGCCTTGAAATATTTTAAGGAGAAAGATATGCCTGTATTGCCCTATAAGGGAATATGGCCTACAATAGCTGAGGATGTGTTTATTGCACCCGGTGCAATGGTGATAGGCAACGTCACACTGCACGCAGGAGTCAGTATCTGGTACAATGCGGTCATTCGTGGTGATAGTGCGCCCATCGTTATTGGCAGTCGGACCAACATTCAGGATAACTGCACATTGCACGTCGATGCCGATGCGCCTCTCACCATTGGCGAAGAATGCACCGTTGGACACAACGCCGTTGTACATGGCGCGACGCTGGGCAACCGCGTACTGGTCGGCATGAACGCCGTTGTGCTCTCGTATGCCTCTATTGGCTCTGAGACGATCATCGGCTCTTGCGCTCTGGTGAGCGAGCATAAACAGATTGCCGGCGGCTCGCTGGCTGTCGGTGTACCCGCAAGAGTCATACGCGAACTCAATTCGTCTGAACGCGAGGAATTGCTAAGCAGCGCCGCGCACTACTGTGAGCGGGCGCAGGAATATCGCGCCGCGCAGCGTAATTAACGCTCCTACTCAGCAATCGGCAAATCAACTTTTCATAATCAGCACCTTGAAATTGCCCATACCCGATGGATCGGTCAGAACTGCCGCGCGCTGGCGCAGGTTGTACCATTGCAGCAGCGCCACCTGTCCCCGGTCACTGGCGCGCTCGCTATCAATCAGCGCGTAATCGCGTTTGCGTATCTGTGCCAGTTCTTCGTCAATACCCATCTCGCTCAACCATGCGCGCTGTGTAGTAAAAGCGTGTAGGCGCAAACCTTGCCTGCGGCCTGCGTCGATCAGCGCGGTGAAGTTGACATGGGCCGTCAGATCCTGTTCGCCGGGGCGAGCCAGTGGATGCTCAGTCAACTGATGACGGTAGTAGCAGGCCAGCGTGCCATACCTGCGATACTTTGTATAGAGATCGCGCGCCTTTTCTCCATAGTCAATCGTGAGCAGGAAGCCGTGCCGCCTGCGAGATCCTGTTCCTGTGAGCAGGCGGGCTGTTTGCTCCATCCAGCGCTGCGCGTCCAGGTTGATCTCGGCGCGCCAGTGATCGCCGAACGTTTGCCAGGGAATACCATAATTGTCCAGGTAGGTAGCGACTTCGGTACTTGATGGCTCATCCAGTATTTCATGCAGTTTTTCTGCTTGCACATCAACATAGACTTCGTAGAGTTTTGATTGATACGTTTGTACAATATGAACGGGAAAAGCATCAACGAGTTCGTTGGAGAAGATGACATGAGGCTGCAACGCTTCACTCTTAGATTGTCCTGACGAGCCAGCCCGGCTGTAGAGCGCGTCCTGCCCGCTGTGGATATCGGTGCCACAGCAGGTAAGTGCGGCGCCAAAATCGGCATCTTCAAGCGCCGCGCGAGCGCGAATGCCTTCGCTCAGATCTCCCCGCCCGGCTCCCTGTTCCAGAACCACAAATGGCGCCGGGCGCTTCAGTATTTCCCAGAACCGGCGCAGTTGACGGGTCACGCAGTGAGCGAAGAGGAACGAAACGTCGGTGCTGGTAAAATAGTCTCCTTGCCAGCCCATTTTTGCCGGTCCAGTGACGTAATAGCCGTATCCCGGTTCATAGAGCGCCATGCGCATATACTCGGCAAAAGTAAGAGGTCCTTCGCGCTGGATGCGATCTATAATCAACTGCTCTAAAGAGTTGGTAACCATCGGTCTGCACTCTCTCTGCGATGTCGAAATTTTTGCCAGAGGATTGCTCAGTTTAAAGCTGTGTGCTACACTGAAACAAGCAATCCGACCACCCACATTCCTTGATCTCACTGCTTCCCAATTTAGTGATTGGAAGGTAAGGATTATGAGACGCGGAAAAGCGCGCCAGAAACAAAATTTAGTGGTGGCTGCCAATGTAACGACGGGAGATCCGCGTCAGCCTGACTTCAGTGACGAAAACAGGCTCTTTCGACCACATCTGCATCATGCGACACAGATACAGCGCCTGTCAATGCTGGCTACACCCATCATTGGACGTGAACGCGAAATACAGCTCTGCTGCGATCTGCTAAAAATGCCGCAGACACGCCTTTTGACTCTAAGTGGACCCGGTGGTGTCGGTAAAACGCGCCTGGCCCTTCAGGTTGCCGTTGAGGTTGGAACGTTATTTGCCGATGGCATTCGCCCGGTATCGCTTGCCTCTGTGCATTCTCCCGACATGGTGGCCCCTGCCATCACACGAGAACTGGGTTTGAAAGAGCGGTATGATTTCCCGCCACTGGAGATGATCAAGGAGTTGCTGCGCGACAGGCATTGCCTGTTGCTGCTCGATAACTTTGAGCAGGTTGTGGCGGCTGCTCCGCAACTTGCAGAGTTGCTCTCATCCTGCCAGCAACTCAAGCTTCTGGTGACCAGCCGGGCGGCGCTGCGGCTGCGTGAAGAATATGAGCTACCCATTACCCCTCTGGAGTTGCCCGACCTGGTACGACTTCCCACCTACCAATTGCTCGCACGCCAGCCGGCGGTGGCGCTTTTTGTGCAGCGCGCCAGTGCAGTGCTGCCTGAATTTACTTTGAGCGAGACCAATGCGCCGGCAATTGCTGAAATATGTGTACGGCTGGACGGTCTACCTCTGGCATTGGAACTGGCAGCAGCGCGTATGAAAATCTTCTCGCCTCAGGGTTTGCTTGTTCGCCTGGGCTGCCCTCTCGAAGTGTTGAGTGGTGAGACGCTGCGTGACCTGCCGACGCGCCAGCAGACATTGCGCCGTACGATAGCGTGGAGCTATCATCTGCTTCAGCCTCTTGAGCAGCGCCTCTTCCGGCGCCTGGCCGTTTTTGCTGGCGGCTGCACACTGGATGCGATGGAAGGCGTCTGCTCCGACCTGGCGCAGTCGGGACAGATTCTCGATGCGGTGACAGCGCTGATTGACCAGAATCTGCTGCGCGCACAGCGATCCGGGATAGAAGAAGAGCCACGTTTTAACATGCTTGCCACAATCCGTGAGTATGCCCTGGAGTGCCTGGCACGCAGCGACGAAGAGGAAGCGACCAGGCAGGCACATGCCATGTATTATCTGAAGCTGGCTGAGGAGACGGAGCAGAAGTTGATAGGTCCTGAACAGTCGCTATGGATGGCGCGCCTGGAGCGAGAACATCATAACTTGCGGTCCGCCGTGCGCTGGCTTCTGGACAGGCGGGATGTGGAATCGGCTCTGCGATTGTGTGGCGCGCTCTGGACGTTCTGGATACATATGCATGCGGTCGAGGGGTATTACCTGACCGAAGAGGCCCTGGAACTCAGCCAGACCAGTTCGGGTGCTGTAGATTTAAAAATACTGGCACGAGCGACTTACAGCGTGACCCGCCTGGCGCACTACGGGGGGATCACGCAGCGGCAGGCCGAATTTTCCCGGCAGTATCTGGATCTCATGCGCACGCTGGGCGACAAAGAAGGTATTGCCATTGCGCTGAATACATTGGGACAGCTTGCGCTGGTGACAGGTGATGGCGCGGCTCTTGCGCGCCTGACCGAAGAAAGCGTACCACTACTACGCAGTGGTAACAATCGCTGGCGCCTGGCTGAGGGACTCTATCTGTCAGCTTTTGCATATCACCTGCGGGGTGAACATGCCCGCGCTCTTGCTCTGGCCGAAGAGTGCCTGGCACTCTGCCAGCAGATAGGAGAGCCGCAGACCACCTTGCGCGTGCTCCATGCTTTGGGACTCTTTGCCTGTTATCTCGAAGACGCAGCGGCACTGCGCCGCTCCCTGGATGAGACTCTGCGACTGGTACGGTCGTTCATTGATGCAGGAGATCTTCCCGCCTGCGCGACCGGCCTGATGGCGCTGGGGGGAATCGCCGCCGCACTGGACCAGATCGCCTGGGCGATAGTGGTGTGGAGTGCAGCAAAGGCGCTCTATGATACAATAGATGTGTCGATGGCGCGCCTGGAACCGCTGGCCTGGGTTGCGGCAGCTCTGCGCACACGCATGGGCTATACAGGCTACGAAAAAATTCTGGCTGCGCTGCCAGCTCAACTTGGAGCACGCACGCTCGCGCACCTGTGGAACCAGGGGAAGACCATGCCGCTGGCAAGCTTGCTTGTGCCTTTTCAGGGAAGAGATATCAGGATGCCGCCGCTTGAAACTCTCACCGGAGATGTGGTCCTGCCTGCGGCTGGCAAGTCCACTGCACCTGGTAGAGTTGCAACCAATTTAAAGACATCTTCTCCTGCTGCAATCAATCTCACTGCGCGGGAAATCGACGTGCTGCGTCTGCTGTCGCAGGGTTTGACGAGCGCACAAATCGCGCAGCAACTCACTATTTCTACACAGACCGTCAACTCCCATATTCGCTCAATATACAGCAAGCTCGATGTCAACACGCGCAGCGCCGCAACGCGCTACGCCATTGAGCAGAAACTGGTCTGATCCTCAACAAAGTGTTTTATCTGATACGCTTTGATTCCTGTAATGTATGCAGAGAGAGATCTCCAAGAAATGGTGACAAGATTGCCTGGATTTGAGAAAGGATGCTACCTGTAATGCCATCTTTGCGCATGTCGCTTCTGGGTGATTTTCTGCTAGCATTGGACGAGACACCGGTAACTACGATCACCATTCCTCGTGTCCAATCCTTGCTGGCTTATCTTATATTACACAGAAATGCTCCTCAGAATCGCTCTCACCTGGCGTTTCTCTTCTGGCCCGATTCGACAGAAACACAGGCTCATACCAACCTGCGCCAGTTGTTCTATCACCTGCGCCATTCCCTACCCTACGCCAGCCACCTTGTGGCCAGTAATAGACAGAGCCTGCAATGGCGACCGGCTCCAGATATAGCCTTCACACTTGATGTCGAGGAATTTGAACAGGCACTTGCTAGAGCCTCACAGGCGGAACAGTCCCAGGACAAGAAAAAAGTCCGCCAGGCTTTGGAGCAGGTCACCCGGCTGTATCGTGGCGACTTGCTGCCCGGCTGTTACGATGAGTGGATTTTACCTGAACGTGATCGTTACCATCAGATGTGAGTGTTGCTCACCGGCGTTTTCTGCATCGACGGGTCGCAGAGATGCTCGAAAGCCTCTCTCCTGCTGAGCAGGAAGCCGCCAGTTCGCAAATCGCTTCCCTCTATGAGCAAGCCGGTCTGCCTGACAGAGCCATTCCCTATTATTTACGTGCCGGTGAAGCTGCAAGCCATGTTTATGCGCATGAGGAAGCGCTCGCGGCCTTCCAGCGTGCCGCCGCACTTCTGACGTCACTCGCCCGGGCGCCAGGCGAACTATCCTGGCAAATGACAGCGGCAGTCTATGAGCAGCAAGGTGACATCCTGGAAATGATTGGCAAACATGAGGAAGCCAGGCAGTCCTACCAGCAAGCAAAAAATGCTGTTCCGACGCAGCAACTACTCCTGCACGCACGCCTGGCCCGCAAAATAGCAGTAACGCTGGATTATCCCCCCCATCTGATAGATGCCGATCGCGCTTATCGGGAATCAGAACGCCTCCTGGAACAGGTTAACTCGCCGGAAGAACAGGAGTGGCGCGACGAATGGCTACAGACACATCTTGGTCATCTTCAGATTTTCTTTTTGCTTGGAGAATGGCAGGAGATGACACGTATCATTGAGCAATTGCAACCTTTCCTGGAGCAGCATGGATCAGCAGCTCAGCGGGCAACTTTTTTTATGCAGATTGCTATGAGAGATGCCGTGCGTGATCAGTACGTGGTCGAAGCAGCAACGGTTGCCACGTGCCAGCGAGGACTGACGGCCAGTCTGGAAACCGATAATCCACACCTGATCGGCTCTGCCCGCTTCGTACTGGGCTACTGCCTGCTGCTGTCAGATCAGTTCGAGCAGGCTGAGGAGGAACTGCGGGCAGCGCTGGCGGCGGGTGAGCGGGTTGGTGATGCGGAACTGGTTGCGCGCTGCCGCCTGCATTTTCTTCCGTTGCTGTGGAGGAGACGTGGGCAGGTTGAAGCTGTGCGTGGCATGGTCACAGATGCAATGGCGCGAGAAGAAAGACGATATACCAGCGTTATCAATGCCCAGCGCGCCTGGGTTGCCTGGCGTGATGGCAGGCGTGATGAGGCCGGAACAGCCGGTCGAGCGGCTCTGGAGGAATGGCAGATCCGGCGCCCGGCCTACCCTTTCCAATGGACAGGTTTGTGGCCGTTGATTGCGCTTGCAGCATCCTCCGGGCAGTTCGCGCTGGCAGTGGATTATATACGCCTGCTCCTGGCTCCTGCGCAACAACGCCCGCCAGAGATGTTGCAGAAGCTTCTTGAGGAGATATTGCAAACCGGGGGTACTGGCCCCGGAGAAAGGGAGCGTGTACACTCCCTTCTCCGAAGTGTGCTTTCGCTTGTCCGGAACATGGGCTATCTCTAACGATTGAGTGAACTACCGTTATTTCATCACACGAAACGAGAGATGGGTCGCGCCGATGGCCCATGCTCCTCTCAGGCCACTGGTGGCGCCGCCTGTGACATATCTTCCTTCTTGAGCATAGCAAAAGCAGCAGGGATGGCTCCGGCGATCCAAAGTACACAGATTAAGTATTTGATTACATTCTGGAATATAACATTGTGTACCGGGAAAATGAGCATGGTGAGCGGACTGGTGAGAGCAAAAGCCCAGGCGGCCCAGGCAGGGACAAGGCGCAGGCGGCCCAGCATGAAACCGATGAATACGGCACTAAGCAGGTGGCCAATGATGTAGATGAGCAGGTAGATGGTCATAACAGTGTCGCCATTGAAGCGCGCCCAGAGCATAGCAAATTGCGGCGTATTGCCTGCCTGCACGATATCATAGGCCAGGGCGTCAAGCCCCATGAGAGCGGCCCAGGGAATCCAGCCAATCAGGGAGAGTGCCGCCGAAATTGTGGCAAGCCAGGGCGCGCGCCGCAGGCCGAGCAGCGACATACTCAGGTAGCCCAGTGGCAGGAAAAAGGAAGCGGCCACAGCCCCGATGAAGTGCAGCGTGTTGCCGGTCGGCCCGGCTACCGCCGTAGCAATGAGAGCCGCGCGGAGATTGTCAGGCCAGGTGACGAGGTAGAGCGTGATACTCAACGGCGCGAGTATGATGCAGGCCGCCAGGCTCACACGCTGGAATTTGAAAGCAGCGGGCATTGACGCCTGCTCCGAACGAGAAAATGAGAGTTTCATTATACTGTCCTTCTTTTTTATGTATCACCCATGCGATATTCTACTGCGTGGGTGACGGTGTGCAGTGTTCTATTTATGAGGAGTATAGAATGGGGAGCGTTCTTGAAACGTTCTGTTGAACCACGAGTTCGGGAGACGGAAGAGTGGAAAGAATCCATCACGAGCCGAATTGCAACACCAGCAGGTCCAGGGCCATCTCAGGCGAAAGACGACTGCGCTTGAGCGCGGCATCGGTCGCCAGGAGCTGGCGATACGTGTTTTCCAGTTGCGCCGTGTGAAATTTGCCAAGCTGGCGCAGTGATTTCTCGACAAGAAACGGCGCGATACCTAGCGTCGAAGCGATCTGTGCTCCGCGCATGCCTTTTTGCGCCAGCTCCTTCACCAGCAGGAGCGAGCGTACCTGCGTGATAATCGTGCTGATGATCTTCAGCGGCGGTTCACCATCGGCCAGCAAATCATGCAAAACGTTCAAAGCCTGCCTGCTGTTGCGCTGTGCCAGGGCGTCGGTCAGATCGAAGATACGGGCTTCCTGCACCTGCGCTGAGAGTCGGCGTACCTCTTGCTCCGTAATAATACCACCGGGACCGACATACATCGCCAGTTTATCCAGTTCGTTTGCCAGCAGGCGGAGATGGCCGCCGATGAAATTTGCCAGCAAGGAAGCAGCTTCCGGCGCGATCCTGACGTCGAGACTTTTTGCTCGCTTCGTGATCCACTTCTCCAGAGCTGCCCCTTTTGGCACCGTACACAGGATCGCCTTCCCATGCTCTTCTGCGGCCCTGACCAGCGGATGAGTGGCTTCAAGACTCTCATCGACCAGCAGGATAAACACCGTCCATTCCGGCATCAGTGGAATGTACCCGGCTAATTCCTTCTCGAATCCTGCACGGGTTAGCACGGTCTTGCCGCTCTTTTTCCCTTTACGGGATTTCCCGCTCTGCCCTTTTGCCGCTGCGTTCCCGTCCCGCTCAGATGAAGCGGTCGCGCTGCTCTCGCCGCGCTTTTTTCTGGGCAAACCTTCCACAACAACCAGGCGCTGCTCTGTCAGAAAAGGCAGCGTATCGCAGGTGGTGAGGATCGTTTTCAGCTCGGTCTCCTCACCATTATAGACATCCTGGTTATACTCAAATTTACCTTGCAGCCGTAGCTGCTTGAGTTGTTCGCGGATGCCGAATTCATCATCGCCGTGCAGAAGATAAAACATATGCTTAGAAGATCTAGGAATCTCTTAGCCGTGTACGCCCTCTTGCGGAGGAGTGCTGCGGCGTGACGTGCGCGCCACAATCAGGTCCATCACAATACCCCCGATCAGTCCCATGATCATGCAGAGCAGGAGAGAGCCGAAGAAGGCAGCTCCACCGTTGGCCCCGGGCAAGGGTGTATCGAAGATTAGCGTGCCAGCCCAGCCCAGAATAATGATGAAGCCGATTAATGCGAAAAGGAACGCGCCGAAGACCACCGCCATGCGATTCTTGACACTGCTCAGCCAGTAAACGAGGAAAAGCGATATAGGGAGCGCAAGAATGAAACCGAAAATGTCGCCGATAAAAATACCCTGACTATCTATGATTGACATAAAAACACCTTCCTGGTCACGCGAGATTGAGCGAAATAGCTACTACTATTATACGGCGGATGTGACGTCTCTGGCAACAGAGCCATCCTTCCTCTGGCAGAAAGTGCCACCTCGCCGGACTTAAGAGGCTGTGGCATCTGCGACGCTGGTGGCGCGTTTGCGCCGTGTAGCCCGCCACTCTTGCAGGCGCTGGCGGATCATTCCCAGCAGCGTGGCGTCCCGCTGGTGAACCTGGTAGAGCGCCCAGCCGATTCTGGGGAGTTCCAGTACATCCGAGTAAGCCAGGTAGCGACTTTCCCAGGTGGGCTGGAATTTTTGCTTGTAGAAGGTAAGTGATTGACCACCGGCAGGGCTACCAAAGTAGCAGGTCAATTTATCAATCCCTGACTCAAGCAACGTTTTCTCCTCTTTGTTGAGATTGCTCATTGGGGCCAGGCCCAGACTGACGATCTCGGCCCCTCTCTTTTTTAAGTATTCGATGGAGCGCGTCATCAAAAGGTCCATCGTACCGGGAGTGCAAACTGCTGCTCGCCGCATCAGATTCAGCCCCCAGCCATTCCGCCCATAAATCGGAACAAAGCTGGCAAAGGCATGCACCCTGCGACTCTCATCAACGGCCAGAACGTAGAGCTGCTCGATACTGCTGAACATGGTCAGTCTACCCTGGCTGAAACCCATTTCGGTGCCACCTTTTTTCGCCAGCCAGTGCTGTGAGATCTGCTCCATCTGGAACGACAGGTCATGATCATCTACTTGCCCGTGAAAAAAGAGTGCGCGTAACCCGCCGCGTTCGGCGCGCCTGGCTTTGGAGCGAATATTTGCCATTGCCGGGCCTTGCAGCGTAAAGCGCCGTGTATCAATGATCGCGTCCTCGCCGATTTTGAGCAGGCGGAATCCGGCCTGGCGATAGAGCTGTGCGGTTTCATCGCGTACCTGCCAGAAGACAATCGTCCAGTCCTGTTCGCCACAAAAATTGACAAACTCCTTTATGGCTCCGGCCAGCTCTTCAGGCGGACCTATCGGGTCACCCGCCACGACGGCTGTGCTACCGGCTACGGCGTAGCTGATCACACAGCTTCCTGACTTTGTGAAGAAATAAGATTTATCGTCGTCCAGGGCGCAGTAGGCGATGGAGTTTTTGCCATAGAGCCGGACGAGCCTGTCGGTGTTCCTGCGCGCTTCCTCTCCACATGGCAAAAATACTGCCACCACCGGACGGAAAATCTGCAACATGCCATAGACAACGGCGCTCAGACAGAGGATTGGCAACACACGACTGAAGATGAAAGGGCGTGTGTTATAAGGGAAACCATGCAGGTGGGCAAATGTCAGAATCGAGATGACAACTCTCTCAATACCGAAGCGGTTAAACAGTGGCTCGAAATCCTCGAAAAGGAAAATAAAACCACCAATGGTATAGAACGTCACAACACCCAGCCCCAGGATGAGCGCGATATAGCCACGCCATGCTGAGGGTGGGTCGCTCCTGGCCCGGAAGAAGCGCGAGAGAGAGGAGAGCGCCAGCACCAGCAGGAGAGCAACAATGGTTGCCAGAATAGAACCGCCGCGCCGCACATGTAGAACCGCTGAAAGCAATAAGAGCGCCAGCGTGATGCGCCAGGCGTGCTTCTTCCCTCGCATCAGGCCATACGAGAGCATGATCAAGAAGAAGCCAACGACGACGATAAAGCTCTGTGCCTGCCAGCGATGTGGTACAATCGGCCAGGCACCTAGCAGAATACTCCAATCGAGGCGAGGGATAATCGCAGAGAGCATATCTGCCAGTCCCACCAGGCAGATGATAAAGCCGATCACCAGGCGCATAGTCTGCCTGGTACGGCGCGAAAGAAGCATGTCTGCGCTCTCAGCCTCTATTTTCATACCCACTCCTTTGCTTCTATCCCTTCAGGCAAGACCTCGCATATTCTACCATTATGCAGAGGTATATGATACTGCATAGGAGATTCTCGTAACTTTTTCCTAATTTTTGTTATGCGCGCTCATCCGATCTCTCTCTGAAGAATGCGAATGCCGGGTCTGTTCTCTTTTTTTTATTCAGGTTTAGGCCACATAGAGCATAGACGATTCGGTGGGAGAAAACGTCATGTTCTCACTACAGCTTTTTGCAACATCCTGTAAATTCGCGCGTATATCTGGCGAGAGAGATAAAGCCGCTGCTCCTTTGCAGAGCAAAATGCAAAGAGATCTCAGGTACGGGGAGTTTCATGAGAAGTCTCTCCGCTTGAGCAATTGCGAGGCGTTGAATGATGCACAAAATGACGACTCTCGGACTCAGTGAACGTGTAGAAAGTGTCCTGGCATATCTGTTTTTCTGGGTTTCGGGCCTGGTGCTCTTCCTGTTTGAGAAAAATCGTGAGGTACGCTGGCACGCGGCCCAGTCACTGGTGACGTTCGGCATGCTCTCTTTATTGTCACTGGCAGCGTCAATCCTGCGAGGGATGTTCCACTGGATACCGTTGTTTCACCTGTTGACGGATTTTGGACTGAGCCTGCTGATCAATGCTCTCTGGTGGACAACGATCATTCTGTGGCTGTGGTTGATGGTAATGGCCTGGATACGGCCTCATTATGAGTTGCCAGTTATCGGTCAGTGGGTGCGCCGCCTGGCGTAGAGCAGAGAAAGCAGCATAGCGGTGACGCTGCCGACCAGCGTAGCCAGAAAGTTGACGACATCGTTATTGAGCCAGGCAAGCCCCCGCAGTGACCTGGTTCGTGTGCCACAGGAATGGATGCGCCGCTCGGTCTCCCTGGCGCACAGTGGACAATAGTACATTGCCTGGATAGTTGCTCCCAGCAGACTATCAACCAGGCTACCAATCAGTCCCGCGATCAGTGCGAGCCAGGGGATAGCTCGCCGGGTGGGATTAAGCAGGCGGAAAAAAGCGCCTAGAGCCAGTGCGCCTGCCGCGCCTGCTGCTGTACCGAGCGGGGTCACGCCGCCGGAGGTGCCGGGCTCTACCGGTGCGCCCGTAGTGATCAGGCGTGGCGGGCATGGACTGAGTACACCTAACTCGGTGGCCCACGTATCGGCGTTTGCGGTGGCAAGCGCCCCGATGTAGCCCGTCTCCAGTAATGAGCGTAAGGCGGGCGAACCGGCGAATGTGTGGCCCAGGGCCAGGAGTGTGGCCACACCTCCGTTTGCTGTAGCTTGCGCGAAATCTCGTTGTGTACCTTTGCTGAATTTATCAGAGGCAGTATGTTCTTTTTCCCGCTTCCGCCAGTGTGAAAGCAAGCTGGATGAGGTGAAGAAAAAAATCAGTGCGAGGCCCCATGACCATCCTCCTAGCCCGAAAGTCATGGTCCCGCTAAGAATAGCGCCAAGCACCCCGCTGCGTGTCAGGGCTTTGCGCCTGTATGCCAGCCAGCCAATGCCGCTGCTGAAGAGCAGACCGAGTAACAGTCCTGGCAAGTTCTTGAACAGCCAGGCTGAAGGTTCCCTGCTCCCCTTTTTTCCATCAAAGTTTTTAAGAGCTGTCATGGGTCACTCCTTATGAGCATTGATGGTTTTTCTGTTACATATCAAGGGCATCAATAGTTTTATTCTAGAGAGCAGAAGGCGCATTGATGGACTGGTTTGCTTTCATGAGAGGAGCACATACTCCTGGTCGAACCGCCAGTCTGGGAGAGCCTCCAACTCAACGTAGAGATGGGGATGGAGTGGATCTATATGCTTTGTCAGGTGAACATCGACAACGCGGTTATCGTTCAACCCCAACGACTCGCAGAGTGCATCCTGTGTGATTTTCAGTCCCCCATCCAGGTCGCGTTTGAGCGGAGTTGTGAAATAGAAGTCTAAGAAAAGCGCCAGGTAGCTCTGGCGGAACTGCTGGCGCAGCGCCTCGTGCAGCGTGCCTTGCTGCTCAAGAGATCGTAGTATAGCACGTACCTGCTGCTTGAAGCGTCGCGCGATGGGAGTATTGACGCGGTGTCCGGCAATTGTGGCATATTGTTCGTTTATACTTGGAGGAAGAGGAAGCGTGAGACGAAGTATGGAGGGGGCCGGTCGTGATCGCTCTCTCCTGCTCGCGGACTGCTCTTGCATAGGTCGCTCCTGTGTATAGTACTTTTGGATAGTTACATTGTGTGTATTGTATCATATGAGCATGCCTTATTTGTACTGTTATTGCCGTCGTTAAGGGAATGGCAGAGAATGGTATACTGCTGAAAGCAAGGCCTGGCGAAAGTGAGGAGTTTTTGTGAATATCTGTAACCGTTGTGGGTACCATGTTCCGCCGGGAGCATCGAATTGTCCTCAATGTGGGATATCTCTCGTTGTGAGGACCGAGAGGACCTCTAGCCCTTTTACGGGAGAGCAGGCGCCACCGGAGATACCTGCCTGGCTGGAGTCGTTGAAAGCGGGAGAGCATCCAGTAGCATCGCAAGATGCGGCCTTTTTTCCGGTGACCGATCTGCCTGGAGAGGGGTCTGTACCTGGCCGAGTGCGCTTGGAGCAGTCAACAGGCGCATCACCTGCCGGCTCCCCGGTTCCCTCTTCTGCTCAAAGCGCGTTGCGCCAGGCTTCTACTCCAGGACCTCTCACTGGCGGAGAGGAAGCTTTGTCAGGAAGGTTGGAGGCGCGTTCGCTGATTGATGAGCAGTCATTGCCTGCCTGGATGCAGAAAGGGCAGTCGTCCGCGCCTTCTGCCGTGCCAGAAAGCGGTTTCTCTGCTGGCAGGCTGATCGATCCTGATGCTTTGCCAGAGTGGATGAAGTTGCTCCAGCCGCCCCAGCAGTCGTCCGCAGCCCCTTTCTCTCAGACTGTTGCGCCAGCAGAGCAGAGCATGTCATCCAGTGAGATGCCAGAGTGGATGAAGTCGCTGCAACCGTCTCAAGCGTCTCCGGCTTCAGAGGCTGCTCAACCGCCGCAGGGAGCCTTGCCGCGTGATGTACTCGACGAGCAGTCGCTAGCTGCCTGGATAAAGCCGCAGGAAGATCAGGCGACGCATGCTGCTGGAGATGCGCAGCCGGACCAGTCTGGGAAGATCTCGCCAGCATCGCTGATTGATGAAGAGGCACTGCCACCATGGATGAAGTCACAGGAAGATCAGGCGATGCATGCTGCTGGAGGTGCGCAGCCGGGCCAGCCGGGGAAAATCTCACCAGCATCGCTGATTGATAAAGAGGCACTACCAACATGGATACGTGAGCAGGAACAGTCCGCGTCTGCGGCCCAATCATACTGGTCTGGACAGCCGGCTCCGTCGCCTTCGCCAGTGGCTCCGCCACAGTCCTCACCGACTCCTCAGGTGATGCCGCCGGGCAGTGTGCCAGGTGTGCCAGCATCGGGTCAGGGTCTCTCTGCCTCGTCATTTATTGATACAAATGCTTTACCTGAATGGCTGAAGAGAGCAGAGCAACCTGGTCAGCCCGGTCAGCCTGCCCAGCCTGCCCAGCCTGCCAGCAGACAGCAGAGTACATACAGTATGCCGCCTTCTATGGAAAAGGTGCGTGCAGCCGTACCCAGTCGTCCACGTACTGAATGGAATGCCTCCGAGACCAGTGAAGTGGCGGCAAATGTCTTTGCTTCCATGCTCGGTGTGGCCTCTGCGGCTCCACAGTTTCCGGCGCCCGCGAACGTTCCTTATGGGCAGGGACAGACAGGACCACAGGGACAATCAGCGCCAGGGAGGGGAGGCCCACAGGGCATTCCACAGACTCCCGTACCCGGCGCGCAGGTAGCGCCACCTCCGCCAGGGCAGCCGGTCATGCCATCCCAGGGATACGCTCAGCAGGGGTATAATAGCTATCCCGGCTATCAGGGCCAGGGAGGGATGCCAGGCGGCGCTCCGATAAGCGCGCCTCCACCAGGGCCTATGGGGCCGCCTTCTTATCCCGGGAACATGGGAGGAATGGCGAGCATGCCGGGCGTGCCGCCGACGCCCGGCGCGCCTTATACGGCCAGCAGACAGAAGGGAATGAAAAAGCGCGGGATTTTTGAAGCTTTGCGAGACTGGCTTACATCTCGTTAGCAGCAGGGAGGAGGCAACAGGATATGGTCGCACAACCCCAGCCAGTGGGAGGGCAGGGTGCTGCACAGGAATCCCGGCAGGTGGTCCCCGGCTCTTTGCTGGTTGCTGATTGCGGGGCTGTCTTTACCAAAGTTTCTCTGTTCGGGCTTGTTGAAGGACAGTATCGCCTGATGGCACGCGGCGAAGTTCCAACATCAATCAAACCGCCGCAGGAAGACATCACGGCTGGTATTCTTCAGGCCATCAGGACGATTGAATTTATTACTGGCAGACGCTTTATCGAAAATGCAGGCGAAGATGAGCGCCTGATCTCTCCTGAGCGACCAGATGGGAATGGTATTGATGCCTTCGTCACAGTGATAAGCGCCGGGGGGCCGTTGCGCCTGGTTGTACTGGGTGCGGTCAGCAAACAGTTAGAGCAGCTTGTTGAGCAGGCAGTTTCTGGCCTGTATGTGGAGACTCACTCGCTGCCCGCTCCTTCGTTTGTGGTCGCCACTTCCTCACCGGCTCCCGTTCCTGCCGCCGCCGGTGCAGGGAGCAGTCCCTCTCATCAGGGTGTCCAGGGAGCCTGGACGCAGGAGCGCATTGCGATGGAGTGGGAGCGTCATTTGAGCCGCTTGCGTGAGTTGCAGCCACAGGCAGCTCTTATCGTTGGTATGGCTGATGGCCCTGCCGGTCCAGCTCCCCTGCAAGAAGCCTGCCAGTTACTGATTAACGCAGCACGAGAACGAGAAGAGCAGGCTCAGACGAATCTTATGGTTCCCAGACCCAGGCCCATT
>JADBKA010000057.1 GCA_014896635.1 Ktedonobacteraceae bacterium
CGTGGACATCGCTTCTGGAACATTTTCGCGCTCTGGAATGAAATGCTGGCAGGTCTGCGCAAGGCACACCAGATGGCAGGCAGCCTGGACAGTATTGGCATCGACACCTGGGGAGTCGATTACGGCCTGGTAGACGAGCGCGGCCTGCTTCTCGGCCAGCCATTCCAGTACCGCGACCGGCGTACTGACGGGATCATGGAGCAAGTTTTTGCACACATCCCGCGTGAGACACTTTACCAGCGAACCGGTATCCAATTTCAGCAGTTCAACACGCTCTTCCAGCTCTACGCGCACGAACAGGCACGACCGGGCGAACTGGCGCGCGCGCACCGACTCCTGCTGATCCCCGATCTGCTGCATAGCTGGCTGTGTGGCGCGCTGGTCTCTGAGCGCACAAATGCGACGACGACACAGTGCTGGAATCCCTTGATGGAGACATGGGCACTCGACCTGCTGACCGACCTCGCTCTCCCAACCACTATGCTTCCACCGGTCGTTGAGGCGGGGACGGCGCTGGACGTGGTTTCAGAGGAATGGCGCGACGATCTCGGTCCCGCGCGCGTCATCGCCCCGGCGACGCATGATACCGGCTCGGCAATCGCAGCCACGCCGGTGTCATTGTCAGGCGGCTGGGGCTATATCAGCTCAGGTACCTGGTCGCTGGTAGGCGTCGAGTGCCAGCACCCGATTATCACCGCGCAGGCGTTGGCGGCGAACTTCACCAACGAAGGGGGCATCTTTGGCACAACTCGCTTCTTGAAGAACGTCATGGGCCTCTGGCTCTTACAGGAGTGCCAGCGCCACTGGGAACGCGAAGGTCAGAGCATGGATTATGACACGCTGCTGGCAGATGTGGATGCAGTCCCGCCATTCGCAGCTCTGATTGACCCGGACGATGCCCGCTTCTTGGCACCTGACGATATGCCAGCCGCGATCAACAGCTATATCGTGGAACATGGGCAGGCGCCTCTCCAGGCACCGGCAGCGTTCGCGCGCTGCATCATGGAGAGCCTGGTTTTGCGCTACTGCGAGGTATTTCGCCAGGCAAGTGCGCTGACCGGTACTGCCGTTGAGAGCGTCTATGTTCTCGGTGGCGGCGCACGCAATACCCGCCTCAACCAGTGGCTGGCTGATGCTCTGGCTATGCCGGTTCTGGCCGGGCCATTCGAGGCAACAGCGCGAGGAAATGCATTGATGCAACTGGTCGGTCTGGGAGAACTGCACTCACTGGCGGAAGTGCGCGCTCTGGCATGCAATACTGCCGTACAGGTGTATACACCGCACGCCTCACAACACGAGGCATGGGAAGAAGCTGCGCAGCGTTTTAGGGCGCTCAATTCAGCACGAACAGGTTGATCGCTTTGCCTCTTGCCTGTCAGGAGAGAGAATAAGAACCCGCCGGGCCTGCCTTCAACGCGAGACGGCATTGGTGGCAAACAGAGCCATCACGATCAGCAGACCGATCACCAGGGCAAAGATCAGGCGTAGCCAGAGGCCCGCTGTCAAAAAACGAGGAGAGCGTTTCACCGCACGGGCCTCTTTCTCCTACACTCTTCGCACTCACAGAGCGCGCGCAGCTTCTCATAGGTAAAGATGCCGGTTCTGTGTCCATCTTCCCAGACAGGAGTCAGGCCGTAGCGGCCAACCGGCTCGATATTGACGAGCGTCGTTTCTTCAACGCTCAGTTTCTCTTTGTTTTGCAGCATGCCCGGTACATCGCCTTCGCCGGCACACCAGGCGCAAGGGCAGGCCCAGCGCAACCGCTCCCAGTCGTGAACGCTTTCATGCCCATCGCTCCAGGAAAAGTAGACCCGGCGGTTATCGGCATCGAGGAAAAACGAAGTGGGGACCGGATGATTATATTGAGACATCTATTTACAAGGCTCCTTGTGCAAGTTCGAGGGATTGATAGCACTGACTCTCTTACCAGAACCTTCTCTATTATACTCACTTGCAGGCGACAGGTCTACTGAGCAAACCGTTTTCTCCCCTTTCGGTCAAGATGGCCTGCGACTTTTCAGCAAGCGGGGTCATCCATATTTCTCGGTTGAACAAAATGCGCAATGCTGCTATACTACACATACAACACTGGAAAAGCGTAAGGCACAGTTTTTCTGCGCAGGCCGGAGGCTGTTCGCGGGATGCGCTCTTCCAATCCTTCGCCCTATGGGGCAGACATGTTTCCTCTCCGGGCCGGATGGCCGGGATTTCCACACTGGAGGTTTTGATG
This sequence comes from Ktedonobacteraceae bacterium, assembly GCA_014896635.1. The sequence continues at coordinate 2,231 of JADBKA010000057.1, forward strand.
AAGATCTATCAGGCCAAACAGATACGCAACGTGGCACTTATCTCACATGTGGGAGCAGGCAAGACATCCCTGGTAGATGCGGCGCTCTTCGACAGTGGCGCCGTCACTCGTCAGGGGAGGGTAGATGAGGGAAACTCTATCTCCGACTATGATCCCGATGAAATCAAGCGGCGTATGTCTTTAAACGTCAAGGTGCTCCCGGTCGAGTGGAAAGACTATAAGATCAACTTGATTGACACCCCTGGCTATGCTGACTTCGCTGGCGAAGTGAAAGCGGGTCTCCGTGTGGCTGACGCGGCACTCGTCGTTGTGACGGCGGAAAAAGGGGTAGAGGTTGGCACGGAACTAACCTGGCAGTATGCGGATGAGCGGCATCTACCACGCATTGTGCTGATTAACAAGCTTGACCGTGAAAATACCTCCTTCGACCAGGCTTTGGAATCGCTGCGCAGCCAGTTTGGTACGAGGGTTGTTCCCCTGCAAATCCCTATCGGCGAGCAGTCCGGCTTTAAAGGCGTTGTAGACCTGGTGAGACAAAAAGGTTATACCTTTGAAGGCGGCACGAAAGTACAGGAAGTGCCGATCCCTGACGATGTGCAGGCAAAAGTCAGCAGTTACCGTGAACAATTAATCGAATCCGCCGTTGAGAGCGACGATGCACTGATGGAGAAGTTTCTGGAAGGCGAGGATCTGAGCGAGGCGGAACTCCTCTCGCTGATCAAAACAGGCACTGCTTCCGGCGCGTTGATTCCCGTGCTGTGTGCTTCGGCAGCAAAGAACATCGGCGTGCAAACCCTGCTCGACGCGATTATCGATTATCTGCCCAGCGCAGCAGACGCTTTGCCAGAAGATGCTCGCGCATTCGACGACCAGCTCGCGCTCTTCGTGTTCAAGACAGCCGCCGCCCAGGTAGGTACGACGTCGCTTTTCCGCGTCTACAGCGGAACGCTCAAGTCTGACAGCCACGCCTATAATATCCAGACAAAGGCGGATGAACGCTTCAGCCAGTTAATCACTCCGCGCGGCAAGATGCAGGAACCGGCGACAGAGATTCCGGCGGGCGATATCGGCGCCGTCGCCAAGCTTGCCAATACGCATACTGGCGATACGCTGACTAGCAGCAAGGATATCACAACGCCGCTGGAGCCGATTCACTTCCCCGAACCCTGCTATACCGTCGCTCTTTCACCAAAGAGCCAGGCCGATCTGGATAAAATGAGTAACGCTCTGGTACGTATCGCCGAAGAGGATCGCACGCTGCGCGTCTCGCGCGACCCGGAGAGCGCGGAGACGTTGCTCTCCGGTATGGGCGAGGCGCATTTGCAGATCGCCGTCGAGAGCATCAAACGCAAGTTCGCAGTCGATCTGGAAACCCACGATCCGCGCATCGCTTATCGTGAAACGATTCGCAAGAAGGCCAGAGCGAACGGTCGTCATAAGCGTCAGAGCGGCGGTCACGGTCAATTTGGCGACGTCTGGCTGGAAATTGAGCCACTGCCGCGCGAAGGGGACCAGACCTTCGTTTTTGAGGATCGCATTGTAGGTGGTGTCGTGCCTGGACAGTTCATTCCAGGCGTCGAGAAGGGAGTGCGCGACTCGCTGAAACGTGGTTTCATCTCAGGCAATCCGATGGTCTACGTGAAAGTGGGCCTCTACGACGGCAAATACCACCCGGTGGACTCATCAGCCCAGTCCTTTGAAATCGCGGCCTCGCTCGCCATGCAGGAAGCAGTTCCCCAGGCCAGTCCGGTGATTCTGGAGCCGGTAATGCACGTCGTCATCACTGTGCCTGAGAGCAATATGGGCGATGTGATGAGCGACATCAATACCAGGCGCGGACGTGTACTCGGTATGGAATCGCTGGCAGACGGCAAGCAGCAGATCACGGCCCTGGTCCCGCAGGCCGAGATGCTGCACTACGCGACCGACCTGCGCTCCATCACCCAGGGTCGCGGCACCTTCAAGATGGAATTCGCACAGTACGAGGAAGTGCCGGCCAACATTCAGCAGGAACTGGTCGCAGCCTACAACAAGAAGAAGGCCGAGGGTTAAGCGGCTCTGGCAGAATGCTGATCACCGGCTGAGAGGTTCAGGGGGCGGCAGCGAGTTGCTGCTCCCTGGCCCGGAGCCTTAACGATGATTTTTCTTCTTCCTTTTTGAGCCACTTCTCTGCATCCTGCTCTTCCGCTTGCGCAGTAGTGCCTGCGCCTCGCTTTCGTAACCATGATGCACCAGCCACGCATACGCTTGCTCATGCAGATCGCTTAGCGCCTGGCTGCCGGCAATCATCAGCCACATCGCCAGCTCTGGATCAGCAGGTGCCTCTGCACTCCACTGTCCCTGCGCTATAAGAAAGTCCCTTACCTGACTCACGTCCCGCGTGTGCAGAATCGCATCGAGACGCTGCCGGAATGTTGCGGGTTGCTCCTTCTCACTCATGATTCTCCTCTAAGAAGATGATAGTGGGGATGCTCATGCGCGTGATCAGGCCAGTGCTGGTGTGTATGGCTGTGCGGTTGGCCAGGTGGCGGCAGTTCTTCAGGACGATGGGTATGACTCCCTTCGAGATGGTGCGCATGGTCATGCCCGAACCAGCGCGCCTGCGGATCGTAGTTCGCCACCAGCAGGCTCTGCCCATGATGCCAGCGAGCGCGGAACACGTCATAGTTCTTCTTACTCTTCGTCGCTCGCTCCTCTTCGTTCAGACTGTACCATTCGCGGTGTGGGTGCTTCCGTAGCCGCTCTGCCACGATAGGGAGAGTACACACTCTGTAGCCGCCGGCTTTGACGAAAAAGCTGAAATGAATGTCCATAAGGCGGTAGAAGCGGAACTTTTCATTGATCCAGCCAACTTCCGGCAACAGCGCACGCCGGAATGCCATCAGATAGCCTTCAACCGCATCGACATCCGGCCCCGGCGCTTCCTGAAATTCGCGCAGATCCTCTGTCACCAGACCATACGGTCCTACGACACCTATTTCTTCATCGGCCAGCGCCGCCGCCAGCGGCTCCCAGATATTGCCGGTCACTTCTATCGAGGTGTCCAGCAGGATCACATAGCGGCCCAGGCTGGCGCGCATGGTGGCGTTGCGCCCGGCGGCAAAGCCCATATCGTGATCGGCAAAGAGGATCTGCAAGCCAATGCGCTCTCCGCCGGCGCCTACCAGACCATCCGAGCCACTACGGCGCGCCAGATCTTCGAGATAGGGCAGCGTCTCGTCGGTTGAGCCGTTGTCAATAATCACCAGCTCGATGCTCTGTCCACCAGCATGCCGGCAGATACTCTGGATGCAGCGTTCCAGGTCGTCGCGGCTGTTGTGCGCCAGCAGGTTGACCGAGAATGTATACCGATCAGCTCTCCGGGTGTGATCCGGCGCATCAGACGAACTTGATATGATAAGAAACTCATCTTCATGGCGCCGCTTGAGCACAAGCGGTCCGCGCTCGCTGTCTCGTACATGATAGCCGCTTCTTTGTATCTGCTCGCGCACACGGTCGGCCTGCTCAAACGCTCCATCATGGCGCAGCAGTTCACGCTCACGTATCTGCGTTGCGATTGCGGCAGGTACCACTGTAAGATAGAATTGCGGTTCATGTTTCAGACGCGGCAGGTCGCTGGTGAGATAGTGCTCAAGATCGAAGCCGAGGATGCGGTCAAAGTCGAGCAGCAGCGCGATGCGCGTAGTCGGATCGAGGTTGTGCGCACGCAGCATAGCCCACACGACGGCCATCGCGCGTGGCATGTTCAGGTCGTTCTCTACCTCGGCCAGAAAAGCTGTACGCCAGGGATTCGTCTCGATAGAGACATCCTTGATGCGCCGCCGGTCGGCCTGCAAGTAGAGTCGGTAGGCCAACTCGCGCAGGCGCTCAAGCGCGGTCTGCGCGGCCTGAAGAGCGCGGAACGTAAAGTTCAGGCGACTGCGATAGAGGGCGGTGGTATAGAAATAGCGCAGCGCCATCGACTCGAAACCGCGCGCCTCGATCTCCGCGCGAATATAGGCGTTGCCGGTCGATTTCGCCATCTTCTGCCCGTCAGCCAGTAGATGCTGCGCATGCACCCAGTAGCTCACGCATTGTTCGCCGGTATAGCCCTCGCTCTGCGCAATTTCGTCTTCGTGATGCGGAAAGATATTATCGACGCCGCCTGTATGAATATCAAACCGCCCGCCCAGATACTTCATCGACATGGCAGAGCACTCAATATGCCAGCCGGGAAAACCGCGTCCCCAGGGACTCTCCCACGCCATCTCGCGTCCAGGCTCAGCCGGCTTCCAGAGCGGAAAGTCTTCGATATTCCGACGGTCGCTGTCGCGGCCCTCATGGATGCCTGCCAGCATGTTCTCCAGCAGATTCCCCGACAATTTGCCGTAATCAGGAAAACGCCTGGTATCGTAATACACATAGCCGTTCACTTCATAGGCAAGGTCCTTCTCCAGCAGGCGGCGGATAATCTCGATCATCTCCGCAATATGCTCTGTCGCGCGTGGGAAAACGTGCGCGGGCAGAATATTCAATGCCCTCTCATCCTCAAGGAACGCCGCCGTATAAAAATCAGCAATCTGCCGCGAGGTCTTGCCCTCTTTGCGCGCCTGAGCGATCACCTTATCCTCACCGCGATCCAGCACTTCCTGCCGCATATGGCCGACATCGGTGATATTCTTCACATGCACCACCTCAAAGCCGCGATACTCAAAGAGACGGCGCAGCCAGTCAGCCATCGTAAAGGTGCGCAGATTGCCAATATGGATATTGCGATAAACGGTCGGGCCACACGAGTACATCTTGATGCGATTGGCTTGCAGCGGGATGATCTCCTCAACACGCTTCGTCAGTGTATTGTAGATTCTCATGGCAGGACTCCAGCCACTACGCAGGCAGCAGAAAAAAGAATTTCAGTTCGACTTACACATCTATCATATCAATCTATTTTAAGGGTGATTATGTGGAAATCAGCCTCGCTTGCAGAAACTCCATGTTCATAATCACGATTCGATTGGATTTGACACCGCTCATCTCTCTAATAGTATTTACAGGAGAAGGATACGTCAAGCATCGAGCCTGCCAGTAAAGATGAGAACACAAAAGTGGAACCGCTGGCCGGATCGTCTATCCTGGCACGGTCCCACCTCTCGTGCTCATCAAGATTGGGCGCTACTGCGTCATTTCGCGCACAATCTGCTGTACCAGCGCACCCGCAGCACGTCCTTTCGTCTCCTTTGCTGCCAGCGGCATCACTTTCCTGAACTCTTTGCCATGCTCCTCGATCAAACGCGCAACGACCGCCCGGATCTCGTCGTCGCTCATCTGCGCACCCTGCAAGTACGATTGCAGAATCTCCATCTCGCGCTGCTCTTTCTCCACCAGATCCTGGCGGCCCCCCTGTCTGTAGAGCGGAATCGCCTGGCTGCGCTTCTTGATTTCCTGTTCCATTACTTTCAAAACATCGGCCTCAGTCAAGGGCTGACCGTATTCAGGATGCTTGCGGTCGGTACGGGCCACTTCGAGATTGTGAATCGCGCCCAGGGCCATGCGCAGCGTATCGAGCCGGGATTGATCGCGCGCACGCTGTGCATCTTTTATATCTTCACGTAGTTTTCGTTCCAGCGAGAATTCCTGTCGTTCCTGCGTCATGTCTCTCCCCTTTCTACAAGTGCAGGTTGTCGCTCTTTCTCCTGCGCTCCCTCCTATCATAGTTCCGTCACGACTAGCGAATCCTGACAGGCGCCGGGATTTTCACGTGAGCGGATTTGTGAGGGAATGACAGCCTCACGGGATGGACTACCGGCTTGTGGCCTTTCCCATCCTCTACCCCCTCAAACCCGAAAGCCTCAGGGGCTACTTTGCGGGTGATATTGTAACTGCCATTACAGTCGGCATTGATGAACGTTCCATCGGCAGCACGGTACAATCCGCGTTTGACCCGCTTGCCACTGAAGGTGTACGTCGTCTGATCATCTCCCTTCCAGACTGGCAGTGAATCCCGATCAAGGAAACTGGCCTGGCTGGTGTAAGACTCTTCGGTCAGGATGACGCGAATCCCCACGCGCTCGGCCTTGTAGGTGAGCATGGCAATGAAGCGAGCATGCGGAATCTGCACAAAATGCTGATTCGTGCGCTTGCCCAGGGTGGCGTCTTGCTTCCAGCCATCATTTTTGCCAATCACCAGTGTCCCTATCCCATAAGCCACCAGATCATCAACAATCCATCTGGACGCCGTATGCATGTAGTGGTCAATACGACGGTTGCGTTTGTTGGTCAGGCGCTCCATGCGCCTTGTTGTGCCGGGATGACCGAGCTTGCTCTGTAACTCTGCCTTGCGCTTGTTATAGAACTGGTTCACAGATTTCATCGGACGCCCGTTAACCAGAACCGGCACATAGCCGGGTTGGTTTGATGTTAGCGCCGCGAGATTGTCTATGCCAATATCTATACCAGCATACCACACCGAGTCTACGGCTGTCCTGACGGGTTCTTGCTCGTAGACGACTTCAACGATATAGAAGCCGTTGCGCGGGACAATACGTACCTGACACACTTCGGTCTGCCGGGTTTGCACGGTGATCGGCAACTGAGATGGCTGAATGCGTCCACGTTTGAGACCTTTCCTGCTGATTGCCTGAATAGTATACACCAGCAGGTTGCGCCCATCGGTCTTGTGCTTATACTTTGGGAGTCGGGGCCGCCCCTGGAACCCGGACGGGTCCTCTTTATAGGCTTGCATCGCTTCAAAGAACGCCTTCCAGTTGCGGTCCAGTTGCATCAACACCTGCTGACTGACCTTTGCCGGCAGGGCTTTGTAGGCTTCATAGGACTGCATTTGTTTCTGCACTTCCTGGTAGCCCAGGTACTTCTTCTTATGGATGAAGCTTTGCCGCACCAGGTAGAGCGCCGCATTGTAGAGGTTTTTCGAGGCAAAGGCGGCTTCGTCAATCACGCAGTAGCGTGGATCACTCCGGTCAATCACATGCTGTTCAACGAGCTGCATCTGTTTTACCCCCTTCGTCTCCCTGGTCTGCTAGAGCACTCACGAGCGGGATGAGAAAATCGCTCTCTCCCCATCCCACGCGCGTGTGTGCTCTCTGTGCTACTTGAAGCGTTCTTGCAATGAAATCAGTAAGCGGTACGTTTCCTCAGCCGTGAGGTGGACGCTCCCCACTACTGAGATCAGATCCAGACTGCCATCATCGAACAACACCAGTTGATGATCTCCCAGGTCGAGCGAACGCCCATCAGCCGCCGCTTCTTTGTCCTGTGTCTGCCTCACAGGTCTGGCACGAGCCTCTTCTGCACGCAAAGCCTCGATGGAGGGGTCCGGGCAAAAGACATGGGCGAGCCAGCCCAGGCAGTAGCCGGCATTCCATGAGGCGGAAGCAGATGGGTCATGCATATGCGTGTAGAGGAAATTGGTGATGAGTCTGCCGGTGATCGGGGTCTCCTTGTAATCGAAGCAGTAGGCGAGCCAGCCACAATTGAAGCCGTCATGAAACTCGCTATTGGCAGGAAGCTGCACACCTTGCGTGATCGAGAGCGGCGATTCGGGACGGGCAGGCTCCGCGACGTCCACAAGCGGGGCAGCCGTAGGTGGTGGTGCCGCCTCATACGGAAAAGGAGCAGCAAAAGACGAAGAAGGGTGCGAGAAACGATTGAGTGCCATACCCAGAAACTCCTTTCGAGGGTTTCACTCCTGGCCTCGCTGTGCTATACTAGACACAGAACTGAGGCCACAGACTTCAGTCCGCTGTGAGGGGTGACAAGCTTGGTGGCGAAAGCACCCCTCATACACTATTTCAGGAACGCTCTACAAGATTTACAATTGCCTCTCTTCTTTTGAAATGCAGCCTTGTTGTGAATAATCTTCTAAAGTCCTCAACAACTCCTTTCACGGTTGTGTAAGAGTACATGGATCAGCTTTTATGTTGTCAGACTTATATCGTCACCTACTGACAGTGTAACACAGTTGAAATGAGTCTGTCAACCCTTGACACGATACGACAAATATATTACCATTCAGGTATAAGATTTTTCACCAGGATATGTATGACGAAAGACGAAGAGTTCATGACCATTGAAGAAGCCAGTGTTCGCTTAGGTATATCGCGCCGCACACTTGAGCGATATACAACCAACGGTCGTATCAGAAGATACCGGCGTGGAATAAGAATCTATTATAAGCGAGAAGATGTTGAGAGACTAGCCCAGGAGCTATCAGAATACCTTCCTGATGACGGTCAAGACAATCAATAAACAACGCTTCTGTATAGATTAGTAGGTAGTGCTTTGTATTCCTTTGAGAAAGTTATTACCCCTCTATCATACAACATGAGGCAAGCCGCGCTCACTCGCCGGGAGCACGTTCAGGCTCCTCTCTCACAGCATAGCGCGCAGAGTGCCGCATAAGAAAATAGTTGATACCTGTCATCACTCTGCCGAAAACCAGCATCAACAGTCCCCACCAGAGATCGACATTGATACCCGGGCTCCGCTGGTACTCAGCGAAACCAAATAGCCCGTTGAGCAGCAGAATCAATCCCTAGAAGCTTCTTCGATGAATATGAAGGGCAGTCACTTTTCAACCCATGAGAAACATTATAGACGAACGTCGAATAAAGAGCATTATAGCAATTTTCTTAGAGTTCATCGCTCTGATTCCTCGCTACAGATTAGCTCGCAAAGAGAAACCAGAGCATCATTCAGCTAAAATGCCAAACACTTCATACTGGCTCTACACCAAAAGCTTGAGCCACAAGTATCTCTATATCCCGTTCTTTCTGCTCTTTTGCTTTCTCAGAGAGTGAAGAGTATACCAGATCTCGAACGATAGTCACAATTTCACGGCAAGACGGCAGGGAAGGATCAGGCAGGGGATAGTTCTCAACATATTGAGTGAGATAGCGCCTCCGCCCCGCATACAATTTATTATTGAACATCAGGTCATGATAGTGTGTCATAAGACGAGAATTGGCAATGCCAGCGATCAGGAAAAGCAGATCTAAAGATCGGTTCCTATCTACAGTAATCCAGTAGCAGTTTCCATCTACTATGCATCCGCTCTCATCGAAAAAGAACCTGGGTTGCGGACTGATATCAGGAAAAACGATTTTAGGCTGCGTCCACAGAGCAGGATTCTGGGGAACCCAGATCTCATACCAGTTGCGTTTTGCCTCCAAAACATACGTCCTTCTCTCTAATCTACTGCGATGATATTCCAGATATGCAGCGGCGTGGGGATACTCAGATAGATCAATAGGCACGCGCTTCCCGTTTTTTATTGTATGGGTATAGAGAATACGACGAGATATTTTTGCGTTTTTCACGATCCAGCGTGCTGCTTCATCTTGAGAAAGCAGAGGACGCAGAAGCAGATCCTCAGGTTTTGGTATTCCCGTGAGCTGCTCCCAATTAGATCTGATAAAAACTTCGTCCGCCGTAGTTTTTACGCCTACCCTGACGTTAGCAACATCCTTAATACGCAGCATCGTATGAGCATGAATCACTTCTAACCAGCACGCTTCATCCGAAGTTACCATACTCCAGGGTTTATCCGCCGATAAAGGTAACGAGAGTATTCCTGTTGATACTCTGTAATGCTGTCCAGCTACACGATAATAACCATCACTTGCAGCTTCCAGTACGGTATAAATTGAATCGAGTTGTCTGATATAGGGAGAAATGGTTTTATTTTCTTGTTTTTGTTCGTAAATACGCACAAATCTTCCTCTACCAGGACTCTCCTTATGACCATTTTTCACAGCTCCAGGTCGCTTCTCACCGATAAGAATAGCTGGTAGAACAGCAGCCTCAAAGAGTTTGGTATCGCCCAGATCAAATAGCTCGATAATGTCGTACTCGTTTGCCAGAAACTCGCGCGTCGATGCCCCCCCTTGCGTTGATAAGAAGCGATTGGACGTTATGACTCCCAGTATGCCACCTGTAGAGAGATGGCGAGTCATCGCCACAAGAAAAGCCTGGTAAAGATCAACACGGCCTTTCAAACCAAAAACTGCTGCTAACTCCTGAGCTTTCTTCGCTCCTAATACCTGCGTTCTCACATACGGAGGATTAGCGATAATAACATCAACCGATTTGTCCATCAACTCATGGAAAAGCTCTCTCTCAAAGAGACCAGGCTGAGCAAATTTTTTGCGAGCAAGTTCTAAATAATCAGCCTGTATTAACTCAAAGTTGAATATCGAACGGTCTTTTAATCTTTCCCTGGCTCGTACAAGAGAGGTACTATCAGAGTCCACCCCTATAAAGACCACTTTTTCTGAAAGTAACGATGGCAGTACCTCAGCAAAAGCCAGCAGCAATTCCCCATCTCCGCATGCAGGATCTAGCACATGGATGGTTTTCATCGAATCTAATTGTATTGCGTTCATTACTCTTCGAGCCACAAAACGAGCAAGCTGACTCGGAGTAAAATGTGCTCCATTTGCCTTTTTATCCGTTACTGAACTCACCATACGCATCAAATCCCTCACATCCCAGAGTTTGCTACCAGTATATCATGCATTGTCGAGGCGCTGATGACCTGTATGATGACCTGTACATCGGTCTCATACCTCGAAAAATATGATAGGATGGCAGCAGGTACTGGACATTGCCTTTAATAGAAAAAGGCTCAGTTCTACTGTGTAGAAGAGAGGGGTAACTTCATGCCAGCAGCACGTTTTCGCGGGGAAGTGCGCGCACCCGACTTCCCTACCGGCTTCGACTGGATCAACAGCGATCATCCGCTCAGCCTCAAAGAGCTACGCGGACGCATCGTCATTTTGCATTTCTGGACCCTGTGTTGAATCAACTGCATGCATGCACTCGCGCAGTTGCGTGAGATCGAAGAAGCGTTTCCCAATGAGCTGACCATCATCAGCATTCACTCGCCCAAGTTCGCGCGTGAAAAGTTCACCGAGAGCGTGCGAGACGCGGTGCTACGCTACGGCATCGACCATCCCGTCGCCAACGACCGCAATATGAATCTCTGGCGGCAGTACGCAGTCCGCGCCTGGCCGACACTGATGTTCATTGACCCTGAGAATCGCGTGATTGGCCGGCATGAGGGGGAGATTCCCCCCGAAGCGGGCAAAGAGCTGATCGGGCAAATGATCGCGGAATTCGACGCAGCAGGTCTGCTCCAGCGCCGTCCGCTGCGCTTCACCCGCGCCATCACCACAGAGTCCTTCCTGGCCTTCCCCGGCAAAATCGCCGTTGATGCTGCGGCCAAGCGCATCATTATCAGCGATTCCACCCACCACCGACTTATCGAGACAGATCTGGGTGGCAAGGTGCGCCAGATTATCGGTACAGGGAAGCAGGGCAATACTGATGGTGACTTCGCCCAGGCAGCCTTTAATCGTCCGCAGGGCGTGGCGCTCGCCGGCAATCTGCTCTATGTCGCCGATACCGAGAACCATATGATCAGGCGCGTCAATCTGGAGACGCAGCAGGTCGAGACGATTGCCGGCAGCGGGGAGCAGTACGGCATGACAGAAGACAGCCTCAGCATGGGCCGTGCACATGAGGTTGCGCTCAGCTCACCCTGGGATCTGGCTTGTGAGGGCAACAATCTCTATATTGCTATGGCTGGTATGCACCGGCTCTATGTACTGCGCCTGGATCGTGGCATCATCGAGCTATTCGCCGGAGCCGGCCCGGAAGGGCTGCGCGATGGAAGTTATGACGAGGCATTTTTCGCTCAGCCCGACGGACTGGCGCTCGACGATGGTCACGCACTCTACGTTGCCGACAGTGAGACAAGTTCTGTACGCAAAGTTGAACTGGACGGCGCAAAGCGCGTCACAACGCTGGTTGGCACGGGACTGTTCGATTTCGGTGACGTTGACGGTACCGGCGAGCACGCGCTTCTCCAGCATGTCCAGGCCGTCTGTTTCGTCGAAGGAGAGCTCTACCTGGCCGATACCTACAACAATCGTATCAAAGTGCTCAATCCCTGGACACGCGAAGTCCGTTCTTTTGCCGGCACCGGTACAGCAGGCTTCAAAGATGGCTCGCCGAGCGCAGCACAGTTCAACGAACCAGGCGGCCTGGCCTACACAGATGGCAAACTCTATGTCGCCGACACCAACAATCATGCGATCCGCGTCATTGACCTGGCAGCAGGTATGGTAGAGACATTGCAGATAGAGGAGCAGAGGGTGTCTTAGGCTTCCAGGGCGACCGCCAGGGTCCAGGGCGACCACCAGGGTCCAGGGCGACCACCAGGGTCCAGGGCGACGAGGAGCCAGGGTCGCCCCTACTATACACGTTCCCGCTCGATCATTGTGGCGAGACTTCTACAGATCGCCCGTGTTTTCACCCGGCTAGTAAGGGTGGGGCAAGCCTCCACCCTGGTCCCTTGTCTACCCCGCTGACTTCCCGGCTCTCTACCAACAGCGTCTGCTTATGAGATACAATAGAACTGGCAAAATCACCATACACAACGGTGCGCTCACCGGCTACACAATGGAGTGTTTATTAAGGAGTATCCCATGGCACAGGTTATTGAAAATGTCATTTCACGGGCGAAACAGCCGTTTGTTAATGAACCCCTGACCGATTTTTCCCAACCTGAACACAGGCGCGCGCAGGAAGAGGCGCTGGCAAAGGTCAGCGCGGAGCTTGGACGCACCTATCCGCTCATTATCGGTGGCCAGAGGATTAGCGCAGAGCAGACGTTTTCCTCCGTCAATCCAGCGCGGCCCGACCAGGTGATCGGCTATTTCAGCCGCGCCAGCGTCGAGCAGGTTAACGAGGCAGTGCGCGTCGCCACCGCAACCTTCGAGACATGGAAGCGTGTACCGGCGGAAGAGCGCGCCGGCTATCTCTTCGCCGCAGCCGACTTGCTGCGCCAGCGGCGTTTTATCATGAACGCCTGGATGATCTATGAAGTTGGTAAGAGCTGGATCGAGGCCGATGCCGATACAGCAGAGGCCATCGACTTCCTGGAATACTACGCGCGCGAGGCGCTGCGCCTGGCCGGCAACCACGCGGTCCCGCAGACGCCCGGCGAGGAAGATCTGCTGGTCTATATCCCGCTTGGTGTGGGCGCCGTCATCCCGCCCTGGAACTTCCCCTGCGCGATCATGGTCGGCATGACCAGCGCCTCTTTCGTGACAGGCAACACCGTCGTGCTGAAGCCGGCCAGCACTGCTGCCGCTATCGCCGCGCAGTTCATGCAAATCCTGGAAGATGTAGGACTGCCGGCGGGCGTGGTGAACTTTTTGCCGGGTCCGGGCAGCGAAATTGGCGACGCACTGGTCGATCATCCCCAGGTGCGCTTCATCGCCTTTACCGGTTCGCGCGACGTTGGTCTGCGCATCTACGAACGCGCATCGCGGCCTCAGAAAGGCCAGATCTGGCTCAAACGGTCGATACTGGAGATGGGCGGGAAGGATGCGGTGGTCGTCGATGAAACCGCTGACCTGGAAGCGGCTGCTACCGGCATCGTCACTTCCGCTTTCGGCTTCCAGGGCCAGAAATGCTCCGCCGGCTCGCGTGCAATTATCGTCGAACAGGTCTACGATCAGGTATTGCAAAAAGTTGTTGAGAAAACTAGGCAGTTGAGCATTGGCGATGTCACAAAACCTGAGACGTACATGGGTCCAGTCGTCGATGAAAACGCCTTGAAGAAGATCCTGGGCTACATCGAGATCGGCAGGCAGGAAGGACGCCTGGTGACAGGCGGCGGACGACGGGAGCCGGGTTACTTTATCGAGCCAACCATCTTCGCCGACGTTGATCCGCATGCTCGTATCGCGCAGGAAGAGATCTTCGGACCAGTGCTGGCAGTCATCAAGGCCAGAGATTTCGATGACGCCATCCGCATTGCCAATGATACCGAATATGGCCTGACCGGCGCCGTCTACACCCGTGATTCGCAGCGCATCAAGCGCGCCACAGAGGAATACCACGTCGGCAACCTGTACATCAACCGCAAATGCACAGGGGCGCTGGTGGGCGTGCACCCCTTCGGAGGCTTCAACATGTCAGGCACCGATTCTAAAGCCGGCGGACCTGACTACCTGCTGCTGTTCACACAGGCCAAATCCATCGGCATTAAGAAATAAATAAAAAGTAGAAGCGAATAGCTAGAAGGAGCATTGTGCTTTGGCATCCATTACACAACTCAGTCCTGGGATCAGGCAGGTCTCCCTGCCATTCCAGGGTGAACCGGGCATTATCGGCTCTTATCTGCTGACGGGCGAAAACGAAATCGCTATTATTGACCCGGGTCCCGGCAGTACCTATGAAGCTCTGCTGGCCTCTCTGCACGAAGCGGGACTCACGCCAGAAGATGTTACCCACCTGGTCGTCACGCATGTTCACCTGGACCATGCGGGCGCCACCGGTACGCTGCTGCACCATATGCCACGCGCTACCGTCTATTTGCATAGCAGGGGAGCGCCACACCTGGCCGATACGTCGAAATTAGTAGCCAGTGCAAAGCGTATTTATGGTGAAAACATGCAGCAGTTGTGGGGTAATATCGAATCAGTACCGCAGGAGCGCATGCATATCGTCGAGGATGGTGATGTGCTGCGCATTGCGGGGAAGCGGCTGGAAGTGCATTATGCGCCCGGCCATGCCTCTCATCACGTCATTTTCTTCGACGTCCATAGTGGCGAACTCTTCGCAGGGGACACTGCCGGTGTACGTTTGCAGGACATCGACTACGTGCGGCCTCCTACGCCGCCGCCTGATCTCGACCTGGAAGCCTGGTTCGCCACCATCGACAAAATCAAGCGGCTGCGACCCGACGTCCTCTATCTGGGGCATTTCGGCCCGACCCGCAATGTCGATCTCCACCTCACACGGCTACGCGAAAAGCTTATCACCTGGGGCGAGTTTATTCTCAACGCCATGCGCGCCGGGAAAAACGAGCAGGAGATCATTGAGCAACTCAAGGCGCACTTTGACCCTGAGCTAAAAACCATCACTCGTGACGAGAAAGCCTTGAAACGGTACGAGATTGCCACCAATTACGCCATGACCGTGCAGGGCTATATGCGCTACTGGAACAAGAAGCATCCCGAACGCTTGCACTAAACGTTTATTCCTGGAACCTGCCAGGCGAGGCAAGCTGGTTATTCACGCGAAACACGCCGAGATTGACGAGAAATGGCCCAATTTCGCGCAGAGCATGCATAATCAGTTGATGCGCCTGGCGTTCACCAATCAGGGGAACACAGAAGTATTCGCAGGTGGAAATGAGGGCCGCGAACCCATCCAGGATCTCCTGGCGCGGCACGCGGTCGAACTGAGAGCGATCAATGATGTGGAGATAGCCGCTGGCCGCAACCTTGAGACTGGAGAAAACCGGGAATGCCTCGGTACAATCGTCAATAATATCTTGCAACACACGGAGCGCCTCTCCCGGCCCGACGAGTTGAGCGACTGCCAGCGATATGCGGCGCAGCCCCTCTACCAGTACGCGCCACTCTCTCGGCGTGATGAGTTGCTCGGCGCTGACGGCGGGGATGATGCTGCTCTCAACGACTCGCGGCATCGGTGGAACCTGAATCACGCCGCGCCGCTGCAAATGCAGCAACAGTTCGATGAGAAGCTGTTCATGCTCATCGGTAAGCGTCACTTCGGTTGTGGTGATGCCCCGGTCAAACCGCACAAAGCCCTGTCGCCATTCCTGCAAGTCGGCCAGGACAGCGTAGACATCTCCCCGGTTGCCAGCCATATGTACCAGCTTGCCAGCACGGAAATAGAGCTGAGCAATACTGAACCGTTCCATGTTGCGCAGGGAGAGACGTCCAAACGCGCGCATATGCCTGATCTGGTAAATAACTTTCGCCAGATCCGCAAACGATCCCTGCCACGTAGAGCCTGTTACATTCGTCTGGAGCACAGTTTTCTTACGACCTTCTCTCACAAAAACCTTGCCGCAACAACTCGCATCTCGCCTTCACAGCGTACCTGCACAGCATCACCAGGATCAGATCCATCGTCCCCACCAGCCAGTCAATGGCACGCTCATCAACGCCAGCAAAAAAGGGTACACGATGATACTTTACAACCCAACAGTATTGTACTCAGTTTCAAGCGCGATGGCAAGAGACATAGGTAGAAGAGGCAGACCGCTGTGCTTTTTTTACACATCTCTGGCGGTCTCTTCGACGACGAAATCCACCACCGCTTGCAGTCGGCCCGTCCGGCTGTAAACTTCGCGTTGCCTGGCCGCTCCTGTTCCTCGCTGCACGATAGTCTCGACGCTCTGAGAGACTTCTTCCCAATCCCCCTGAGACTGCAAGGCAGGCTGCACAAGCTGGAGAAACTGTTCGAGCAACTGGCGTGCAGGCATAATCTGTCCAGAACGGGGATCGACCAGGCGCGCATCCAGACCGTAACGCGCTGCCTGCCAGTGGGCAGCACGTACTAACTCCTGCCTGAGAGGCAGATATGACTCTCCTCGCAGGACGCACTCGTGACATGTCTGAATGAGCGCCCGCACCAGTCCTGCCACCATCACAGTCTCGGCTACAGTCAGGCAGACATCGGCAATACGTACCTCTACTGTTTTAAAACGCGAGGACAACCGCATATCCCAGTAGATTTCACGCGCACTGGCTATGGTGCCGAGGAGCATGAACGTGTTGATTACATGATCATACTCGGCAAGCGAGGAGAAAGCCTGGGGAGGGCCAGAGGACGGCCAGCGCGTCCATATCTGTGTACGATAACTTGCATAGCCAGTATCTACGCTCTGATAGAAAGGCGAATTGCCGGTCAAAGCCAGGAGCAGCGCGAGCCAGCCTCGCGCGTGATTCATGATCTGGAGAGCCTCATGCCGATTTTCAATAGCAATATGTACATGGCAGCCAAATATAGATTGTTCACGTATCACTTGCTGGTAGTTGCGGTGCAGGGCAATATATCGCTCTGCTGGCGTAATTTGCTGATTTTGCCAGCGCGAGAATGGATGTGTTCCTGATGCCGCAATCTGTTTGTCAAGATTCTTTGCAGCGGTGATGATACCGCGACGCAGGCGAGCAATATGCTCTTTTACCTCACCGAGCGTCAGACAGATGGGAGTAGCAACTTCTATCTGCGAGAGTTGCAGTTCATACTGAACGGCCTCGCCCAGGAGCTTGCGCGCTTCAGGCAAAAGATACTCCGCTGAGGATGCAAGATCACGAGTGGTAGGATCAATGATCTGATATTCTTCTTCAACGCCGATAGTGTATGTCAGTGGTGGCATAGCATGGGTGGTTCCTCTCCAGCAATAGCCTATGATGGGTCTGAAGAACGGTTATCTCCCGCAGGAGTAGACCTTTATGTCAGAACTGTAGACGCGGCATTTTCCACCACGAAGCAGCCCCCAGAGAATTCTCTGAATATTTGATTTGATCGTGTCATGGTTAAAGGAGCCGCCTGCTATAGCATAAACATAGCCGTCGATGTATTCGTAGCAAGTATCAGGATCTGTTTTTTCCAGCAAAAAGTATTCTTCCACACTCATCGTTCGTCGGTGTTCCAGTGCCATAGATGCCCTCATTGCCCTGTTCAATAATCGCACACAAGCCGCCGGTCCTTTGCTGTTCTATTATAGCATGGTGATAACTGCTTAGGGAGAGGTTTGCTAGCAGCATGCAGATCTCTCAAATTGCCACAGCCTTTCCCTTTTCATACCGTTCTACCTGCATCTGCCTGTAGAGCATCACTACATAGAAGAGATCGAAAACAAGGATGGCGATATACAGAAACGGCAGCAGCACCGAATGACGGAAGCTGACAGAATGCAGGTAGAACGCCAGCGAGGCCAGTGCGGTGCCTATCAGCTTGCAGATGCCGATGGCGAGCGACTGACCGCGTGTGGAATGGCGACGGTAGAGCATGGCGATGAAGAGCGCCGACATCATTAGGTTCTGGCCGAACGCCGTGTAGGCGCCAGACCGGTCATGGAACTCCAGCGAGATCAGCAGCACCAGGGCAAACGCGGCCAACAGCGCGATGCTAAACATTGTATAGAAAGCAGGCTTTGACAGATCGGGAAACTCACGGGGACCGTAACGCAACGTCAGAAACAGAACGATGACATCCAGGGAGAGCCAGACCAGGTTGACGATACGCTGGCTGATGAGCGGCGGATAGATAAAAGCGAAGATCAACTCCCACGAAAGATTGGCGCACAGCGCGACGAGCGGCATGCCATAGGTGCGATCAAGAAAGCTACGGCGGATGACCAGGATATAGGTGATGGTCCAGAAGATACCGGAGCCGAGCATGAGCAGAAAGTAGAACATGGGCAGGTTCCCTCACTTTTTGTGGCTTCTGCTAGAGAGTATATCCCCTGGGCAGGCACGATGTCACGACAGGTCGGGCTGCTTTCGCCTCTATGCAATCTCGCGGCTGACACTTTGTCCAGCATTCGGCCATTGTAATTTACGCACACCTATGGTATATTCTTGAGCAAGAACAATCTTTAGAGGTTGAAAGACCATATGCCTGCAAACAAAGTAAGTGTATGGCGCCTGGTGGTGTTGCGCCTGAACGGATAATTTGCTGCTTACAGTTCTCGCGTCAGCGTAAGCAGCAGGATATGACGCACCTCTTTCCTCAGACAGACCTGGTTTGTTTGCTATGACATGTTTCCTTCAACCAGGTTCCTCTTCTGCTGGTCTGGTGTTTTCTCCTGCTCTGCTTTTTCCCAATGTAAATTGCGCATCTTTTTTCCTTTGTAAAAAGTTTTGTCCTTTGGACCTCATCAGGAGAACAATAGTATGCCCATGCCTCATCGCGTCCAGATGCAATTGATTAAACGCCGCCTCATCGGCAAAGAAGGCGCGGAGAGAGTCCGCGAACTGCGAACGATCCTCACGGAATTGCCGGGTTACCGCAATGGTCCCTATGCCGATCTGCGCAAATGGGTGCAGGAGCAGATCGAAGCGACTTATGTGCGTTCACGCGCTATTCAGCGCGATAGCATTGCCGTGCGCCGTGAAGGCGTGGCTCAGGTGGCTCTGGTAGGAGCGCCAAACGCTGGCAAATCTTCATTGCTCCACGCGCTTTCTCATGTCCAGATTAAGATTGGGGGATTATGCCTTTACCACGCTGCGCCAGGGCAGACAGATTGAAAAGGAACCGCTGGCCCTGGAGCCAGGCGCCACCGTCGCTGACGTTGCCGCCCAGATCCATAACGACCTCGGCGCTGCCTGTCGTAATGCCCGCATCTGGGGTCCGTCCGCTCGCTTCGCCGGGCAGATGGTGGGACGGAATCACCCGCTACAGGATGGCGATATTGTCGAGATCATAGTATAAAACGCACATTTATCAAGAAAAAGAAAGGAAACGATATAATGCGGAAAGACTTACACGAGGCGAACCGCCTCTCCTGGAATGCCGCAACAGTGGCACATAATAGTCATAAAGGAGATCAGGCCGCATTTTTTCGCAATGGCGGCTCAACGCTCTATCCCGAAGAAGTCGAACTACTGGGGAATGTCAGCGGACTGTCAATAGTCCATCTTCAGTGTAATGCCGGTCAGGATACGCTGAGCATCGCGCGACTGGGAGCAGTGATGACAGGAGTTGATATCAGCGATACCGCGATTAATTTCGCGCGTCAGCTCTCGCGGGACTCCGGTATCGCGGCAACATTTCACCGCGCCGATGTCTACGACTGGCTGGAGGAGACCGCACGGGGCGGGCAACGTTTCGATATCGCTTTCTGCTCCTATGGAGCGATCTGCTGGCTATCGGATCTGGATACCTGGGCGAAGGGTATCGAGAGGATTCTCAAGCCCGGCGGTCGCTTTGTTGCGGTAGAATTTCACCCGGTATTGAATATGTTCGACGAGGAAACGATGGAGCGCAAATATTCTTACTTCAGAGATGGTCAGCCGGAGCACTGGGGCGGGGTCGGCGATTACGTGGCGCTCTCCAGCGAAGGTCTGGCTCTCGATAACTACATTGAGGGGATCAAGAATTTCGAGAACCCACATCCATCATATGGATTCACCTGGGGGATAGGAGATGTTGTGAGTGCTCTCCTCAACGCGGGCCTGCAACTGACCACACTGAAAGAATATCCCTACTCGAATGGCTGGAAACCTTTTAAAGAGATGCGCCTGCTGCCAGGACGGCGCTGGACGTTGCCAGAGGATCAGCCCAATCTGCCCTTCATGTACTCGATCACCGCTCAGAAGCCATTGTAGCTTCAGCAAAAAACATATGAGTCTCCCCCTGGTAAGAAAAAAGCATATAATGAGCCAGCAACTTATTGTACTACCGGGGGGAGAGATGTTCTCAAAGGTGGGACAGCGTCCACAGCATGCGCGATGCTCCAGGCGCAAGGTGGTGCGTTATGTGGCACATCTACTGCTTGTCGTTCTGTTTGTAGCGGGTTTCGCGCTCTCCCTGCTGCCTTGGGGTCGTGCGTTCGCCCGCGCCTCGCTGCTGCTGCCGGCACTGGTCAGCGGGACAGAATCGCCGCTGCTAGTCAACGGCGGCGAAGAAGTGCGGCACCGGCAGATGACCGTTCCCTCACAAAGTGGCCCGGTTTTCCTCGATATCTACGAGCCGGCAGCCGCTCCGCCGCTGATCTCAAGCGCGCGCAGCGGCGTGCTGGTTATTCCAGGCGTCGGCGACAATCGCCAGTTTCCCCCGCTCGTCAACCTATTGCAGGCTCTGGCCCGCACCGGCCTGATCGTTATGAACATTACCACTCCCACGCTCATCAATTACGATCTTTCTGCACAGGATAGTGATGCTGTAGTACAGGCTTTTCAGGCACTTGCTCATCTGCTTGGAATGCAAGACCACCGCATCGGTCTGATTGCCTTCAGCGGCGGCGCTATCCTGGCAAGTCTTGGAGCAGCCGACGCGCGTATTCGTGACCGGCTGGCCTATGTCGCCATCTCCGGCGGCTACTTCAATACCAGGAGCGTCTTACGTGCCTTCGGTCGCCGCGCTATCGACATCGACGGACACACCGAACGCTGGCAACCAATCGACGTGCCGATTCTTGTGATGACTAAGAAAGCAATGCTACTGTCTCTTTTCTGGATACTGGCGGGGGCAGTGATCGGCCTGCTGGCAAGCGTAGCCTGGCCGGAATCGCCAGCTTCTGTGCCTGGCAACAGGCGTAGATTGTACCTGGCGGGTATCGGCGCACTTGCCGGTCTCGGTGGCGGCTGGCTCGGTGTCCTGCTGCTGGGCAAATACTTCGCCACCGCTATGATGCTGTGGATGACTGTGGTCATTGTGGTACAGGTACAGATAGCGGGGGGCAAAAGGAATCGGTAGAGGCGATATCTTCTCTGCCGATACCCTTTTGCATCTCTCATATCAGATCCGGTGAAATGATGATCGGAAGCGTGGGGGTCCAGGGGGCCAGCGC
>JADBKA010000058.1 GCA_014896635.1 Ktedonobacteraceae bacterium
CATACTCCCTTGCGTTCAGATGGGCAAGATGCTTGCGCATCTTGCCAGTCCCGCCACCGGCGGGACGGATCTCGAACGGGTATCAAGATGTCATCCCATGTTGCTTCTCTGAAAGCAACATGGGATGAGCGATAGCCGAAATGTGCCAGTATCTCCACACTGCGCTAATTTTATTGTTTAATTGTGATGAGAGCCAGGAAAAATAGGAGAGGCTGCTTCGGTATTGTCTGGCCCTGATCTATTTGTCCTGACGGAGCAGAAAACGATACCGGGGCGCCTCTGGTTCGTTACGCATGTAAGACTATTTTGATACATGCGCTATTTTGTACATCTCTACCGGGTAGGTCTGGACAGGAAGGAATGTTTGCATGAAGTGGTATCCTTATGGACATGATTTCGGTAATGCGGAGATCGGTGGTGTTACTGTTATTAATGGAAAGATATTTTCTCTAAGTATTCCCACTGCATTTGCTAAGATCGATACAGGGGCCATGCGCAACCTCGGCGTCAATATGGACCAGTCGAATGTGCATGTCATCCAGTTTTATGAGGAAGCGATGGCCTATGCTGTTGGTGATCTGGCGTTGCAGCAGGCTGTGGACGTCTATCATGGGCGTGGTGATATCCAGCGGTATGCCAGTAAATATAGTCTGCGCGGCCTGCTGTCGGTAGCTGCGACATTAATCCCGGATGCCGAATTTGGCATCTATGTCGTCGCTGGTCTACCCGCTGAAACCTATATCAAGAATTCGGCGTTGCGTAGCGCCGTCAAGAGCGCTCTTGATGGTACACACCTCTTTACGTTGAATGGGGGGAAAACGCTGCGTCGCGTTACCGTTGAGGTGGCGACGGTGGTGATGGAAGGAGCAGGTGCATTGATTGCCTATGGTGATAAATCGGTTAGCAAAACGTCGGAGAGCGCTGTCATTGACATCGGCGGCAGAACAACCGATCTTTATGTGGCCAGGGGGCAGGTTCCTGTCACTGAGTATTGCCGGGGCAAACCCCTGGGAGTGGAGACTGCCACGCAGATGTTGATGGATGCCTTCGAGAATAAGTATGAGCGCCCGCTCTCCTTGCTCGAAGCGCGTGAGATCATGCACGCCTTTGCCTCGCAGGGTGAGCTGAACTATCCCGACATTTCTGCCTATGGCAAAGCCATCAGTGTGTACGAACTGGAGCGCCTGGCAAAGGAAGCAGTGACGCAGGTAGGGAGCGAAATCGTCTCGTTTGTAGCCTCTGCCTGGCGGCAGAGCGACCGCGATGCGGTTGCTGCCAGCTTCAAGCCTGTGCTCAACATCGGCGGCGGCGTCTACTACTTCTACAATTTCCTGAAGCAGCGGATTCCTCATCTCTCACGCCCGGATGACCCGATTCATGCCAATGCGCTTGGTTACTGCAATCTGGCCGGTCGCCTGCTTATGCGTAAGGCGCAGAATGGAAGCGGGACTGGCAGTAGTAGTGCTGTCCCGGTCAACACGAAGAAATCATGATCAGTTCTTAGCGGGAGAGAGAAGGTTGTATGTCACAATCCTCGTCGGAGAAATATCTCTATTTTACTGTCGGCTTACTCAAGAACTCATCTGCGCTGGAGTCGCTCTGGCAAGATGCCTTAAAGCATCATATGGTGGATCAGCCCGGCCAGCTCATTGCCCTTCGACTGACAGAATACTATGAGATGATGTCACGAGGCATTGTGCAGCCTGTCGTGCAGGTGCCGGCTGTGGTTGTGCCTGTGGCGAGTGAGGGAGAGGCAGGCAAAGAAGAAACGGCCGCTTCGCCGGTTGCGCCGGCTGCTCAGGGAGCGCGCACTCCGTCTACCCCATTGTCATCGTCGCCTGCTCAGCCGCAGTCGGCTCCGTCGCACCAGGTAAGCCCGACCTATCCGCCTCATGCTCCGCATATTATGAGCCAGCCGACAAAGTGAATCTCCGTCAACCAGATCACTGGCAGAATGCGGGCTTTCCGCCGTGAAGATGGAGTGGTCTTTACTTCTCCCGATGTCGAGCAAAACGCGGACGAAGCAGCAGATTACTGGGCAACTCTCTGAAATTTTGCTTGAGTGGAAAAAAAGCGAGCAGTGTTCCGCCGGAACACTGCTCGCTTTTCTTTTTATTTTTATGCCTGCTTTGCCAGAGAAGCCAGGAATTCGGCGTTGTTGCGTGTCTTTGCCATCTGTTGCAGCATCATCTCCATCGCCTCGATATTGCGCTGCTCTGACAGTTGCGAGAACATACGGCGCATCGTAATCACCGCGCGGTAGGTCTGCCTGTCGTAGAGCAACTCTTCGCGGCGTGTGCCGGAGAGCGCGATATCAATGGCCGGGAAGATGCGGCGCTCGGCCAGTTTTCGGTTGAGCACCAGTTCCATATTGCCGGTACCTTTGAACTCTTCATAGATCATATCGTCCATGCGGCTGCCTGTGTCGATCAATGCTGTGGCAATAATTGTCAGGCTCCCGCCTTCTTCAATCTTGCGAGCCGCGCCGAAGAAGCGTTTCGGCACGATGAGCGCACTTGGATCGAGGCCACCGGAGAGGCTGCGCCCACTCGGCTCGACTACCAGGTTATAGGCCCGGCTCAAACGAGTGAGGCTGTCCAGCAGAACCACCACGTCCTTTTTCTCTTCCACCAGGCGTTTTGCTCGCTCCAGCACCATCTCAGACAGCCAGGTATGTGCCTGGGGCGGCTCATCAAAAGTCGAGCTGACAACTTCAGCCTTCACCGAACGTTTCAGTTCAGTCACTTCTTCTGGCCGCTCACCGATCAGCGCGATGAGCAGGTGGATCTCTGGATATTTGCGTGTGATAGAGTTAGCAATGCTTGCCAGCAGCATTGTTTTCCCGGCTTTCGGCGGTGAGACGATCAGACCGCGCTGTCCGCGTCCAATCGGGGCAACCAGGTTGATCAGCCGGCCTGAAAGATTGGATGGCTCGCTTTCCAGGTCGATATGCTGGTAGGGGAAGACAGGTGTCAGGGTGTCAAAGTGAGGACGGCGCCTGGCGTGCTCGGCATCAGAACCGTTGACGGTTTCGACCCGCAACAGTCCTGCGTACTGTTCCCGATCTTTTGCCGGGCGCACCTGTCCTGCTACCAGGTCCCCCTGGCGCAGGCCGAAGCGGCGAATCTGCGACTGCGACACATAGATGTCGTGTGGCCCTGATCGGAACTGTGCGGAGCGTAGGAAGCCGTAGCCGTCAGCCAGAATGTCGAGAATCCCTTCGCCTGTGAATGTTTCTGCCTGCTCAGGCTCTACAGGAACAGGTCTGCTCGTGACTTCCTCTGGTTCGACGATAGCAGGACCCGTATAATCAAACGGCTGAGTACCGTTATGAGGCTGTGGAATCGAATTGTTTGCCAATGTGGTATTCGTCATACTATTCTCGTAATCCTTTCAGGATGAGTAATTGTTTATGTGGAAATGTAGTACAAATGACACAGGTGGCCTTTTTTGCACATATCCTTGCCCTGGCTCGCAAGGTACGCCGGTGGCTGAAACGTGTTTCTGGGAAAATACATCCAGGAGACGTATCGTGTGTCGGAATCCGGCTGCTAAGAAGTGATTGACTTTTCTGCTTATAAGAACAAGGCACCTGGCGATTCTATTCCATCCACATGGGATTACGAATGAAAGCGCGGAACGGTTGTAGATTCTGGTGTGCGCCATATTAGACAAAAGGCTCTCCATCTGCTAGAATCCTGGTAGGTAGAAGAAACGTACGAATACAAATAGCGGAAGTCCCATCTCATGTGCGAGGTGGGACTTCGCATCCTGGGGGCGGGATGAATAAAGAGGAGCATCGGCAAGAGAGCAGAATGGCGGGGTTACAGGAACCGGCAGTCAGTGGTGATCACGGGCCTGAGCCTGTTGTGCAGACGGGAATGCTGCAAAGCTGGAAGGACGAGAACGGGCTACCGCTGCTGCCTGATGAGCAACCGGTAAGCACGGTGCGCGACAGCCTGTACGATCTGATCCCGCTGGGCGAGCGCGAGTTGAAATTAATTGCAACGCCTGAGTTTCTGCGTTTGCAGCAGATCAAGCAACTTGGCTTTGTGTATCGTGTCTGGCCAGGCGCCACCCATTCGCGCTATGAGCACAGCCTGGGCTGCTATCACCTGGCAGTGCGCGCTCTGCGCGCTCTGTTCCAGCGGGGCGCAAATGGGGGACTGGCCGGCGTGGCGATCAGCAGTGTACAGACGCTGGTGGTCGCGGCACTGCTGCACGATATCGGGCATTATCCGTTTTCCCATACCATTGAGGAACTGGGAAATGCAGTTGCTGCACATGAAGCGGTTGGTCGTTCGATCATCGAGAAAAGCGAAATTGCGACGATTCTGGAGCGCGACTATCGTCTCTCACCTGAGCGTGTCGCCGATTTCATTGATCCGCCGCGCCATCGCCAGATCCATCCTGATGATGCTCTGCTCGGCCACCTGCTCAGCGGCGCGCTCGATGTGGACAAGCTGGATTATCTGCCGCGTGATGCGCGCGCCTGCAACGTGCCTTACGGCGGCGTAGATGTGGCGCGCCTGATTGGTGCGCTGCGCGTTCATACAGATATACATGGTGGGCGCCATCTAGTGGTTACACACAAAGGCGTCAGTCCACTGCATTCGCTACTACATGCTCGCCAGGAGATGTTTGATAATATCTACTGGCATCATACCAGCCGCGCTTTCCAGGTCATGCTCGTTCGTGCGGTCTATGAGGCTCTGGCTGCCGGCGCTTTGAAAGCGGAGCAACTGGTGGGCCTGAACGATGCATCACTGCTCGCGCTGTTGCATGAGCCAGCGATGCCCGCCAGTTCGCGCGCACTGGCCAACGCGCTGGACCTGCGCCGTCCCTACAAAGGGGTGCTGGAAGTGAGCCGCATGGCCGGGCGTCTCTTTCATCGCCTCGATGCTCTTTTCTGGGATGCCGAACGCTGTCATCGTGTGGAGAGAGAACTGGCTTCGGCCCTGGCAGAGGCGCTGGGAACAGATATCGCTGACTATGAGGTGTTGCTGGATATTCCCCGGCCCGAAAAATGGGAGATGGATGTGCGTGTGCTTTTCGAGCAGCCGCCTGTTGGTATGCGCACGCTGATGAGCTGGGTTGAGGTGACGGGCCTGCAATCGGACGATCTGGCGCGCTACGAGCAACATCAACGCCGTATCCGTATTGTCGTGGCTGAGCGATTGCGTCCACTACTGCTGTCGCGCCGCGATGACCTGCTGTTACCAATGCTGGAGAGGCTGTTGTAACGCTGCCACTCCTATGGCCGGTTGCTGTGCTTCTCTTTTTTCTGGTACATCATGCGTGTGGCTTTACTCTGCAGTCTGAGAGCTGGAGCGTAGTCAGGCGCGAGGCGCAGAGCGCGTTCGGCGGTGCTGGCTGCCTCACGATAGCGCGCGGTCCGGTAGAGGGAGTCGGCTTTAAAAGTCCAGGTGCGCGCATTCATGGGGTCCAGTTCAAGCAGGCGGTCAAGGGCTTCCAGGGAAGCTTCAAAAGCACCCAGGCCGCGCAGTGCGCGCATGTAGTTCTCCCAGGCGAACGGATCGTCGGGCAGCAGAATGGTCAACTGGCGTGCGACATCTTTCAGTTGCGCATACATTTCCAGTGAACGCAACGCCTGTATCGCCTGGATGAGCGATGGAATGTGGGTAGGAGCAAGCGCCAGGGCTGCGTGTATCACCGGCAGGGCGTCACGCATACGTCCCTGCTTGCAGAGGATGTCACTCTTGATTTGCAGAGCGAGTAGATTCGCTCGATCAAGTTCAAGGCTGCGATTGATCGCCTCAAATGCCTCTGCCAGACGATGGAAGTTGAGCAATGCGAGACTGTGGTTGGTCCAGGCGCGGGCATCATCGGGGGCGAGTTCGATAGCGCGGTACGAGCTGCGCAGGGCCTCTGGCAATTTTTGCTGGAGAAGCTGGAGGCCGCTGCGGTTGATCCAGGCCAGGCCGAGCCTGGTATCGAGCAGCAGGGCCTGGTCATTAGCAATAGTTGCTTCGGAGAGGCGTTCGAGTTTTTGTAGTGCGCGCGCTTTATAGGCCAGTCCGTGCGCCGAATTGGGAACGATAGTGAGCAGGCGCTCTGCCAGTTCATAGAGCGCATTGTACTGTCCCAGACCGTCGAGTGCTGCGCCCAGACCGGTCAAGGCATCTTCATCCTCTTGATTCTGCGCGAGCAATTTCAGAAATATCTCTTGTGCCTGGGACCAGTGCCTGACCTGGAGGTGAGCGTGCGCGAGTTTGCGTAGTTCGTCAGAAGAGTCTGAAGCTGCTGCCGAAGTGTCCTGCTCATCCATCATGCATTTTCCCCTGTAGAAAAGATAGCCCGGGGTCCTGTCAGCCTTCCCCAGTTTCCCCCCGGCCTGCCTGGTCTCGAATCCCGACCCGCATGCGGCTATGGGTGGCTTCATTATCTCATGATCGGACACGATGAGCAAGCCTTTTTGCGCGATTTCTATACAAAGTCTTTACAATTTTCTCAAATATTCCTGATCATCCTCTGATATCGTATAAATAAGTGGAGAGGGATGCAGAGAGCCGGATCTGTTGTTAGCATGCATAGGACGGCATCTGCGCGTAATCCCTGTTGTGCTTTTAAAGCAGAGGATGATTTTGCGAGGGAAGAGGACTTTTAAGTATTCTTGATTACTGTAGTGCAAACTGGAAAGTTGGGGCTGAGGAGAGAAGAATGACTACTGGCTCTATGCAAGTGAGTATATCAGCGTAGAACAGGGAGGAAGGACCATGTTACATCCAGATGTAAATAGTGAACGGACTCAACCAGGAACCGGACCGCAGCAGACACCGGTTGATCAACAGTATGTCGGTGCCAATCTGCCCGCCACAGGCTATGCCGGTCAGCCTGCTGCTGGTCAGCCCCGGCGACGCGCGGCGGGCTTATTCCGCACAGGTGTACTGCTGGCGTTAACGCTGGTGATTGCACTGATATTCGGTGTGGGATTGTTTGCTGGCTGGCAGTTTGGGCGCAGTGGCACGGCTCTGCTGCCCCCGCCAGACTCTGGCCAGTTGCAGCCGGGGACGAATGTGCAGCCGACTGTTCCGCCGTTGACGGGTGATAATATTGATGCAGTGCGTGAGGCGGTGATTGCAAAGGTGAAACCGGCTGTTGTACAGATCAATGTGCAACTGCGCCAGGGGACAGGCATCGGGTCGGGCGTGATCATCGACAGGCGCGGCTACATTGTCACCAATAATCATGTAGTACAGGGGGCACAGAGAGTAGAAGTCGTGTTAGCCGATGGAACGAGGATTCCGAATGCCCAGGTGGTCGGCACTGATCCGCAGGATGATCTGGCGATCATCAAGATTAACCCGCCGGCGAATATGGCAGTCGCCACGCTAGGGGATTCGTCGAAGCTGAAAGTCGGGCAGTCGGTGCTGGCGATTGGCAATCCGCTCGGCATTACCCAGACGGTAACGAGCGGGATCATCAGTGCGCTTGGTCGTTCGGTGAATGAGGGACAGGGCGGCGCGGTCATCCCCAACGCCATCCAGACGGACGCGCCTATCAACCCCGGCAATAGCGGAGGCGCGCTGGTAGACATGCAGGGCAATGTGATTGGTATACCCACGCTGACGGCCATTGATCCTGAGTTCAAGACCCCTGCGAGTGGCGTTGGATTTGCCATTCCATCGAATCGTGTAAGCTTCATCGCGCAGCAGATCATTCAAAACGGCAAAGTGACGCACTCCGGGCGGGCGGTGCTTGGGGTACAGGTGGTTGATGTTGACGCAACCGTCGCCGCGCAACAGAACCTGGCGGTTGATCATGGTGCGATGATTGTGGGCTTCTCGAATAATAGCCCGGCTGCACGCGCTGGATTGCAGGCAGGCGACGTGATCGTACAGGTCGATAAGACTGCGATCAACGATACACAGTCGCTTGGTGATGCGCTCGTTGCAAAGAATCCCGGTGATACAGTCGCTGTCAAAGTCTATCGCGGCAATCAGCAGCTAACGGTCAATGTCACCCTGGCCGAACTCCAGGTCGGCTAGTGAACGGAAGCGTGAAAGTCCGGGGGGCGCAAGCCCCCCGATCAGACTTTCGTAGGATGCGCCGTGCCTGTAGCGGGCCGGGCCGCCGGTGCGATAGAGGCGCGCGGGCGACTGGCAAGCACAACGCCGGCAAACAGCACACTCCAGCCCAGAGCCATGATCAGCCAGAAGGTGCTCTGGATACCGAGCAGTCGTGCCAGCGTACCCGCGATGGCGTTCAGCAGGGCACCGGCCAGAATCAGGACGTTGGACCAGAGCAGGCTGCCGGTGTGCATGCCGCCGGTGCTGGCCTGGCGCCGGAGCATGCGCCATCCCGAATAGACGGCAATGCCCCCTACTGCAACCACTCCCAGAGTATTGAGGATAATCGTTGTCACCAGCCAGGGACCCGGCGCGAGTATGCCGGTGCCGGGTGTTCCCGCGATCTGGCTGAGCTTCTGTAGGTCAATGCGGGCATCAAGCGTAAAGGCCATTCCCACCAGACTGAGGAAGGCCAGAATGCTGAAGCAGATACGGGTAAGCAGTGGCCTGTTGAGCAGTGCAATACTCCCCATGCCGAGCCAGGCCGGCATCAGTGCTCCCCCCAGAATGTAGTAAACACGAAAGAACAGGATGCCGCCTGCACTGGTCGGCTGTACAATGAGCATCACAATGTAGGCCAGCGTGGCAACGAAAGCCATGCCAAGCGCGATAGACCAGTAGAGCTGGTAGATGCGGCGGCGCGCCAGGTATTGCCGCATGACCATGCCGGTGAATATGCCCGTGACCAGCGCATTGATCACCGGTGGTACTAATAGTAGAACAGGGGTCTGCATCTCCCCCACACTCCTATCTCGATAATATCGTGTCCAAAGCTGGAGAAATCTCGCAATAATTTGAGCAAACTACAAAAAATTGTGCAAAGTTGAAGCTGCCCGCTAGTTATAAAGTACCGCTTTGTGCAAAATCTGTCAAATCCGCCCGGCAAGACTGAAACCAGTCTCTCCCCTCCAAACAAGATTTCCGAAAAACACCTTTATAGATGAGATTTAGACGTAATTGCTAGCTCTTTTCTCTTATTTTATTGACTGAAATAAGAATGAATGTTTACACTTTTTTGTGCACGATGCTTTGTTATGACAAAAAAAGAATTGCTATCCTTTTACTAAGAATTTCTCTTCTGATACTCGATGTTATTCTTTCCTAGGAACCCTGGTTTTTCACGAAATCTGGCCTGGAAAGAATCACCTGGTTATTGAACACTTTCCATGAGTGTATCCCGCCAGCGAATAAAGAGAGGAAGGCATGGTACACAACCTGGCTGGCAGCAAAAACTGGCTTTTCCTGGCAGCAAAAACTGGCTTTTCAATGAAGGAAAACAGGCGACAGGAGGTACAGGCTATGGTTCAGAATCTCTACACGAGTGGCGAGTATCTGAAGAAAAATCCACTCTGGCATACTGACGAGTCACCCTGGAAGGCGCGGGAAATTTTGCGTATGTTGCAGCGCAATGCTCTTGTGCCCAGGTCAATTTGTGAAGTGGGCTGTGGCGCCGGAGAGACGCTACGCCTGCTGCAAGAGCGAATGGACCCCACCACCTGCTTTCGCGGTTATGAGATTTCGCCGCAAGCCCATGTGATGGCGAAGACACGCGAGAATGAACGGCTGCATTTTCTGCTGCGCGATATTGCGCAGGAGTCTGACGTTTTTTTTGATCTGATCCTGGTCATGGATGTGATTGAACATCTGGAAGACTACTTCTCCTTTCTGCGCATGCTGCATCCTAAAAGCCGCTACAAGATTCTGCAAATTCCCCTCGATATCTCGGTGCGTTCGGTGCTCCAGGTACTGCTACCTAATTATCGTGAAACTTTCGGGCATATTCACTACTTTACGAAAGAGCTTGCACTGCAAACGCTCAAAGATCTGCAATACGAGGTTCTGGATTACTTCTATACCGAGTTCACTACCTCACAGGAACAAAATGGGGCTGATGAAAGTGTCCCTCTCAGGCTAAAGCATACGCTGGGCAGGACGAAGCGTGAGTTGATCAAGCTGCCGGGACGCCTGGCATTCGCGGTGAATGAGGATATTGCGGCCCGCATCTGGGGGCGATGGCGACTACTGGTGCTGGTGCGCTGATGCTCCATTGTCGATGGCTCACGGGGCCTGTTCGAGTTTTTTACGCTGCTGCCTGAGCAACAACGCACCGATGAGGCTGGCAATAAGCAGGCAGATCCCCCAGAAAACCCGTCCTGCTGCGGTAACGGGGTTGAGGAAAACGGGGAAGATAGGAAGCTTTGCTATGCCAGTTGATCGCGCGGCGGGCGCCTTGTCCGCCTGTGCTGTACCATAGGTGTTTTGTGTTTGAGCGGTAGCAGTCGCAGTAGCCTGCTCGCTCGATGCAGCGGGCTGCGCTTTTGGTGCCACACCCGGCGTGGCGGCAGTTCCGTTGGTAGCGGATGGCGCGCTCATAGTAGTAAGAGCTGCCTTCTGCGTTGATAGGAGACCTGAGAGCAGCAGAACTATGCCCAGGACGGCGGCGAGCGTGCTGATAACACGCATGGTGTTGCGCAGAGGTGAGGACCATGTCCCCTTCTGGCTCTGGCGTTTTCTGCTTGGAGAGGGAGAAGGCGCGGAGCGAGGCTGTAAGACGGTAATACGTTCCTCTGCATGTGCTTCTGTATGTGCTTCTACCTCTTCTGATGCGCCTGCTGGCGCCTCTCCTGGTCTCGCTGTATTTCCGGTTGCTCCGGCCAGCATCTCCTCACTGAGCACAAATGACCGGGGCAACTGCGGCTGCGGCAGCGCGTGTAGCAGCGTAACCGCCTGACGCAGGCCGGCGAGCTGAAGCTGGCACTGCTTGCAGGTTTTCAGATGCGCTTCTATCTGAGGCAACTCCTGGGTCGAGAGCTGGCCGTCAAGGAAGGCTGAAAGCTGTTCGGTTGTCGCATGCCGGTCATGTTGTGTCACGCGAATAACTCCGTTGCAGTCTAGTCGTTGCTACCAGTGAGACGATAATGGCGCGGCAAAAGTTCCCTGTGTTGTGAGAGATAGAGGCGCAGGCGCGCCCGCCCGCGTGCAATGCGTGAGCGTACAGTTCCCAGGTTTGTCTGTGTGACTGTGGCAATCTCCTCGTAGGACAGTCCTTCAATATCACAGAGGACAACGGCTGTGCGCTGGTCGAGAGGCAGGTGTTGCAGGCCGCGTTGAATCAGATCTTGCAATTCCTGGTTGAGCAGGTGTAGCTCTGGATTGTCCTCGACGCCGCCGGCGGTTAACGCGCCTGCCAGATCCGCAGCATGTGGCTCTTCTTCCTCGATCAGGGCTTCCAGCGAATTGGCTCGCTGGCGCTGTGTACGCCGCCAGTAATCGTAAGCCATATTTGAGCCGATGCGCAGCAGCCAGGCGCGCAGGGATGAGCCACCGCGAAACGACCGGATGGCGCGGAACGCAGCAATGAACGTATCCTGCGTGACATCAGCAGCCACTTCGTGATCACCAAGCAGGCGGTACACTACTCCATAGACGCTCTGCTGGTAGTGCAGGATCAGTTGATTGAACGCGCTGACATCGCCGTGCTGGCTACGGCTGATCAGCCGTTCCTCTTCGTCACGCGCCAGATTACGCATCATTGCCCTGTGTCCTTCGTCCTTTTGCTGCCCAGTCTAGCATATTTTTGTAATTTTGCCTATCGGGTCATGTAGATAACGGGCAGGCAAGGGCCGGGCCATCCTGTTTACTACTTACTTGCCAGCCTGAAGCAGGGGCTGAATCGCCTTTTTCAATTCCTCATAGCCCTGGTAGCGTACCGCCGCATCCTCGGCCAGCGCGCGGCTCAGGATGATCTCCAGGGCGGGCGAGATGGCAGGATTGAGCATACGTACTGGCGGGTAGGCGGGGTAATGGGGAGGAGCAACGGCGGTCAGTGCGTGATGCATACTGGCAGCCAGCGCGTAGATGGATGTGCGCCGGTCGTAGGGCTTATCCTGGATGGGCAGATAAGGCGAGATGCTCAGTTTGCGTGTGGTGCGACTACGAGGGTTCCTGGTTAACTGGACAGAAGGTGGAGGGGGAATCTGGAAGCCGGTCAGCATGACGCGCCCCCGCTGTTGCTCAATGAGAATATTGGCGGGCGAGATATCATAGTGATACAGAGGCGGATTCTGTCGCTCCAGGGCGATCAATACGTTCAGCAGGGTGTTCATGTAGCCGAGCACTTCGCGTTCTGGCAGAGGGCGCAGTTGTCTGAGCAGACGTTCCTCAAGGCTCTCTCCGTCGATGTACGCCTCGACGATGTAGTAGTGTTTCCCTTCGGCGAAACGGTCCAGGACGGCGGGGATCAGCGGATGACGCAGGTGCGCAAGTCGCTCTGTGGCGCGCTCATAATATGCAATGTCTTTTGCCCGGCTGGCAAGCGCGTCGGAGCACTGCCAGCGTTTGATAAGTACCTGCCGCTCACCGGCCTGGGCGTCGGTGGCGACGGCGACCATAATGCCGGTTTCTTCCGAGTGCTTGAGAACTCGTTTGATCGTGTAACGATCCTGGCGCAGGCTGACGCCGACCAGTGGACTGTGCTGTACCGTTGTGGGTGGAATGGTCAGGCGTCCACAGACGGAGCAGCAGCGCTGCCCGAAGCGCACCGGGGCATCGCAATAAGGACAGCGGCGATCATCGTACTCTGCTCCACAGATAGCGCATCGCTGGGCGCCGCTACGGTTCTGTTGTCCACAGTGCTGGCATACGTAGCGCTGAAGGGCCGTCTCGACCGCCTGTGCATAACGCTCCGCAAAATCAGTAATACTCGCGTACCGCTGGCGGTAATCCTTTGCTAAAGCGCGCATCAGCACGGCCGAGACCTCGACGGGAATGCGCGGATTCCAACGCTGAGGCGGCGGCGGCGGCTCTTTCAGATGTGCGTTCCACATCTCTTCCAGTCGTTTGTAGACAAACGGCGGACGGCCTGTCAGCAGTTCATAGCAGGAGACAGCCAGTGCATATTGATCGGAGTCGCGGCGCGGGTAGCCTTGCCACTGTTCCGGTGGCATAAACGCCGCAGTGCCGGTCACTTCGCCAAGCGAGGCATGCGTCTGTGTCCCCAGGTAGTAGGTGGTGCCGAAGTCTGCCAGCAATACCTGCCCATTACGCCCAATCAGCAGATTTCCCGGCTTGACATCCTGGTGAACCAGACCGCTGTTATGAATGTAGCGCAGCGCCTCGGCTGCCTGCTGCACATACGGCACCAGTTCTTCAACGAAAGCCAGGCGCCGGCTGCCGTCAGCTTTGCGAAAGAGGTCGCTGATCGTCTGAGGCGCATACTCCATGACCAGGTAAGGCTGCCCGTCGCCATTCTTGCCATTGAGTTGCCCGAAGTTGTAGACCGGCAGAATGTTGGGATGCTGCATGTTGGCGATGCGACGTGCTTCCTGGAAGAAGCTGGCCCGTGCCTTGTCGTTAAATCTGTCGAGGCGTAGCACCTTGAGCGCCAGCATGCGGCTCAACGGCGCCGGCTCACGCACTTTATAGACGTGGCCGTAGCTGCCCGTGCCGATAAAAGAAACCACCTCGTAGATGCCAATATGCGCTCCCTGGATCAGGAAGTCGCAGTGCTGGCAGGAGATGGCTGATGCTGGATTCTCATGTGCCGAGTGTGGATTCAGGCAGCGAGCCAAAGATGTATCCTACCTCTTCTATTCGGTATGCCGCCAGGGGAGAATTTCTCTTTCTTCCCTTTCTATCTACGTGAAGGCCGGTCACAGGTTGCGGGTAGCTCTCACTGACAGAGCGCAGGGTGGTCCTTTCTTGCTTAGCCGCTCTGGCTAATACTTGACAGTAATTACCGCTCTATTAGATCATAGACAGGTAGCCGGTGGCAAGCAGACAGTCAGGTGGTATCCCTGTACTCCTTTTTCCCATATTGTATCTGGAGAAAAACATGCAATTCGCGTTACTTAAAAATTTTTAGCTGAATGAATGGGAAAGGGAGACTGGTGGTAAAAGAGAAAACAGGAGAAAGGTGAGCTATGGCTCTGGCTGAGGTACATATCAAGTTTGATCAACGTATTCCCATGCGTGATGGAGTGACACTCTCCGCCGACCTCTATTTTCCATCTGAGAAGACCGGTGAGCAGAGGTGGCCTGTTGTGCTGATGCGCACCCCCTATATCAAAGCCAGTCAGGCAGTAGTAGAAGAGGGGAGATTTTTTGCCAGGCAGGGGTATGTGTATGTAGCGGTGGATGTGCGGGGACGAGGCGATTCCGATGGTGAATTTGTGCCATATCGAAACGAAGGCGTAGATGGGTACGATACGATTGAATGGCTGGCCGTACAGCCCTGGTCGTCAGGAGCTATCGGCACGATTGGTAACTCCTACTCTGGCCGTCTTCAGTGGCAGGCCGCACGTCTTGCCCCGCCTCATCTCTGTGCCATGATCGTTGGTGTCACCCCTTCTGATCCGTTTGTTGAGACGCCCACCGGTCTGCCCTCCCCGATGCATCTCTGCTGGCTGCACCTGGTCAGTGGCCGGGTCAACCAGGTGGTGGAAGCGGTGAACTGGATGGAAGTCTATGAGCATCTGCCGCTGCTCACGATGGATGAGCGGGCGGGCCGCTACAATGCACACTGGCGCGCTGAGATCGAGCATCCGCAGCTTGATGCTTACTGGGAGCCGCTGTGTTACCAGAACAGCTTTGAGCAGATCAATGTTCCAGTCCTGCATATTTCTGGCTGGTATGATGATGAGCAGATCGGTACTCCCCTCAATTATATCGGCATGACCACACGCGCCGCTACTGCCGAGGCGCGCACAGGTCAGCGACTCTTGATGGGACCCTGGGGCCACACAGTCAACCGGACGACAAAGCTAGGAGAGGTTGATTTCGGGCCTGATGCGCTTATTGATTTGCAAAGCGAGAAACTACGCTGGTTTGACCGCTGGCTCAAGGGGAAAGTGAGTGAGCAGGAGGCGGCGCCTGTACGCATCTTTGTGATGGGAACTAACTGCTGGCGCAGTGAACAGGAATGGCCGCTGGCGCGTACGCTGTGGACGCCTTTTTACCTGCATAGCGGTGGCAATGCTAACAGTTGCTTTGGTGATGGTACGCTCTCGCTCCTGGCGCCGGCTGAAGATGAAATTGCTGATGAATACCGCTATGATCCTGCACGTCCCGTCCCTTTTATTACCGAACCAACTTCCTCGCAAATGGGAGGACCTGATGACTATGCGGCTATCGAGCATCGTGATGATGTGCTGGTCTATGTGACGGAGCCGCTTTCTGAGGCTATCGAGGTGACTGGCCCTGTGCGCGTTGATCTCTATGCTGCTTCCTCTGCTCCAGATACCGACTTTATCGCCAGGCTTATAGATGTCTGGCCGACAGGCTTTCGCCAGCGTATCTGCGATGGGATGGTCCGCGCACGCTTCCGCGAAGGATTTACGCAGCCCTCGCTGATTGAACCGGGAGAAATTTATCACTACACGATTGATTGCTGGAACACCTCACAGGTGTTTCAGGCTGGCCATTGCATCGGGCTGGAGATCATGTCCAGCGCCTTCCCGCGCTATGACCGCAACCTGAATACTGGCGCTCCTCTCGGTCAGACGAGCGAGTACACAGTTGCGCACCAGCGCATCTATCACGACGCCAGCCATCCTTCCGCGCTGATTCTGCCGGTGATTCCGACATGATGGGATGATGATTGATCCACTGGCATCTTATCTTTTCATGTTTCTCTGATCGAAGATTGTGAGAGTGTCTTGCGCAGGAGCACTTTCGCTCTGGCAAAATAGGTTTTCGCCGTGGGTTCCGGCATATTCAGCACTTTGCCAATCTCCGCAAATTTCAACTGGCCAGCATAACGCAGCGTGACGACTGCGCGAAAGCGGGGCGGCAAATTTGCAATAGCTTCCTGCAAGGTGCGCCTGAGATCCTGCTGCTCCATCAATTCGTCGAGCGAAGGACTGGCATCGGGGATGTGCTCAAGCGTCAGGGTTTCATCAGTGCTCTCTTCTGGCTCTATCCATGAGAAAGGCAGTGCATGCCGTCGTCTTCTTCTCAGTTCATCAATGCAGCAATAGCGCGTCACCTGGAAAAGCCAGGACTTAAAAGGCTCATCTTTGTCTAGCGTGGAGAGAGAATTATACAACTGGATAAACACCTGCTGTACCACGTCGCAAGCCTGGTCGTAATCTGCCAGAAAGTGGCAGGCGAAATTAAAGAGCTGTGTATAGTAGCGTTTTACCAGTCCTGTGAAAGCTGTCTGATCACCTGCAAGCGTGAGCTGGGCTAACTGGGCGTCTGACATCTCAAAGTATGGTATCTGCTGGATATGCTCCTGTAGTAACATAAAAACCTCTTCTCAAAGTCAGCTTGCATTGAGGATCATTGCAAGTTATCTTTCTTTCCCTTTCTAAGTAGGTGGACAGAACGAATGAGAAGCGGGGTCCCCTGGCGGGGCATGGGGTGTCCCCATTTCCCCCTTTTTCTCAATTCTAAGGTCCACCTACTTAGCCTATCTTCTGATTCGATAGTTTGCAATACATTATTGCGCAAATAATCTCTGCTATATATTTTGTGATTAAAATTTAATGTAATGATTAGAAAGCTAAGGCCGGGAGCTTCCCGCTTTCTCCTCTCTCTCCAAAAGGAGAAAAACGGGGAAAAACTGTAGCCCCGCCATTGATGGCGAGATTTGTGGGACACCCCATAGGTGTGAACTTTAGGGGGTATCCCTCCTCTCCATAAGAAGAAAAAGAGGGGAAAAAGGCTTTCGGGGGACACCCCCGGCCCCGCCAGGGGGGCATGCGCCCCCTGGACCCCTCTTTTTGTTAAGTCTACGCCTGTGGGGGGCAACGCCCTCTGGACCCCACTTTTCTGTTAAGTTATTGCTCGCGGGGTGGGTTTTCGTCGAGGCGCTCTGGTTCGCTGACCTGTCTGAGCCGATTCCAGAGGACGTAGCCCGTTGCTTTTTTCGGCACGTAGTAGTTATCGGGGCTGGCGACCTGATTGCCGTGAGCGACGAATTCGCCTTCTTCCAGGTGATTGAGGTCGATGTATGTAGCCCCTTCTTCCAGGCGGGTGCCGGTGGGCAGGATCTGGATGCTTTTAAGTTCGTCATCGGTCAGATCCGCAAGTTTTGGATAGAGCTGCTTGAACTCGTGGGCTGAGTAGCTGAAGCCTGCCGCCGCCGGCTCGCCCATGCCGAGGTTCTGGGCCTGGTGATGGGCAACTGCTAGATCATGAACCTGTTCGGCTTCATGGCTCTCAGGCGGCGGCTGTGGCTGCTTCTCGCCCCGCTCAGTCAGATGATTCTTCGACCACTTGCGGCTTTTGCTGGCGTTGGAATCGCTGCCGCTGCGGGGTACTCGCTCTTCCATCTGGGCCTGTCTGTCGGCTTCGTGTGTTCTGCCCATTGTGGGGTCACGCTCAGGTGGAACTTTCGCCCTTTGCGCGAGCTTAGCCGGATTATCGTGCTCAATGGCTTGTTGCTCATAGGTTTCGTGCTTTTTCGGGGGACCTGTGATGATTTCGGTACTTTTTTTCGGGTTATTGCGTCCTGCACTCTGCTTCCCTGGATATTGTTGATGTCTCTTGGGCATAGTCTTTGCCTCCCGGGGGGAAAGATGCATCCGGTGATCTTCCCCCCAAGTTTTTTGCCTCAGCCCTGTGACTGGCCTGCCTCAACGGTAATCTGGTGAGGCTGATGCTGTGGACCGGCTATGGCGATACGGCGTGGGCGACTGGCCTCGATGACGGGGAGGGTAATCGTCAACTCGCCATGCTCATAGCTGGTCTGTACATGGTCCACGTCAATTGGACGCTCGAAGGTGACGGAACGCTGGAACGAACCGGTGCGAATCTCGCGTAGCAGCCAGTTTCTTTGCGGTTGCTGCGCCGCTTCTGGCGTTTCGCCACGCGAGCCGCGATATTCTCCTTGAATCGTCAGGGTATTCTGGGTGACGGTCAGGTTAATGTCTTCGGGCCTCATTCCTGCTAAGAAGACACGCACCTCATATCCTTGATCTGTTTCGCAAACGTCCATCGGAGCCGTGATTGCCTGCTCTTCGCGCGTCCAGCGAGGTGAGATAAAACTCTGTTCAAAAAGTTGATCCATTGCACGGCGCAAACTTAATGCCTCACGCCAGGGATCGAGACGAGATAACATGTTATCTAAAACCTCCTTACTTCAGTAGTAATCTGCTGGCTACTATATTGCTCCTGTTGCTCTACGCAAATCCTTATTCCGTCAGGAACACGTCTCAGACCTGTGAAAGGTGTCAGTGCTGCCATCTATCTGTCCTCTTCAACCTTTGCTTCTTCGTACTATAGAAGGTGGTGAAACAAAGCAGATGAACAGAAATATACCAGAGAAAAAGAAGAGTATATGAAAGATAGGCAGAAAAATATAAATGATAATGGAGTAGTTCCTGATATTAAAAAAATAGCGGTGTTGCGAGCGAATGCGCTCGGCGATTTGCTCTTTGCCATGCCGGCGCTGGAAGCTCTACGGACTGCCTATCCCTCTGCTGAGATTGTGCTGCTGGCAAAATCCTGGCATGCTGATTTTCTTGCCCACCGTCCGGGACCGGTTGATCGTGTGGTAGTTGTACCGGTGTATGGGGGCGTTAGCGCCGAACCGGGAGTACAGGAGGATGCCGGCGAGCTGGAAGACTTTTTTGCGCGCATGCAGCAGGAACACTTCGACCTGGCAATCCAGATGCATGGCGGTGGACGCTATTCCAATCCCTTTGTGCGGCACCTGCATGCGCGCCTGACTGCCGGGCTGAAGACTCCCGATGCTCTCCCGCTTGATCGCTGGATACCCTATATCTACTTCCAGCACGAGGTGTTGCGTTACCTGGAAGTTGTGGCGCTGGTGGGAGCGGCTGCTGTGAGGCTTGAGCCGCGCATCGCTGTGACCGGGTGGGATCTGGCTGAGGCTGCGCATGTTGTGTCGTCTTCGGCTGACCGGCCACTGGTGGCGCTGCATCCCGGTGCGAGTGATCCGCGCCGGCGCTGGCCGACCGAGAAATTCGCCAGGGTGGGCGATGCGCTCGCCGAAGCTGGCGCCTGCGTGGTTGTAACAGGCACCGCTGACGAGCGTGATCTTGCGCACTCTGTGATTGAAGCGATGCACGCTCCGGCGCTGGATCTCAGCGGTCGTCTCTCGCTCGGTGGTCTGGCCGGGCTGTTTTCACGCTGCCGCGTTGTTGTAGCGAACGACACCGGTCCTCTGCATCTGGCGGCTGCTGTGGGCGTGCCGACAGTCGGCATTTTCTGGTGCTACAATCTCATCAACGGGGGACCGTTGACCCGGCGCTTTCATCGTCCGCATGCTTCCTGGCGGCTGCTCTGTCCTATCTGCGGGCAGGATAATTCCTGCACATCCTGCTCGCACCGTGTTTCGTTCGTCAGCGATGTGGCGGTACAGGATGTGGTTGCTGATGCGCTCGATCTGTTATGTGAGTCCGTCAGTGCCGGCTCCGCTGATGAGCGCGCAAACCTTTTGCTGCGGGTCAAAGCGTAGTTTCCCGCTGAGCAGCGGCGCCAGGGTTGCCGCTCCGCTCAGTTCTGCCGCAATACCCATCTCGAACCAGAGCCAGCGGGCAGCATCGCGCATCTCATCGTCTGTGACCAGGACAATGCTATCGACGCAACGCTGGATGATCTCCAGGTTGCGTTCTGTGCTCCGGCGAGGCGCCAGCGTATTAGCAGCAGTGCGCACTTCTGGCAGTTCGACGATATGGCCGGCTTTCAGGCTCTCGAAGAGAGTTGGCGCTCCTGCTGGTTCGATGCCGATCACCAGTGTTTGTGGTCTGATGGCCTTGATGGCAGTGCTTATGCCGCAGATCAGGCCCCCGCCACCGATGGCTACCAGTACAGCATCGAGTTGCGGTTCATCTTCCAGCATCTCCAGTCCTGTTGTCCCCTGTCCTGCCATAACCGCCTCATCGGCGAAGGCATGGATATAGGTCATACCGGAGCATTCGGCGGCTGCCAGTGCTGCACGATTGGCGTCGTCCCACACGTCACCGGCGAATACTACCTTTGCTCCCCACTGCTCCAGCTTCTGCGCTTTGACGGCGGGTGTGTTATGCGGCAGGTAGATGGTAGCCTGCGATCCCATCAGCCAGCCAGCGTATGCCACACCCAGGCCGTGATTGCCGCCCGATGCGGTGACGATGCCGCGCTCAACCTGCTCAGGCACGAGAGTGAGCACTTTGTTGACTGCACCACGCGCTTTGAACGAGCCGGTGATCTGCAAGTTTTCCAGTTTGAGAGAAAGGTTGTCCGCTCTGCCGGGCTTTTGTTTTACCGGTGAAACTTTGACGAGCGGTGTGCGCCGGACATAACCTTGAAGACGCTTCTGTGCATTTTCGATCTCTGTCAGTTGGAGCATAACTGATTCCTTTCGAGAATTTATTTTAGGAGCCAGTTTTATTAAAGCACATTTTGTTGTCACCCGATGGGGTCTCGGGGCGTAAATAAGATATCCATATATTGTTTTTTTGAACATTATGATGGAAGGGTCTCGAAAGCCAGTTGTGGCATGTGGTTTGCCGCTACTGCTAACGTTTACCAACCTGTTAGCTGATCTAACAGAGGAGGATAGCCATGCAGAACAATCCCGAACAGTACAATCAGCCGTCGTCACAGTACAATCCACCCGGCTATGGTCCACAGCAGCCACCTGCCTATGGCGAAGAACAACCGCGAGAGGAACAGCCACGACCAGAAACACCGTATCAGCAGTCGCCATACCAGCAACCGCCTTATGGTCAGCCGCCGTATCAGCAAGCGCCTTACGGCCAGTCGCCATATCAGCAGCCGGGCTATGGCAGTCCCTATAGTCAGCAGCAAATGGCGTATGGGCAGGTGCCGTACCAGCAGGCGGGATTTCCGAATGCTGAATTGCAAGCCCGCACAGCCAGTGTAGGTGTACGCTTCGTTGCCATCCTGCTTGATGCTATTCTGCTTGGCGTTGTAGGTAGTATCATCGGCGCTCTTTTCAGCCGTGTGCCAGGACTGGTTGGTGCAATTAATACGATCATCTTTTTTGGCTACTATATCGTGATGGAAGCCACGCAGGGCGCGACACTTGGCAAAATGGTAATGGGCCTGCGCGTGGTGCGCCAGGATGGCGGTCCGATTAGCTGGTCGGAATCGGTGATACGCAACCTGTTGCGCATCATTGATGGGCTTTTCTTCTACCTGGTAGGCGCGATTCTGGTCTGGAATTCGCCCTGGCGCCAGCGCCTCGGCGACCGGGCTGCGAAGACGCTGGTCATCCGAACACGCTAACGCAGGTTACAGCGACAGATAACGCAATGGGGTCAGGACGCGCGGCAGACAAATACCGCGCTCTGACTCCATTTCCTGAGATATTACCTCATTTTCCTCTTCTTCTTTTATTGCCGATTTTGGCAGGAATAATGCACTCAACTCCTGGCCCACCGCCGGTTCCTGCCCATATGGCGGCGGCAGGCGCACAATGTTTTCGTATCATTATGAGCTTGATTAACGAGCATGGTGATTAAATGCGTGTCTTGTTTCATTGGTTCGTCTCGTTTTGTTCTGATTGCTGTACATACCTACATAACTGTTCTAATAACAGGGATATCTTGTTAATTTCTATCAATGCCTGTTTACTCAGTGGTAACTCATCAGGTAGGACCGTTGCCTGATGTTCGATCATGGAAATAATCAAGTACAACACCAGAGTTCTAAGACGTAACTGTCTCATGGTCTTGCTTGCGTTCACTGGTTCTATTTCTCCTGCAATAAAAAATCGGCAAACTGGTCTAACCCGATGTCATGCTCCCGGCGCAATCTCTTGAGCGACACGGGCGATCCCACCGAGAGCACCTGGAACACACTCCCCTGCGCCGTCAGCAAAACATAGCTCTCCTGACTAGAGCTGATATACAACTCATCCATTGCCATCCCTCCTGGTGAAACGAAACTGCAACGACCAGCCAGAAACCGGCGGAGATGCTCACCCACCATAGCGACCAGCAAGCAACAAGCCTCTCACCGGCTTGCTAGCAAAACCAACTGTCTAAACCGCATCATATGTCTAAATTATAGAGCATGGAAATTGCTCTGTCAATACCAACTGTCTAACTATTCCAAAGTGTCGAAAAATCTGGTATAATTGTCTTATACCAAGCACTAAAAGCTAGAGACAGGTTATGAAAAACTATTACACAGCAGCAGAGGCATACAAAAAACTGAACATTCCCAGGAGCACTTTCTATCACCTGATAAAAACAGGAGAAATCCCAGCAGGTATCCATGTACCACTGAGAAAACAAGCGTTATATCGCAAAGAGGAAATAGACAAGATAGCAGAGGAAAGAGCTAGATACCTAGAAGAATTGAAACAGGAACCAG
Source organism: Ktedonobacteraceae bacterium (assembly GCA_014896635.1). The sequence continues at coordinate 22,383 of JADBKA010000058.1, forward strand.
ATAGGCTAAAGTTTATGTTACCAAGCGAAGAAGACCTGATACAATTAGTAGATATAGATAGAATGGTTTTTCATGAAGAAACACTAATCTTCCCAGAAGATCAACTAAAAAGGCTCAAGTATAACCCTGAAGTCATACACGTGCTCAAGGACTGCAAAACTGGTGAAGTAGTAGGAGGCATAACTCTAAGCCCACTCAAACACGACGTACTACAAAAGCTCATCAACCTGGAGATAGGCGAGACAAAGATCAAACCAGAAGATTACCGACCCTATAGTACAGAACAACCCCAAGACTGCTGTCTAGTCGGTATCATTGCTCGACCAGGAATAGCGGAGAAATACTACGCAAGTAGGCTAATCCATGCCACTCTAAACTACCTTATAGAGTTACTTGAACGTGGCGTTATCATCCGCCGCATCTACACTGTGGCAACAACAGAAGACGGAGACAAGCTAGCACGTGACCTACATTTCACAAGACTACCAGGAGAATGGCAAGGAGAACACGAAGACTTTAGACACCCTTACGTTCTCTATCTCGACGTAAAAGAGAGCAAATCTGTTCTCATAAACAAATACCTAAAACACAAGAAGAACCTGGAAAGACGCCGTAAAAGGTATGAAAAACAACTTTCCAACAAAACCAGCCGGTAGCAGAAAGAAATGGCAAGCCATCAGGCCATCAGCCCGCGAGCTACCCAACCAGGCTCACCTGTGGTATACTACCCTCGACAAGACCAGAAGCCAGGACCACCAACGAAAGGACAGCGCCAGGTGAGCAACCCAGATGCCCGCCTGAATAATCTGGAAACCCGTTTCAATTCTCTTGAAACAAAGGTCACAACCCAACTGACTGAAGTTATCGGCTTGCTTCAACAACTCATCGGCGAGGTACGAGACCAGGGACACCGCCTTGCCTCCGTCGAAGTCCGTATAAACACTATCGAAACCCGCCTGAATGAGCAGCAGCAGAGCATCACCACACTGAACGTCTTTCAACGTAAGATGATGCAGAAAATGGGCATCGAATACGAGTAGCCACTTTTTTTACACAAGTATAGCACATGAAGCCCCACCGAATAGCCTGGAAAGGCCCATAAAGCCAATCCAGGCATACTTATTTCTGC
>JADBKA010000385.1 GCA_014896635.1 Ktedonobacteraceae bacterium
AAATACTCCTTTTTTTCTCGCTTCCGACGGAAAGTTACAGAGAAGTGCCGCCATGATGAAATTCGACACACCCATTTCGATTATCTCCGTTCTGGTCGCCGACCAGGAAGAAGCTCTCCACTTTTACACCCAGAAGCTTGATATGGAGAAGCGAACAGATATGACCTTTGGTCCGGGGCTGAGATTGCTCACTGTCGCTCCCAGAGGCCAGCACAGGCCGGAAATCGCCCTGGCTCAGCCAGATGCCGGGCGCGCACGCGGTACGTGGGAAGAGCAGACGCGCACTCTCCGGCAGCGCAAAGCGATGCCCTGGGTTTTTGACACCGACGATTGCCGCCGGGCGTATGAAATATTGACTGCTCGCGGCGTCAACTTTATTCACGCACCGGTTCAGCAGCCTTATGGCATCGAGGCCGTCTTTGAAGACCCCTACGGCAATACTTTTGTACTCCTGGAGGCTTCGCCGGAAATGCGCCAGCAATTTGAGAGCCGGCGCGTAGGTACAGGCGTGGGAACGGCTGCCTGACTACACCAGATCACATCACAAAGGATGTTAAGAGGGAGCGAATATGCTGCGAACTGAGACACTGGAGACACTGGAGACACTGGAGACACTAACAACCACAGGAGATTGGACTCAGTCGGAAGTGCCGGCAGCGCGCACAATGCATAGTGCGATGGTCACCCAGGTCGTGCAGACGATGCGCGCACAGTTCAACGAACCCCTCTCGCTGGAAGATATGGCCGATATGGCCTGCCTGAGTCCTTACTATTTCAGCCGCGTCTTTCGTAGCATTACCGGGATCGCGCCGGGCGAATTCCTGTCAGCTCTGCGACTGGAAGCTGCCAGGCGACTTTTGCTTACCACATCGCTGAGCGTCACCGACATCTGTTTCGAGGTTGGTTACAGCGGCCTGGGTTCGTTCACCACGCGCTTTACACAGCTTGTAGGCGTGCCGCCACGCCTGCTGCGCCATCTCGCCAGCAATACCTGTATCCCCACGCCAGAGCTGGTTAACAACGCACAGCAGATAAGCAGGCCCGCGTTTGCAATGGACACGCGGGGAGTATACGGGCGGGTGTACACGCCGCGCGCTTTTAGCGGGGTGATTTTTATTGGCCTGTTTGCCAAACCCATCCCGCAAGGACGCCCCATAAGCTGCACAAAACTCACCACGCCCGGTCCTTTTCATATCGCCAGCGTGCCACCGGGACAATACTACGTGCTATCGGCAGCCTTCCCCTTCTCGGAGAATCCTCACGTCTACCTTCTCCCCGGCGACTCGCTGATGGTCGGCGCTCAGGGACCCGTCCATGTTTCCCAGGCAGGCATCAGCCAGCCGGTCGAGATTCACCTGCACCCCGCGCGCAGCACCGATCCGCCAATCATCGCCGCCCTGCCCTACATTTCATCCGTCGCCCAACAGGCAGGCAAAAATCTACAGTAGGTATTCCTGCTATCTCCCTTCCTTCCTCTCCAGGTGAAAAAAGAGAGAGTTTGAGGTCTCTTCTCTGTCACCAATTTGACTGGTAGTTTATAATATACTTATATTTAGTAAGTTTGCGGATCTGGAGAGGGATGAAAACGTTCCTCAAATTGTCCCTCAGGGCGAAAAAGGAGAGTGCAGCAGGTGAGCAGTCAAAAGAACTTCTCGCTGCCTGCCGATGCTCACATCGAGCAGGTTGCATTGACGGTGGTTGATCTGGAGCGGTCATTGAATTTTTATCAGGATGTACTTGGCTTTCAGGTCATCGCACGCCAGCAGCAGAGCGCACAACTGGGAGCGCGCGCCGGGCTTCCTCTGCTCGAACTGGTTGAGAACGCAGGCGCGCAGCCCAGGCCGACCTATACAACGGGATTGTATCACTTTGCTATTGTAGTGCCAACGAGAGCAGATCTCGGTAGATCGCTGCTACGGCTGATCGAGCAGCATTACCCGCTGGATGGAGCATCGGATCACCTGGTAAGCGAGGCGCTGTATCTCTCTGACCCGGACGGCAACGGCATTGAGATCTATTGCGACCGCCCGCGCGAGCAGTGGCGCTGGCGCGACGGGCAAGTTGAGATGGAGACAAGGCGGCTGGATCTCAGGAATCTGGCGCAGGCAGGAGTTTACGAGCACTGGCAAGGGATTGCTCCGGCGACCCGTATGGGGCATGTCCACCTGCAAGTTGGCGATCTCCAGCAGGCGCGGCAGTTCTACTGCGATGTGCTCGGCTTCGAGGCCGTTGCGCAACTGCCGGGGGCGCTCTTCGTCTCAGCCGGCGGCTATCATCACCATCTCGGCCTGAATACCTGGCACAGCCAGGGCGCACCACAACCGCCCGCGAACGCTGTGGGCCTGCGCTTCTTCACCATCAGCCTGCCCGATGGGCGGGAGCGGGAGCGCGTGCTGGAGCGTCTCCAGAATGCAGCCATCCCGTTTGAGACGCTCACCGACGCAGTAATGCTGCGCGATCCCTGGGGCAATGGTATCCGGCTGGCCGTCGAGCCTGCGCTTTAGTTCAGGTGCGATCTCTCCTTGCGCAGTTGATACAGGCGCTCCCGCGTGTCCCACAGCGACTCGATCACCTGCTGCCGCTGCTCTGAGGGTGGAACCAGCAAGAAGAGAAATATTTGCATCATCTGCAAAACGCGCTCCAGGATGGAGAGATCGGCCCGCGCTATCCAGCGCCCGCTGCTCTCTTCATCCGCCGGCGCCAGTGCCAGCCGCTGCTGCAACTCTGCCAGCCCTTCACAGGCCGCCTCGCGCCCGGCGGAAGGGGGTAGTCGCCAGTATAGCGTCGTACGAAAAAGACGAACCATCCGCTCCAGCGCCGTGACATCCTCGGCCAGTAACAGCAGCGCCGGGCCGTCTCTCAGTTCCGGCCAATCGTGAAAGCGAAGTATCATAATATCTGCTCTGCTCCTCTTTCCCTACAACTGCGAACCACATCGCTGCTGTCCAATGGCGCGCCTGAGCGCCGCTGTGATCTCCTCGACCGGCACAGGCTTGA
>JADBKA010000059.1 GCA_014896635.1 Ktedonobacteraceae bacterium
ACCCTTCTGTATGGGCAGATCTATGCCTTACCTTTAATCCTTTAGCGGAGAGAGGAGCCTGTGATTTATGGCTATCACGCAAGAGCCTGCCATTGAGCGGCGGGCTGAGAGCGTGCAGGAGCATCCTTTGCGCTCCAGCATCCGGCTGCTTTTCATCGCAGCCCTGATCATCTTTATTGTCACCGTACTTATCGGCCTGTTGAACGGACAAAAGCTTGTTCAGCTCAGCCATGAAGTGCTGCTGACGCATGTCCATGCCGGCACGATTGGCTGGATCACGCTGAGCGTCTTTGCGCTCAGTTTGTGGCTATTCGGTCCCGGTCGCAGTCCTGAGACGAACGCGACTGATGGCCCGTTCACGCGCTGGCTCGGCATTATTGGCGCAGTCGCCGTGCCGTGCTACGTGCTGGCGTTCCTGAGCGGCAATTTTATTGCACGCGCAGCATTTGCCGTCCCTGTTCTGCTGGTCGTGCTCGGCTTTTTTGGCTGGATCATTGCTCGCAGCAGCAAAGTCGCTCTGGGAGTGGAGCGCATCGCCTTGCTGGCCGCGCTGTTCACGCTGCTGTTCGGCGCTACGGTTGGCTCGCTGCTCCAGTTTCAGTTTGCGACTAACCGTGCCTTCCTACCAGAGGGGGCGTTCGGCGCTCATCCGGCGTCGCTGGTAGCAGGCTACCTGTACCTGATCGGCATAGCGTTGAGTGAGTGGCGCCTGCGTCCGGCCAGTGCACGCGCTTCTGTCTGGGGCATTGTGCTTGGTGCGCTGTTCTTCCTGGCGGGTCTGGTGATCGCTACTGGCCTATTGCTGAACCTGCCGCCACTGCTGGCGTTGAACGCGCTGCTTATTCTCATTGGCGCGATTGTCTATGTAGTACGTTTCGCACCTTCTGCCGTGCGGCTCAACTGGCTGGACCGCGATGGTAAGCGCCAGTTTGCCATGAGTGGCGCCTTTATTGTGTTTGAGGTCATCTTAAACATCTACCTGGTGGTCCTCTTTATCACGAGCCCGGCGGGCAGCGAGCCGCCGCAGGGGCTGTTTATCGCGCTCGATCACGGTATGTTTATCGGTGTCATGACGAACGCGCTCTTCGCGCTATTGCACGAAGCGACGTTCGAGCGGCGCAGTTTCTGGCCCTGGGCCGATGATGTATTGTTCTGGGGTATGAACATCGGGCTTATCGGCTTCCTGGTAGCACTGCTTTCGGGAATCGTTGTGCTTGAGCGCATTTTCACGCCAATCATGGGCCTGAGCATTCTGCTGGGCATCGTGGTGTATGTGGCGCGCTTCTGGCCGCAGCGAGCGGGTACAGTGGTGAGTGATGTACAGGCACAGGGGGGAGAATAGGAGAGAGGTATCAGATGGGTTCGGTCTCCACGCTGTGGAGACTGAACCCTGAAATCCTCCTTACAGCACCGGCCAGCGCGGCTTGATGCTGATGCTGGCGCGCCTGTACACCTCGGCTGCTTGCTTGCGCGCCTGTTCGATCACTTCTTGTTCGTCCATCGTCAGCAGCGTTCCCTGCTCCACCACCACCGCGCCATCGACGATAACCATGTCAACCTCGCCGCCGGTCGCGGCATAGACGAGCGTCGAGATTGGATTGACGGAAGGCGTGGTGTGCAGGCGATTGAAGTCGAGCACGACCAGATCGGCCTTCTTGCCGACTTCCAGCGAGCCAATCTCCTGCTCCAGTCCCAGAGCGCGCGCGCCGTTAATGGTCGCCATCTCCAGTACCGTCTCGGCGGGGAGAATCAGCGGATCGCGCGTCACGGCTTTGTGCAGGATCGCGGCCAACTTCATTTCGCGGATCATGTCGTAGTCGTTATTACTGGGACCGCCATCGCAGCCAAGCGCGACGTTGACGCCGGCAGCCAGCATTTGTGGCACCTTGCATACGCCAGAAGCCAGCTTGCTATTAGAAGATGGATTATGCGAAACGCTGGTTTGCGTCTCTGCCAGTTTCGTGATATCTTCGGGTGTGAGCCAGATCATATGCACCAGCACAGTTTTGGGTCCGAGCAGACCAACGCTCTCAGCGAAAGAAACAGGTGAGAGGCCATATTTTTCCTGCAAAAAGATTTTGTCGGCCTCTACCTCGGCAAGATGCATGGTGATGCCCATATTGCGCTGGCGGGCGAGATCGCTCATCTCGCGGTACAACTCAGGCGTCACTCCGCCGGGTGTGCGAGGTCCGAACCAGACATGAATACGCCCGCTGCCGGCTCCCTGCCACTTCTCGTGCATCGCCAGTACGCCGAGCAGGCTGGTCTCGCGCGATTCGATCAGGCCGGGATGCATGGCATTGTCTTTTGTCGCATAGGTGCCGATGTCCATGACGATGCCTGCCAGGCAGGCGCGGATGCCGCTCTCATCGACGGCGCGCGCGATGCCGTCGAAACCGTAGCGATGGGCCAGCATGGATTCGAGAAACGTGGTGGTGCCGGATTTGAGCATTTCGGCAATACACAGACGCGCGCTGGCATAGCCATCTTCTTCTGTGTAGTTGCCCTGCAAGACCCAGACGCGCTCACAGAGCCACTGGATCAACTCCATGTCGTCCGCGCAACCGCGCAGCATAGCCTGGGCCAGGTGCACATGCGTATCAATCAGGCCGGGAATGACGAGCTTGCCTTGCAGGTTGATCATCTCTTCCCCTTGATAGCGGGCTTGCAGTTCCGCTGTCTTGCCAACGGCGACGATGCGATTGCCGGAAATAGCAAGCGCACCATCGCTGATGATTTCGCGCGCGGGATTCATTGTGATAATCGTGGCGTTCTTCAACAGCATGAGTTTCTCCTGCATTTTTGCTGGCACTTTATCACCAATTGAAGATACTCTCAAGGGAGCCTGACCATCCGGCGGGAATCTCCGAAAAATCCTGCTGAGGGAATGGGCAGGATGACAGAGCGGCAGCCAGTAGAGTAAAATAAGAGAGACGATCTACTTATCATGCTCATAATGCTCTTTTTGTTTGATATTTTATTTAAGGATTGGTTATGCGTCGTACTAAAATCGTCTGCACCATCGGCCCGGCCACCAGCAGTGAGGAGCAACTTGAGCGCCTGATGCGGGCCGGTATGAATGTCGCGCGTCTCAACTTCTCGCATGGCACACAGGAAGGGCATGCTGTTGTCATTGAGCGCATCCGGCGCATTGCCGCGCGCCTGGGCTATGCCATTGCCATTCTCCAGGATTTGCAAGGTCCGAAAATTCGCACCGGTTCGCTGCTGGATGGTGGGCCAGTGCAACTGGCAGATGGCTCGCAGGTCACGATCACGACTCGTGATGTCGTAGGGACCGCCGAGACCATCTCTACCACGTATCGGCAATTGCCACAGGACGTGAAAGTCGGTGATCGTATTCTGCTCAACGATGGCCTGTTAGAGCTGCGTGTGCTGGAGAAAGACGCAACAGATGTCCGCTGCCTGGTAGTGCATGGCGGGATGCTGGGAGAGCACAAAGGGATCAATCTACCGGGTGTAGCGGTCAGCGCGCCGGCTCTGACGGAGAAGGACCGCGACGATCTGCGCTTCGGTGTTCGCCACGATGTGGATTATATCGCACTCAGTTTTGTGCGCAGGCCACAGGATATTCTTGAAGCAAAACGCTCTATTCGTGAATTGCAATTAGAGCAAAACGGCGGGGACAGGAAGAACCTGGTGCCCATTCCTCTGATCGCAAAGCTGGAGAAGCCGGAAGCTATAGCGCATTTAGAGGACATTCTTGAGGCTACAGAGGGTGTGATGATTGCGCGTGGCGACCTGGGGGTAGAGATGGCGCCTGAGAAAGTCCCGCTGATCCAGAAGCAGATCATTGCCAGGTGTAACGAGCTTGGCCTGCCTGTGATCACAGCCACCCAGATGCTGGAGTCGATGATCACGAATCCGCGTCCCACCAGGGCCGAAGTCAATGATGTCTCGAATGCCGTACTCGACGGGACCGACCTGGTGATGTTGAGCGGCGAGACCGCCACCGGCGCCTATCCCATCGAAGCCGTCGAAATGATGGTACGCATTGTGCAGGAGACCGAGGCGGGCAACAGGACCGCGCGGCAGCCGAAGGTCCAGCGGCTCACGCAGGCGCGCGCCGTGAGTCATGCCGCCCGCGCGCTCTCTGAAGAGGCCAGTGTCAAAGCCATTGTCGTCTTTACCCGTTCCGGCAACTCGGCTCACCTCATCTCCAAAGATCGCCCGCGCGTCCCCATCCTGGCCTATACGCCTTCGGAGAAGATACGGCGCCAGCTTGCGCTCTGGTGGGGGGTATGGCCGCATTGCATCGGTTTACGAGGCACAACGGAAGATCTAATCGACGCCGTTGAGAAGCGCCTGCTGGAAGACACACCAATACGGGAAGGCGAGTACGTCGTGATCATGGGTGGCCTGCCGGTTGCCAGTCGTGCGCGTACCAACTTTGTCAAGCTGCACCGCGTCAAAGTCGAAGAGGAGTAGTGAGGCTGATTAGCCGGTATTGCGCAGGCCGGCGGCGATGCCATTGATAGTGAGCAGGACGGCGTAGGTCAGGCGAGCGCGTTCTCGTTCTTCGGGAGTGGCCCCCTGTTCCGCTGCCCTGTCAAGGGTCAGGGGACCGCCGAGTGCGCGCAGGCGGCGCAGTAGCACGACCTGGAAGTAGCTGAGCGGATCAACATACGGATTGCGCCGCCTGATCGATTCTTGCAGCACGGGCGAGGTATCGAGCAAGTCCTGGCCGCCGGTAATCTGCACGATCATACGCCGCGTGCGCTCGTACTCGGCCTGGATATCACAGGCGACGCGCTCGCGCAGGGCGGCATCCTTGACCAGCATGGCGTAGTGGCGCGCGATATGCATATCGGCTTTGGAGAGCGTCATTTGCAAGTTATCGAGGAAGGCACGCCAGAAGGGCCAGCGCCAGTACATCAGTTGCAACCGTTGCAGGCGCGCCGGGTCCTCGCCGACATATTCCTCGATGGCCCCGCCGACGCCGTACCAGCTTGGCAGCACATAGCGGCTCTGCATCCAGGAGAAAACCCAGGGGATAGCGCGCAGTTCTTCGATGGTGCGCCCCTGGCTGCGGCGTGTGGGGCGTGAGCCGATGTTGAGCCAGCCCAGTTCGAGAATGGGCGTCGCCTGCTCGAAGAAGGTCAGGAAATCCGGGTTCTCGTAGATCAGGCGGCGGTAGCGTGTGTAGGCGCTGGCTGAAAGGCGCTGCATGGCCGCGATCCAGGCTTCTTCGGGATGCGGGTGAACCTGTTTTTCGATGATCGTTTCGTCTGGGATGCTTGATTGCACCACGCCAGCGATGACCAGTTCCATATTGCGAATGGCGATTTCGTGGAGTCCGTATTTGAAGGAGAGCATTTCGCCCTGCTCAGTGATGCGGATGCGCCCGTTGATGGTCCCCGGCGGCTGCCCAAGAATCGCTTCATAGATGGGACCGCCCCCACGCCCGACAGCGCCGCCACGCCCATGAAAAAGTGTGATGCCAACGCCGTGACGCCGGCCCAGGTCTGCCAGGCGCAGTTGCGTCTGGTAGAGATCCCAGCTCGACCTCAAGATGCCGCCGTCCTTGCTGCTGTCGGAATAGCCGAGCATGACCTGCTGCTCGTCCCGGCAACAGGTGAGGTAGGCCCGGTAGTCCTGGTGCGTGAAAGCCTGTTCCAGGATATGTGTACAGTGATTGAGGTCATCAATCGTCTCGAAGAGCGGCACGATAGGTAGATCGTTGATACCTGCTTCTTTGCAGAAGAACTGTACTTCCAGTAAATCACTCAGCGTATGAGACATGCTGATGATATAGCAGTTGACGGATTTTTTGCCGAAAGTCGCGCGAGCATGGCGGATAGCCTGGAAAGTTTGCAGGATGTGGCGCGTCTCTTTGCTCAGTGGCAGGTCCGGGCGTGTCAGGATGCGCGGATCGCGCAGCAGTTTCTCCAGGATGCTCACGCGCTCGTCCTCGTCCAGCGTCATATAGTCTTTGCTGGAGAGGCGTGTCACACGCAATAGTTCGGCCAGAGCGATGGCGTGGCGCTCGCTATGCTGGCGCACATCCGGGGCGGCGAAGTGGAAGCCGAAGATCTCCACGCGGCGCATCAGCCGCGCCAGCGGACCGTGTGCGAGAGCCAGTTCGCGGTCTGCCACCAGGCTCTCGAAGATGAGGCGCAGGTCGGCGAGCAATTCATCTGCATCTTTGTACGCTGTTGGCAGGGATTGTTCTTTTGTGCTGGCCTGCTCTCCCTCTAGGAGCAGGTGAGGGGCGTAGTTGCTTGTTGCAGTGACGGTAGCAGCAGTAGCTTCCAGGCGTTTCCAGATAAAAGAGAATTTGCGGCGGTACGGCTCCAGCGCCGTCTGGGGACCGAGTTCGCGGTCGTAGTCGGGCAGGCGGGCGGCGTCTTCGTCGAGAGACCGCTGAAGTTGCTCAGTAATGCGCGCATGGTTGAGCGACTGCGAGCAGAGTTCGGCAAGAGAGGCGATCTCGGCCCGGTAGTGCTTAATGAGGTAACTGTGCTGGAGATGCAGCGCCGTGAGCAGTGTATCGGGGCCAACGAAAGGGTTGCCGTCCTGATCGCCGCCGATCCAGGAACCCAGGCGCAGGAAAGGCGGCACCGTGAGGCCGGCGTAGGCGCTGTGGAGCAGATCTTCAAACTCGGCGTAGAGATCGGGCAAGGCGTCGTAGAGAATCTCATCCAGGTAGTAGATGCCCATTTTGACCTCATCGAGCGGCTGTGGGCGCACATGGCGAACCGCATCGGTGAGCCAGAGCAGGTCAATGGTCTCGTCCAGTTCTCGCTGCCAGCGCGTGCGCTCGCGCGGCGTCATGGTATTCTGGCGCTCGTGCGCTTCCAGGAGTTCGCTGAGGCGGCGGGACTTGGTGATCAGGCTGCGGCGCGTTGCCTCGGTGGGGTGGGCCGTGAAGACCAGTTCGATGGAGAGCCGGTTGAGCAGTTCCTGAACGGTTTGTGCATCCAGGTTGTTCTGTCGCAGGAAGTTGATCAGGGCTGCGAGCGAACCGCGTTGAGGAGTAGTGGAGTCGTCGATCTCGTGAGCGCGCCGGCGCCGGATGCGGTGATACTGTTCGGCAGTGTTGACAAGGTGGAAGTAGGCAGTGAAAGCGCGAATGACGCCGATAGCAGTGTCGAGATCGCAGTGCTCGACGATGTTGAAGATCTCCTGTGCGAGCGATTGCGCTTCCCTGTTGAGCTGTTCCGCTTCGCCTGTTGAGGAATGGGGAATACGTGCGGTGCAATCGCGCAAGCGTTTACAGAGGTGGCGCAGTTGTTCTACAGTCTGGAACAGCGCATAACCTTCGTGGCGCTGGATCGCCTGGCCCAGCGCATTGCCCAGGATGCGGATATCCTGGCGCAGTGGGGCATCTTTCTCTTTGCGGGATTCCTGTGCTGGCATAGAAACGTCCTTCTCGTAGTAGAGACTGCCATCGCCAGCGACAGCGTGCCGGCTCGCCTTTGCGCCTGTCTATTTTCTTCTCTCTATTCTAGCATAATTCTCAGGAAGATGGGAAAACACAGGAGAACAGAGGGATACAGCCCCCTGAACCTCTCTGTTCTGTTAAGCTAACGCCTTTTTTGTGCAATTAGCACATAGGTCATCGGGGGGATTGCCCGCCCCAGGCAGCGTGAATAAGGCCATGATTAACCTCAACTATCGCATGCTAAAAAGAAGAAAACAAGCGATCAGGCAAGCTAAACAGGGAGAAAGATGGTAGGTTTATACCTCTCGAAGCTTTATGATGTGTGCAATTTGCATATGGCCGAACCTTGTTCCTTACCGGGAGGCTATGTTATACTTTTCCCAATAGGCAACACCGTCAGTTCTCTCTGAGCTATGATGCTCTCCTTATCCCGATCTCCCGATTGCGCATAAGGCATATCTGATCCTTGCTCTACTCTGAAAAAGAAGGTAAGGGCTTTTTTACCCTGGGCGAGGAACCTATCCTTCGGCGTAAAGGATCGCATCAACTTTATTTAAATGAAAGATTTCGGCGGTCACTGCTTGCCCGCCGGACCTCCCGGCTCCAGTGCTGGCGCCACGCGCATTGTCTTAATTAGTCTTTTGTTTGTGGAGAACAATGCATGACGCACACGCATAAGGCCCCTGAACCCGGCTCTTACGGTTATCCGCTTTATGATGCTCGTTGGGAACATGACGCTTGCGGCACTGGTTTCCTGGCACATGTTTCTGGTAAGGCCAGCCACCAGCTTGTAGTGATGGCTCTTGATGCGCTGGCCCGCCTTACACATCGCGGTGCGCAAGATGCAGATGCTGAAACGTACGATGGCGCCGGTATTCTGACGCAGATTCCCCGTACCTTGCTGATCGAGGAACTGGAGCAGGAACACTTCTTCCTCACTGATCCTGAGGATCTGGCTGTGGGCATGTTCTTTCTCCCTGCTGCCTCGATTGAGGCTGCCGGCAGGAGTCGCCAGATCATTGTGAAAACCCTGGTTGAAAGCGGCCTGGCGTTTCTCCGCTGGCGTACTCCCCCGGTGGACTATTCTGTGCTCGGCACGCGCGCGCGTGAGACGGCCCCGCATATCGCTCAGGTGTTGCTCGCACGCCCGTCCCACCTTGCTTCTGCCGATTATGCCCGCACGCTCTATCGTGCTCGTCGTCTGATCGAAAAGCGGCTGAGCGAGGCAAAAATCACCGACTGCTTCGTTGTTTCGCTCTCCCACAAAACGATTGTCTACAAAGGTTTGATGGCGCCGGACCAGCTCGCGCGTTTCTACGGCGACCTGGCTGATCCTCGCTATAGCAGTGCCTTCGCCGTGTTTCACCAGCGGTACAGCACCAATACTTTCCCGGCCTGGCCGCTGGCGCAGCCGATGCGCATGCTGGCGCACAACGGGGAAATTAATACGATTCAGGGGAATCGCAACTGGATGCAGGCGCGCGAGCAGGCTCTGTCCTCTCCGCTCTGGCAGGATGACATTGATGACCTTCTTCCAGTCATACAGCCAGGCGGCAGTGACTCTGCTCAGCTTGATAACGCGCTGGAATTCCTGGCGTATAGCGGGCGCGACCTGCTGCATAGCATGCAGATGTTGGTACCGCCGGCCTGGGAGCATGATACCGAACTGGATGAGGAGCAGCGCGCCTGGTGTGAATACCATGCCAGCTTGATCGAACCCTGGGATGGTCCGGCGGCTCTGGCATTCTCCGACGGCAGCATCGTCGGCGCGGCGCTAGACCGCAATGGACTGCGCCCTGCGCGCTATACGTTGACAGCGCAGGGGCTGCTGATCGTGGCCTCAGAAGCTGGTGTGATCTCGGTTGATGCACAGGATGTGGTGGAGAAAGGGCGTCTTGGCCCCGGCCAGATGATCGCCGTTGACGTGGAACATGGGCGGTTGCTGCGCGATCACGAGATCAAAGCTGCGCTGGCTTCGCGCCAGCCGTATGCGCAGTGGATGCAGGAGCATATGACGCATATCGTCGATCTGGGGGGAAAGCACGATGGGCAGATTGATACTATGCTGGAAAGCGATGAACTTTTCACGCGCCAGCAGCTCTTTGGCTATACTCATGAAGATATCGAGATGATCCTGCGCCCGATGCTGACCGAGAACAAAGAGCCGACCTGGAGCATGGGTGATGATGCCCCCTTGACGGCGCTCTCGCAGCAGGCGCACTCGTTTTCCGGCTACTTCCGTCAACGGTTCGCCCAGGTGACGAATCCGCCGATTGACCCGCTGCGCGAATATATCGTCATGTCGCTTGATGGCTACCTGGGACGGCGGGAGAGCCTGTTGACCGAAACTCCACAACATGCCCATTTGCTGCATCTTGAAACGCCGTTACTGACCGAGACACAGCTTGAAGCCCTGCGCCGACTGGAAGGGCAGGATACGCACTTCCGTTCGCGCACGCTCAGTACCACTTTCGAGCTTGCAAAAGGCAGCGGCGAACTGGAGGCCGCGCTTGACCGGCTGGAACAGGCGGCGGTAGAGGCCATTGCGGATGGTGTGACGCTGCTCATCCTGAGCGACCGCGATGCAACGCCGCACAAGGCGCCGGTGCCGATGGTGATTGCTGCCGGATCTCTGCATCGTGCGCTGATCAAACGTGGTCTGCGTACAGAGGTCTCGCTGATCTGTGAGACCGGGACGGTGTGTGACATTCACCAGGTGGCGCTGCTGCTTGGCTACGGCGCCGAAGCGATTGTTCCCACAATGGCCCTGGCGAGCGTGCGCGCGCTGGCCGGCGAGCGCAAACTGGAGCATCTGACGCCCGCTGCGGCAGTGGAACGCTATATCCACGTCGTAGAAGAGGGCCTGCGCAAGGTGATGGCGCGCATGGGCATCTCCACTCTGCGCAATATTGTTGGCGCGGGACAGTTTGAGGTCATCGGTCTGGACCCGCAGTTCGTCGAGCGCTGCTTTGCTGGCTCACCGATGCATCCAGGCAGGGTGACGCTTGCGCATATCGCCGAGCAGCTCATTCAGCAGTGCCAGGCGTCGCAACAGGAACAGGCAAACGGAACGGGAGCAGCATCCGCTCGCAGGCGCAAGTTACATGATGCGGGCCGCTATCGCTTCCGCCGCGATGCGGAATACCATGCGTTTAATCCCTTTGTCATCCGGGCGCTGCAAAAAGCCGCTCAAAGCGGCAGTAAAGAGGATTACCGGCAGTTCACCTCGCTAGTCTATAGTCGCCCGACGACGGCGCTGCGTGATCTGCTTTCGTTCAAGCCACGCACGCCTGTGCCGCTGGAAGAAGTCGAGCCGATGGAGTCGATTCGCCGACGCTTCGTTGTTGCGGCGATGTCGCTTGGCGCGCTCAGCGCCGAGACGCATCAGACTATCGCGGCTGCCATGAACAGCATTGGCGCGCGCAACAATACAGGCGAAGGCGGAGAAGATCCCGCCTGGTATCATGAGACGCTGGAAGGCTACCCGGTCAGCAGTAAGATCAAGCAGGTGGCCTCGGCCCGCTTCGGCGTAACGACCGAGTATCTGGTGCGAGCCGAAGAGATCGAGATTAAGATGGCGCAGGGGTCCAAGCCGGGTGAAGGTGGTCAGTTGCCACCGTCCAAAGTCACGTCCTTTATTGCCAGGCTGCGCCATACTTCTCCCGGCGTGGCGCTGATCTCGCCGCCGCCGCATCACGACATCTACAGCATTGAGGATCTCGCTCAGTTGATCTACGATCTGCACCAGGTCAATCCGAGAGCGAAGGTGGGCGTCAAACTGGTGGCGAGCATCGGTGTCGGCACGATTGCCGCCGGTGTGGCAAAAGCTCACGCAGATTACGTGCAGATCAGCGGCCACGATGGCGGGACGGGCGCCTCGCCGCTACAATCCATCAAGCATGCTGGCATGCCCTGGGAGCGCGGTCTGGCCGAGACGCAGCAGGTGCTGGTGAAGAATGGCCTGCGCAAACGAGTGCGGGTGCGCGTCGATGGTGGTCTGAAGACGGGACGCGATGTGGTGATCGCGGCCATGCTGGGAGCGGAAGAGTATGGCTTTGGCACGCCGGCGCTGGTGGCGCTTGGCTGTGATATGGCGCGGCAATGCCATCTGAATACGTGTCCCACCGGTATTGCGACGCAGCGTGAAGATCTGCGCGCCAAATTTACCGGCAAGGCGCAATATCTCGTCAACTACTTCACCTTGCTGGCGGAAGAAGTCCGTGAGTGGCTGGCGCAGCTCGGCGTAAGGAGTCTGGACGAGATTATTGGCCGCGCTGATCTCCTCCAGTGTGAGGAAGTCTGTGATGTAGATGTCGCCTCGCTTCTGGTACCTCTGCCTGAATCTTTTGTCGAAGGCAGCCACGTGAAATTGCCGCAGTCTCCGGTTGCGGAAGCTCTGCTGGCGGAGGCCGGGCAGGCGCTCAATGGTGAGCGCAGCGTGCTGACGCAACATGAGATTCATAACTATGATCGCTCGGTGGGTGCCAGCCTGGCGGGTGAGATTGCGCAACGGTACGGCAATGCAGGATTGCCGGGAGTCAGCATTACCTGCGCATTCCAGGGCGCGGCGGGTCAGAGCTTTGGCGCGTTCAACGTCCCCGGGGTGCGACTGATTCTCAACGGGGAAGCTAACGACTACGTGGGCAAGTGTATGACCGGCGGTCTGATAGTGATAGCGCCGCCGGCAGAAGCGCTGTTTGCCTCGCAGCACAACACCATTGTCGGCAATACCGTGCTCTACGGAGCAACGGGCGGCCAGCTCTTTGTGGCCGGGCGGGCCGGTGAACGCTTCGCCGTGCGCAACAGCGGCGCGCTGGCGGTTGTGGAAGGCGTGGGCGATCATGGCTGCGAATACATGACCGGCGGTATGGTGGTGGTCCTCGGTGAGACGGGAATAAACTTTGGCGCGGGCATGTCTTCTGGTGTGGCCTATGTGCTGGATCTGGAAGAGACGTTCCAGCAACGCTGCAACACTGATCTGGTCGATATCGGGCGTATTGAGGATGAGGATGAGCTGGAAGCTCTGCGCTCGATTGTTGAACGGCATGCCAGGAAGACGCGCAGCAAGTGGGCTGAGCACATCCTCAAGCACTGGGAGCACATGGTCCCCTGCTTCTGGCGCGTGCTTCCACGCGGCACCTCGACAACGGCACGCGATTTTGCCGATGCCGGCGAATACAGCGGGTCACAGATCCGGGCCTGATGCACAGGAAAAGCGGAGTCCAGGAGGGCGCCAGCCGCTCCGCTCGTCAGCCGAGCGGAAGATCAAGACGCCCTCCTGGCGGGATTTGGGGGTGTCCCAAAAAGCTCTTTTCTCCCCTTTTAGAGGTTCTGATGTTATTCTTGTAAAAACGACATGACGAGCTTATTGAAATCTTCGCTACGTTCAATGTGTGGACAGTGAGCGCTGTTGTGAAAGACTTCCAGCCGGCGCTGTGGCGGCCCGCTCAGCGCCTGGGCATGCGTTACCGGCAGTATACGGTCCATCGCGCCCCAGACCAGCAGCACCGGCCCGGCGAATGACTCCAGTGCGTCCCGCAGTTGCACTTTTTGCTGATCTTCAGCAAAGGCAGCGTCGGCGGTTGCCAGCAGTGCCATATGTGCGCCGGGCTGTGTGCGGCTCTGGTAGATCTGGTCGATGAGCGTCTGCTGTACCAGGTTGGCATCGGCGAAGGAGCAGGCCAGTTCTTCGCGGATATGCTCGCGGTCTGGCTTACTGCGCACCAGGTTCACCAGTGTCGCATCAATTTCTCTTCCCAGGCCGGCGCTATCGACGAGCACCAGCCGGTTCACACGCTCTGGCTGTTCGCGCGCCAGGGCCAGCGCAATCGCGCCGCCCAGCGAATGGCCTATCAGGCTGACCTGCCGCCAGTGTGGTCCCAGTACATCGAGGAAGCGCGCCAGCGAGTCGGCCAGCGCCGCTACGCTATAATCACGCTCCGGTTTATCGCTCTCGCCTGCTCCTGGTAGGTCCAGCGCGCAGACGCGGAAGCACCCGGCAAAAGCCTGCAAGTTCAGTGACCAGGTGGTGAGCGAGCCACCCAGGCCGTGAACGAAGACAACTGCGGGCGCATCGACAGGTCCGGCCAGCAGATAGTGGATACGCACACCATCTACTATGAGGTCGGCCTCTTCAGCCTCTGAGCTTTCTGTCCCTCCGGCGCTAGCCTGAGCGGCTTCGGCAGCGCGCAGCACGTCTTCGCGCCCGATCATGCCTTTCGGACCGCTTCCGCTCACCGTCGCGAGGTCAACGCCCAGTTCCTGGGCCAGGCGACGTGCCGCAGGCGAAGCAACGATGCGCTCCCCCTGCTCACCAGGACGCGGCGCGCTTCCCTCCCGCTCTTTCTGAGGAGCTGCTGCCGGGCGTGTCGCCCGCTCTGTACGCCGGGCGCTGGCAGCAGCCGCCTGTTGCTGTTTCGCCTCGACATCTTCGCGGATCAGCGTCTCGACCTGCTCATCGCTCAGTTCCTCGCCGGGCGCGGCGATCACCGCGATGGGTGAGCTGATCGGTGCGCTCTCGCCCTCTGGTACCACCAGACGGCGCACGACGCCCGTCACAGGTGACTCTACTTCATTGACGGCCTTCTCGCTCTCAATCTCAACGACTGGTTCTCCCTGCTGTACAGCGTCGCCGGGCTGCTTGAGCCACTCCACCACTCGCCCGTTTTTCATTGCCAGACCCCATTTGGGCATACTGAGAATGGTTGCCACCGTGTGCTCCTATCCTAGCTGTTCCTGCACCGCCGCCACGATGCGCTCTGGACTGGGAATATAGAACTGCTCCAGCGGCGGACTGAACGGTACTGGCGTATGCGGCGGCGTCACCGTCTTGATCGGCGCATCCAGATCGGTAAAGCCCTTATCCGCCACCAGTGCGGCAATATCGGTCGCCGCGCTACAACGCGGATTGTCCTCGTCAACGATCACCAGGCGATGCGTCTTCGCCACCGATTGCAGGATGGTCTCCTCGTCCAGCGGCGAAAGCGTGCGTGGGTCAATTACTTCTGCTGACACGCCGTCCGCTTGCAGCATCTCGGCAGCGGCCAGCGCCTGGTGGACCATGCGTGAGATGGCGACAATCGTCACATCGTTCCCTGTACGCTTGATATCGGCCTTGCCGAGAGGGATCACGTACTCGCCTTCCGGCACCTCGCCACTCATGGAGTAGAGTATCTTATTCTCGAAGAACACCACCAGGTCGTCGTCTCGAATCGCTGCCGTGAGCAGTCCTTTGGCGTCGGCTGGCGTTGAAGGAACGACCGTCTTGATACCCGGCATATGCGTAAAGACGGAGTAATGGCAGCCGCTGTGCTGGCCGGCGGCTCCCATACCGGCTCCGATCATCGTGCGGATGACGAGCGGGCAACTGGCCTTGCCTCCGAACATATAGCGCAGCTTGGCCCCCTGATCGAAGATCATATCCCAGCAGACGCCAAAGAAATCGACGAACATCAACTCGGCCACCGGGCGCAGACCGGTCGCGGCAGCTCCGACGGCGGCTCCGATAAAGCCAGCTTCGGTAATTGGCGTATCGAGCACACGCTCGCGCCCAAACTCCTGTACCAATCCTTTTGTCACGCCGAGCACACCGCCCCAGGCATCCTCACTATCGAAGTTCGTCACGCCAGCTCCGCCGGCTACATCTTCGCCAAGCAGAACAACACGCGGATCGCGGCGCATCTCCAGTCTCAACGCTTCATTAATCGCCTGTGCATAGGTTAGTTGACGAATTGCGACTGCCATAGTCTATTTCCTTTCCAGCGTCAAATATCCAGACGCACTGTACTGCACTTATCGGCCGCAAAACCTGAGCGAAAACGTATCTGCTACGGATAGCTCACATACACGTCGGTCAGCGTCTCTTCCGGCGCCGGCAGTGGCGCGGCCTCGGCAAATTGCCAGGCGTCATTGATGCGCTCGGAGACCTGCCGCTCGATGGCGTGCAATTCTTCGTCAGAGGCGATGCCGCGCTGGAGCAAGGCATTGCGCAGGGAGAGAATGGGATCACGCGCGCGGTAGGAATCGACCTCTTCCTTCGTGCGATAAGTAATGGTATCGCCCTCGAAATGGCCGAAGTAGCGGTAAGTCTTACACTCAATCAAGCTCGGACCCTCGCCGCGCCTGGCGCGGGCAATGGCTGCTTCGGCTGCTTCGTAGACGGCAAAAACGTCCAGGCCATCGACGGTAATGCCGGGCATATCGTAGCCCACAGCTCGCTGGGCAATATCGCGACAGCTCATGTGATAGGAGACGGGCGTGGATTCGGCATAGCCGTTGTTCTCAGCGACATAGACGACCGGCAGTTTCCAGATACCGGCGAGATTGAGGCTCTCATGAAAAGTTCCCTGGTTGGCGGCGCCGTCGCCGAAGAAACAGACGGCAACCTGCCCGCGTTTATTGAATTTCGCAGTCAGTCCTGCCCCGGTCGCCAGGGGGAAGCCGCCGCCAACGATGCCGTTCGCGCCGAGCATGCCTTTATGCACGTCGGCGATATGCATGGAACCGCCTTTGCCCCGGCAGGCGCCGGCCTCGCGTCCAAGTAGCTCAGCGACCATCTCGCGCAGATCAACTCCTTTGGCGATACAATGCCCGTGACCGCGATGGTGGCTGGTGATAAAGTCATCGTCGGTGAGGTGCGCGCAGACGCCGACCGCGACGGCTTCCTCGCCGGCATAGAGATGCACAAAGCCGGGTATCTTGCCGGCAGCAAATTCGCGGCCCGCACGTTCCTCAAAATAGCGGATAGTGGTCATTTGCTCGTACATACTGAGCAGGTGGGGTTTATCCAGCGTCTCAACTTTGAGCTGGTTGAGCATAATTTACTCCCTTCTCTACACTATACATTGAGAACGTCATCCTGCATCTCCGACAGGATTTTCCAGAATCTGTTGTACGAAGTGCGATTAAAAAGAACGTTCCATTCAGTCGGCGTTCAAAGCGTGTCAGCGAGTGAGGCAACCGGCGCGTGCGGCGGCCTCAAGGGCTGTTGGAACATCAAGTACGACAGGACCGTCAGCGCAGAGCTGGACGGCGACAGATGAGTCGGCAGCGAGTACAATTTCGCGTTCGCCATCGAGCGCGATGGTACCGCCGCCGGGACACAGGTGTACGCTTTCGCCGGGCGCCAGGCGGCGATGGGCAGCGACACCAACCCATTTCACCAGCCCCGGCGCAAGCGTTGCCAGGACGTGACGCCCGCCATTGCCTAGCGTGATGTGCATGCCAGGACGCTGCTCGCCAGCGGGTGTATGATCCAGCAATGCACCGCCGAGCGCCGAAATGCCAATGGATGCGGGAACGACACGCGAGAGAATCACTTCGCGGATGAGCGCGGGGTCCCAGAGCGCGCGCGCGCCGACGAACGGCGAGGCGGAGACTACGACGTCGATCAACGCATAATCGTCCAGTGTATCGCCAACGCGAATCTTCAGACAGGGGACACGCCCGGCGACATGCGCCGGCACATGCCCGCCGGCCAGCAGACCGGCAGCTATGCCGGCCAGTGTGCCATCAACGAAGGCGGGAAAGACGTTGTTGGTGCCGGTCGAGATGGGAAGTAGCGGCACATCTCCACTGGCTCTGGCAACGGCGCGATTGGTGCCGTCGCCGCCGAGCGTGATGATGCAGCGCGCTCCCCGCTCGACAAGCATACTGGCCGCACGAGTGGAATCGGCGCTTGTTCCAAGCACCGGCATGTCAAGCGGCTCTACTGTCAGATTGGATGTGTCAATGTCGCTGAGGGCGCGAGGTAAAATAGCGAAGTCGTGCTCAGGCATATAGGCCACGCGCCTGATGCCCACCGCCTGGAGTCCCGCAAGGATGCGGCGCACGATGGCCGTCTTCTCGTTATTATCGAAAACAGTGCCATGCGCGACCAGGCGACGAATGTCGCGCCCCGATGCCGGATTGGCAATGATGCCTACCAGTGGCTCTGACATGGCGTGCATTCCCGAGTCAAGAGGACAACCTACGAAAACGAGCCTACGTGTGGATGGTATACTATACTATACTATCTTGCAGAGCGCAACAGGCTCACAGCTTATATAACATAAAACTGGCTGGTTGTACAGGGCTACAGATTCATGCCTCTTGCGAAATCAAGCGCCTTGCGCTACTATGCTCACAGTTCTTAGAAAAGCTATGCTACCTTGTTAGCAACGAAGCACACAACAAAACAGGTAGCGAAGGGGTAGATCGCTTGAACAACATATTTATGCTGCCAGAGCTGACGTTGCCAGAAGTGAAGGCTTCTGCAACACATTTCGCTCGTACATTACATACAATCCCTATCCCCGAACTTTATGGAGCCACCGATGGAAAAGCCGTCGGGACATTTGTTGAGCAAATGTTTCGTCAATATCTAGCAGAAAGATATACGTTTATCCCAGGTAACGCAGCAAACGGCATCGACCTGCCCGACCTGGAAGTTGACCTTAAAGCGACGTCGTACCGGCAACCTCAATCATCCTGTCCTTTTCGTGATGCAAGCCAGAAGGTGTACGGCTTAGGATATCACCTTCTCATATTCGTATATGATAAAAAAGATGACACAACTGAACGAGCCGCCAGGTTAAACATCCAGAATGTGATCTTTGTAGAGAAAGAGAAAACAGGAGACTGGCAATCCACAAAAGGAATTATAGATATCCTCAATCGTAGCGGTAACAAGGATGATCTGGTAGCCTTTTTAGAGGAGCGTAATTTCCCACTGGATGAGATTGGGAGAGTGAAACTGGCCGAGCGAATTTTACAACATCCTCCTATGATTGGATATCTTACAATCTCTAATGCTCTTCAATGGAGATTACAATATGGCAGGGCCATTAATGCTGCCATACAAGGAAATGTTGAGGGAGTTGAGAATCTCTATGTCTAAAGATTTTGGTGATTTTCAAACTCCTCAACCACTTGTCGATGAAGTCATCAGTTGCCTTTTACGTAAGGGCAAACACTGGAGAAGAGCGTTTGAGCCGACGTGCGGGCAGGGCAATTTTATACAAGGACTCCTCAAGCTAACCCCTCCGCTGGATGAGATTCAAGGTATTGAAATTCAGGATAAATATATTCCTAAGTTGCAAGAGATATCGGAGTATCAAAGAGTCACCAGAGTAAAGTTTAAGCAAGCAAACATATTTGATTTAGATCTCCAACTTGACTTGAAGTGGGAAGGGGATGGGCCACTCCTGGTTTTAGGTAATCCTCCCTGGATAACTAATGCAGCACTGAGTACGCTCGGTAGCAAAAATTTACCGGTGAAGACGAATTTTAAGGGTCTTACTCGATTTGGCGCGATGACTGGAGAATCCAACTTCGATATTGCAGAATACATCTGGCTAAAGCTAGCACGGGAACTTATCAAAGAGAGTCCCACAATTGCTTTATTGTGCAAAGCATCTGTTGCGCGTAATGTATTGAAATTTGCATTCGACACGGGTATCCCTATCAAAGAAGCCTGCCTATGGAAAATTAATAGTAAGGAAAAATTTGACACTTCCGTCGATGCCTGTCTATTTTATGTTGATATTGAACCAGGCAATTATTGCTACCAGGCAAAGGTTTATCAGGACCTTAAAGCACCAGAACCTTATGCTACGATAGGCATTGTTCATGGTCAGCTTGTTTCAGATATTACTACGCATCAGAATTTTGCATTTATTGATGGCACATGTCAGTTAACATGGCGTCAAGGATTAAAACATGACGCTGCCGCAATCTTTGAACTACGTTATGGCAGTTCCGGGCGTCTCTATAACAAACTGGGTGAAATTGTGTCAGTAGAGCGGGAATACATTTATCCGCTTCTTAAAAGCTCCGATATAGGTGGGAAAGCGAGAGAACAATCAAAAAGAGCAGTATTAGTGACACAAAGGTATATTGGAGAGGATACTCGCTGTTTGGAATACGAAGCGCCTTTATTATGGAAATATCTGATCAGTCACAGAGAAACTATCGAAGCGCGCAAATCTTCGATATATAACAATCAGCCACCTTTCGCTATTTTTGGTATAGGCGATTACTCCTTTGCTCCTTACAAAGTTGCTATTTCTGGAATGCATAAAAGGCTCAAGTTTTCTGTGACTGGTCCTATCAATGGTCGTCCGGTGCAGTTTGACGATACATGTTACTTCCTTGCCTGTGAATCCGCCAGGCAGGCTGCACTTATCTCAAGCTTACTCAACAATCCATTGTGTCTCAATTATCTTCAGTCTATAATTTTCTGGGATGCAAAACGCCCGGTGACAAAGAAGGTGCTTCAGCGTATTGATTTGAGGGCCTTACTTAAACAAGTTGATACACAACTACTTCTGGAAGAGGCAAACCTTCTCTTGAAGGAAATAGACCTTTCGATGGCAAGCCATTCTGACGAATGGCCTGAAGATTTAGAGAGTTTTCTCAAAGACTATTCTGTAAAATCTGAGATGATCAATCCTTCTGTGCTCGAAGAAACGGCAAAAATCGCTCAGATCAGCCTTTTTTGAAGGATCTCTCAATGTTCTACAACACTTCTCTGGTACAGACCGCCAGCCGGTTACGCAGCGGTCAGATAGACCTGGCAGCCTCGATTCGTACCACCTGTGAACGTATCACAGACGCTGATATGCATATCCACGCTCTGATTCCCGAAACAGGGCGCTGCAAACGGCTGCAAGAGGAAGCCTGGGACTTGCAGGAACGCTTCCCAGATCCGGCGGGACGCCCAGCATTGTATGGTGTGCTATGCGGGGTGAAGGATGTGCTACACGTCGCTGGCCTGCCGACGCGGGCTGGCTCGCGCCTGCCACTGGAAGTGCTGGCGGGACCGGAAGCGGCGTGCGTGACCAGACTGCGGGACGCGGGCGCGCTTGTCCTGGGGAAGACTGTCTCGACAGAATTTGCATTTTTCGCGCCGGGGCCGACGCGCAATCCTCGCAACCTGGAATATACGCCGGGCGGTTCAAGCAGCGGCTCGGCGGCAGCAGTCGCCGCCGGCCTGTGTCCGCTTGCCCTCGGTACGCAGACCATTGGCTCGATCATTCGCCCGGCAGCGTACTGTGGTATTGTCGGCTTTAAACCGAGTTTCGGACGTATTCCGACCGAGGGCCTGGTCTTCGTCTCACCATCAGTCGATACTATCGGCTGCTTTGCGCAAGATGTCGAGGGCATCGCCCTGGCGGCAGAAATATTGTGCGATCACTGGCAGCCGGCGGCTGAATCAAACTTGCCGGTGCTCGGCGTGCCGGACGGGCCATATCTGGAACAGACCTCGCCCGAAGGGCTGGCTGCCTTTGCACAGCAGCTTGCACTTCTGGCGCAGGCAGGCTATACTGTTCGCCGGGTAGCGGTCCTGCCGGATATTGCTGATATCAATACTCGCCATAGACGCCTGATCCGCGCAGAAATGGCGCAGATACACGCTGGCTGGTTTGCCCGCTATGAGGCGCTCTATCACTCGCTTACCATCGAGGCGATTCGTGAAGGGCTGAGCGTGAGTGCAGAAGAACTGGCAGAAGCGCGCACTGGCTGCGCTGCCCTGCGCGCTCAATTGGAGCAGATGATGCAGCAGCATGGCATCGACCTCTGGGTCTGTCCTGCTGCTACCGGGCCAGCGCCTCACGGGCTGGCAACGACTGGCGATCCCTGCATGAACCTGCCCTGGACGCATGCCGGTCTACCGGCCCTGACCTTGCCAGCCGGGTTGGCGAAAAATGGCTTACCGCTCGGCTTGCAGCTCATCGGCACCTTTATGGCCGATGAGTGGCTCGTCGCCTGGGCCGGGGCAATGGCAGAGATTATACACTTATAATCTTCTGAATATTTTTTGTCTACGCGGTAGAAGAGGATAGTTATGGCAGAACACGAAATCACGCTGCGCTATGGTTTGAATCCGCATCAGAAGCCGGCCAGAGCGTTCGCAAAACAGGGAACACTCCCCTTTACAGTCCTGAATGGCGCGCCGGGCTACATCAATCTGCTGGACGCGCTCAACTCCTGGCAGCTAGTTAGAGAATTGCGCCGGGTACTGGCACAGCCGGCAGCCGCCTCTTTCAAGCATGTCAGCCCGGCAGGAACCGCTATCGCCGTTCCCCTGAACGACGCTTTGCGCCTGGCTTACGGCGTCGAGGATCTCGAATTATCACCGCTGGCCGTCGCCTATGCACGCGCGCGCGGAGCTGACCGTCTCAGCTCGTTCGGCGACTTTGCCGCGCTGAGCGATGTCGTCGATCTTCCCACCGCTCGCCTGCTGAGCCGCGAGGTCTCGGACGGCGTGGTGGCGCCCGGCTATGAAGCGGAAGCTCTGGCATTGTTGCGCAAGAAAAAACAGGGCGCCTATCTCGTCCTGCAGATCGACCCCGACTATGAGCCGCCTGAAATGGAGACGCGCGACGTCTTTGGCGTTTCGCTAGAACAGAAACGCAATACGCTCGTGCTCGATGATAGCCTGTTCCAGCACGTTCCGACTGCCAACAAATATCTCAGCGATGAGGCCAGGCGCGACCTGCTTGTCTCACTGATCACGCTCAAGTACACCCAGTCCAATTCCATCTGCTTTGCGCTGGATGGACAGAGCATCGGCATCGGCGCAGGCCAGCAATCGCGCATCCACTGCACTCGCCTGGCAGCGGCTAAAGCCGAGAACTGGTACCTGCGCCAGCATCCCAGGGTGCTCTCACTGCCCTGGCAGAAGAGCGTCAAGCGGCCCGACAAAGCTAATGCTATCGACCTGTACCTGCGTGAGCGGGACGATCTCACCGAGGCAGAGGAGAAAGAGTGGGAGCAGCTTTTTGTCACGGAGCCACAGCGGCTCACTGCTCAGGAGAAGCAGACCTGGCTCAAAGGCTTGCGCGGCGTAGCTCTGGGTTCGGATGGCTTTATCCCTTTCCGCGATACCATTGACTACGCCTCGCGCTATGGTGTGACCTGCGTCGCGCAACCCGGCGGCTCTGTGCGCGACGCAGATGTCGTCAGCGCCTGCGATGACTATGGTATGGTCATGGCAATAACAGGCGTCAGACTGTTCCATCACTAGGGTCTGTTTGCAAAAGCGCTTGACAGCGATTTTTGGATGCGCTTCTCAAGCCGGCTGAAGATAATTTGCAGACACGGCCTAGTCCGTTGTTTTGATCTCGACCGGCCTGCTTTCTTGAGAGGCCGGTTTTTCGCGGAAGTGCGGCATGACGTAGTTCGCCATCAGATCCTGGTTACGTATCACCAGCTCTTCAGGGATCTCACCCACGTGGCAGCCGCTGACCATCATGCCGGCGTGCAGCACATCGGTATAATACGCCAGCTTTTCGATGACCGTATCGACGCTGCCCGCCACGACCACGCCGGTCTCTACAAGTTCTTTGAAGGTTGGCCGACTGGTACGCTGCCAGACGCCGCTTTTGAGCACGCCCATGAAGCTACCTTCGCTGAGGTAGCCCGGCGGAAAATTAAACTGCGGGCGCAGCTTCATCGCCTTATTGAACAGCCACATGACGTAGCGTTCTCCGTCCTTCATCGCTTGCTCGTCGGTATCGGCTACTACGCAGGGGACGCAGAACGCGAGCTGCTCAGGCTGCGCCTCGTAGCCGTACTTCTCCTCGGCCAGGCGTCGGTAGAGGTCGTAGGCTTTCTGGCGCTGGTCCATCGTCATGAAAACGGTCATATAGGGATAGCGGTGCTGGGCGGCGAAGTCGATGGTTTCGCGGCTGGCCGTGCCGGGAAGCCAGATGGGCGGCGGCTGCTGGATGGGACGCGGCCAGATATTGACATAGCGATAGCGATAATGTTCGCCTTCAAACGCGAAGGGACCGGGGCGCGTCCATGCCTGAACGATCAGATCATGCGCCTCGTTCATGCGCTCGCGGCTCAGCGTCGGATTGATGTTGTAGCTGAAGTATTCCATGCCGGTGCCGCGCACAAAGCCCGAAATGATGCGTCCGC
>JADBKA010000060.1 GCA_014896635.1 Ktedonobacteraceae bacterium
GGTTCACAGCCGGGGCTGAGTGGGGAAGGAGCGTCATCTTTATTTGAGCGGTCTCTGCACGGCCAGGCGCTGGCGCGCGATCCCTGGGCCGAGCATTACGGACCCTGGATCGTCTTCGGCTTCGTGGCGATCTTTGCGCTGTACCTCTCTGGCATGGCGCTGTTTGGGCAGACACCGGGCCAGAGTGTGTTGTTGAAAAGCGGGTCAGACCTGTTCCAATTTGCTGGCGAATGTATCGGTTTCCTCTTTTGCATGCGCATCGCCACGCGCCTACGCCGGGTTGTACGACAACTGCATGACCGTCTGACGCAGCGGCTGACTGAGCGCGCGACTTCTGCTGAGATCAGCAGAGCGCATGCAGAAGTGCGCTCTGCCCGGCGAGCCTTCCTTGCCTGGATTTTTTTAGCCGCTGCTATCGCATGCTATGCCAGCGGGCAGGCCATCTGGACCAGTTACGATATTCGCATGAACTCTGCTGATGTGCCATTTCCCGGCATCTATGATCTCGGCTTTGTGGGGTCGTACCCGTTCTTTTTGATCGGGACGTTGCTGCTCACCCGCCGCGATAAAGCCGGCGTGGGGCGAGTACGCCTGTTGCTTGATGCTACGACCGTCATTCTTGCGACTCTCTCCCTCTCCTGGTTTTTTGTCCTGGGACCGTCTATTGCTGCTCTCTCGCATGCGCCCAGTGCCGGCGCTGCCTTTCTCTCAGTCTACTTCCCGACCGGCGATCTGTTCCTGGTAGCCATCGGTGCGTTCTTGATGTTCAGCCCGCTCTCCAGCCGCGCTCAGCAGCATGTCTTCACCCTGCTCTGCCTGGGACTCTCAGCGCTCGCGCTCACCGATAGTCTGCTTGGCTACTTTTCTCTCTCGCCTTCAGGCTTCAACACAGGAACTTTTCAGGATATTCTCTGGCCGCTCTCGATGAGCCTGGTCGGCCTGGCCGCCATCGAGTATCCACGCAGCCATGCGCGTGAGCAGGAGCAGGCTGAGCGTGCCTTCTCTGCGCGTTTTCCGCTGTCGGCAGGGAATCACACGGGGCGACTCGCTCAGTTGACCATGATCATCCAGACCATTCTGCCGTTCGTCCTGGCGCTTGGGACATGCGCGTTGTTGCTGACGGTGGTCGCGCCTCAGGGGGGAGAGATTCTGGTGCAGGCCGACCTGATTGCGCTGGCGCTCATTATCGTGGTGGTGATTCGTCAATCGCTGACGCTGATGGAAAACAATCGCCTGACGATGCAGATACGCGGTGAGCTGGTCATCTCGCGCCGTGAACTTCAGGTGAGCCGGCGCGAGGCAGACGAAGCGGCGCGGGCAGCTCTTGAAAAGCGCGTGCTGGAAGAAGGTGTAGCGACGTTGCGCTCGGTACACGCACGTGTGGCGCGTGGAGATTTTGCAGCGCGCGCACCGACGATTGCGGGTCCGCTGCTGCCTATCGCCGTCAGCCTGAATTTGATGCTTGATCGCCTCAAGGCACTCTCCGAGCGAGGAGCGCGCTACGATCAACTCATGCGTGAGGGCAGGGTGTTGCAAGAAGCCCTGGCTCGCCTGGCTCAAGGGCAGTCGGCTTTCTCCGACGAAAGCCAGGCAGCAGCGAGTGCTGGCGAGTTGCGTCCTCTCTTCCTCGGCCTGATTCACCTGCAAAGGATGCAACAGAATCAATGGCGGCGTCTCACTCACAGACTGGAATGGATGAATAATCTGACCAGGCGGCTCGGTGAGGCACTTCATGAACTGCGACATGCTGCGCTTTTCAAAGAGGCACAGGAAGGGAGTGCCAGTTTCGAGCGTATGACCCTCGAACGAGCTGCACGCAGCACTGACTTGCTGGCCGAACAACTCGGTGCTCTGCTGGAGCAACCCTTTTCGCCTGGCATGCGTGAGCCGCAAACCGTCTCCTCTGTCATCTCTGCTGCCGATTCCTACGAGGTTCCCGGGGGGACAGGCGCGGCTTTTGCTCCTCCGTCCATGCACGAGCCAGTCCGGCGAGCCGGCGCTACAGATGCTACAGGACACGTGGCAGATCACGAGAACGCTCTCTTCAAAGAGCGCCAGGCATTCGGCACATCTTGATGCTGTGCCTGCGAGCGTCATGTGTTCCTTCTCATGACGCTCTGCGCAGGAATTCTCTGGTTGGGAGAGTCTGCAAAGTCGAATGGAAAAGGTGCAAAGAGAAGGGCAAAACAATGGACAGCAGTTTCCAGAATACAACCGGCGAAACACGAGAAGCAGACACCTACTGTCTCGGACCAGTGCCGCATAAGCTCCGGGCAGAGGAAGTTGTGTGTTCGACGTGTGGCGAACTACTGGCAGGAGCACACCTGGGTGTCTACCAGGTGCAGCGGCGCCTGGGGCGAGGAAGAAGCGGCAGCGCCTATCTTGCCATTCATCGGCGAACGGGGTATCCTGTCGCGCTCAAACTCTTTGCCCCGCTGGATGAAAGCAGCAAGCTCTGGGAAGCGGCCCGCCGGGAAGTCCGTGTGGTGATGGGACTACGCCATCCGTCGATTCTTCCCGTCTACAGTTGCAGCATCCTTCAGCCAGCAGCCCGTACCACCTCTGCTGCTCTTCCTTTTGCTGGCACTCACTCTCCTTATCTTCTTACGCTGTGCCAGTATGCGCCCACTCCTCTGGCACAGGTGATCGCTTCCTCCAAAAGAAGCTCGCATCAGAGTGAGCCGGGACGGCAACCGACCGACGATCTTTTGTCCACACCGCAATCTCTGCTTGTTCACCTGCTGCACCTGATTCGGCAAATTGGCTCAGCTCTATACACGGCGCACTTACGCGGCATCGTTCACGGTGCGCTCGTCCCCGGCAATATTCTGATCATGCCAGATCACGGCGACCAGATCTTGCTGGCCGATTTCGGCCTGGCCCGCCTGCACCCGCCTCCCGGTCCCTTCCTCGCTCCCGAACTGCTGAGCATGAGCCGGCCCGGCAGGCAGCAAGGAATCGATCCGCTGCGCTACTGGGAAGCGGTGACGCCACTGGCTGATCAATATGCCTTCGCCGTGCTCTGTGAATACCTGCTGACCCGTCTGCTGCGGGCCGCCGATTATGAACCGCTGCTGCCGGCCCTGCAAGCGGCAAAACAGGAGAATCCGGCGCGGCGTTTCGCCAGCATTGAGCATTTTGTTCAGGCATTGGAGACGCAGGCCGGACACGCGCAGCGCCTCTCTCTCAAGCACACTTCCCGGTCTACCGACCGGTCTACCGATGGCCTCCCACTGGGTCATACGCCGCTGTCTGATACCCTTGATACCCTGCCTCTCCATGAGTCACCCTTCTCTTCCCCTTTGCGTAAAAAAGCACGGAGCAGCGAGGGAGACTACGCCAGCCGTTTGCGCACTCCTCCTTCTCTCACTTCTCTCACTCCTCCCGCTATCCACACCGATCCCGGTCTCTTTCCCTTGCAAACGAACAACTCCGGTCCATTCACTCCCATTCCTGGCGCTCCACAACATCTCCCCCGTACTCCCTTCCAGACATCTCAGATGCCTCCCTCTCCAGAGACCAGCGAGTGGGAACGACGCGGCGATAAGCTCTTTACGGTGGGCGACTACGAAGGGGCGGCCAGAGCGTACCAGCAGGCGCTCTCTCTTCAGCCCGACAATGCTGTGGTCTGTCTGGCACTCGGTGATAGCTATTTCGCGCTCGAACACTACCAGGAAGCTCTGCGCGCTTACGAGCGGGCGCTGCTGCTCAATCCCGATGATCCGCAGATCTGGACGAATCGCGGTACGGCCCTCGACGCGCTCGGACGACGCAAAGACGCTGAAGACAGCTATGAATACGCGGAGCGACTGCGCTCCGGTTGATACTCCCGCCCTTGTTTACTCCAGGGGAGTACCCTGCCTGCCTGCTTTCCTCCTCGATAGAAGAACAAGAGAGAGAGGAGAGAGGACACCTCGCGCTCCGCACGGGGCTCCCGCCCCCTTGACCTCCGCCTTTCTCGAAAACTAAAAAGCCCTGCATATCCCTCCCAAAAAGTTGATGAAAAGAAAATTCTATGGTATTTTCCAAGACTGGCATACTTTCTACTTTTTCTGACAGGGACTTTCGGGAGAGCAATAACAGGCAAGAAAGGAGCGGCATACTCATCTCAGTCGCTGGTGGGATGAGTTTTCAGGCCGTGCAAAACGATGGAAGGCAAAATCACCTATCATCAGCAGGTGAGCTACTGCGGAAAACTACGCTGTCGCAAGTGCCGGGAAGGCATAGGTCATGGCCCTTACTGGTATGCCTACCAGACGATGGACGGGCAGACGACGCGCACTTATATCGGTAAGCATCTGCCGGCAGAGGTCCAGGCTGCCGGAACTACCCAGTTCTCAGACACCCCAGACACCCCAGACACCCCTGCAAATCCTACAAACCCCGCACAGCCTCATCCTGCAAGCCCTCCCCAGACGAGCCTGGTACTCCTGCGCATCTTCACTCTGGGACAGTTCCGCCTGGAACGCCGTGTTGCCAACCGCTGGCACGCGGTCAACGACTCCGACTGGCTTCGCTCAAATCGCATGCGGGCATTGCTCGCGCTGCTCATCTGTAGCCCTGGACGCCGGGTGAGCCGCGTCCATGCCATAGAGGTGCTCAAACTTGGGAAAGATCCGTCCACCGCTGGCAGCCGGCTGGATACTACCCTGCGCCGCCTGCGCAAGATTCTGCATCATTCTTCTACTTCTCGCGCCTCACGCGCCTTGCGGGAAGCGCAGGTGCAAGATATGCTTCTGCGTTCTGAAGGCGATACGCTGGTACTGGCTGACCAGAGCATCATCTGGATCGATGCCGACGCTTTCGAGTCCTTCACGACGCGCAGGCAGGCCCTCTCCTCAGAAGTTACTGAAGAAGCATCTTCTTTGCCCCGATCATCACTGCCTGCACCAGCTTCCCCGCTCACCGCATCCGAGGCTGCACGCCTGGCAGAATTGCGCGAAGCTGTTGCACTGTATCAAGGAGACTTTCTTCCAGAAGGGAAACAGCTTGCCTGGGTTGCCACACGCCGGCGGCTTCTACATCATGCCTGGATTGCCCTCCTGCTCGAACTCTCCGATCTGTACATCGCAAATGCCGAAATGACGGCAGCCATCGAGACGCTCAATCTCCTTCTGACTCACGATCCTGCCCATGAAGCTGCCATTCAGCGTCTGATAGTCACGCTGGCAAAGTTGCAGCGGCGCGGCGAAGCCATTCGTGCCTACCAGCAGTTCGCCGACGTGCTGGCACGCGAGCAACAGGCCGTCCCCTCTGAAGAAACACAGCGCCTGGTCAGAGCCATCCGCGAAGGCCGGGATCTCCCTCACACTCTCTCTTCGCATACAGCCACCGAACAGGAGATCTCTCCCTCAGAGGCAGTTTCGCCTTCCTCATCACCCCTTGAGCGACTGGCAGGCCATCTTCAGATCATGCCGGTCGGGCGCAGCAATCAGAGTCCGCTGGTCGGACGCGATGCAGAACTGGATACGCTGCGCCGGATGCTGTTAGAAATAGAACAAAACGCGCAGGTCGTCGAGGAGCAGCGTCAGGTTGAACAACAGGCAAGCAGCATTCCATTCTACACGCAGCGCCGCCCACAGTGTGCAGTGCTGCTCGGTGAGATCGGCATTGGCAAGACACGCCTGGCAGAAGAGATCTGCCGCGTGGCACAGCGGCGAAACTGCGCCATCGTCTGGAGCCGCGTCTCAGCGCAAGAGAGTACCATTCCCTATCGCCTGTGGGCCGAGGTATTACGCAGAGCACTCTATATAAGTTCCGAGTTGCTCCCTGCTTCCTTCACATCTTCTGCGCATGCAGGCGAAGAAGCGACTGGCCTCGGCAATGGAAGTGAAATGTCTCTACCTGCATTATTGCGTCCTTTATCCATGATACTTCCCGAAATATCTGAGATTCTTCCTCAGACAAAAGCGCTTCCCGCGTCCCAGTTCGCAGCGGAACCCGGCCAGGAGCAACTTCGCCTGTGGCAGGCTGCCCACACCTTGCTTACTCTACTCAGTACGAATGTGCCATTGCTCCTTGTCCTGGATGATATCCAGTGGGCCGACAGTAATAGCTGTGATCTGTTCGGCCACCTCTGCCGCCATCTCTCCGGCTATCCCATCCTGATCGTAGCAACCTGCCGCGCAAATGAATTCTCGGCGAATCAGCGTCTCCACACGCTGATAGCTCATATGCAGCGCGAGCATTCTGTTATGACACTCAACATTGCTCCGCTCTCCACCGAGCAAATCGGCACACTGGTAACAGGCGTCTCACCGCTGCCCGCAGCGACGGTCCGGTATATTCAGAGCCAGGCTGCCGGTATCCCTCTCTTTGCCGAAGAACTGGCTCGATCACATGCCGGCGCAACATCGCCGGCGCTTCCTGAAAGCGTCACCGCAGCACTCGAACAGCGCCTGCGTAAACTCAGCCAGGATTGTCACGAATTGCTTAAAAGCGCTGCCGTTCTGGGTAGTTCCTTCGAGTTGCCCTTGATTGAAACCATGATCGAAGGCTCCGACCAGCCCGGCGAGGAGGAAGCACTCGTCCTGCTGGAAGAGGCGCTGCAATCGGGCGTCCTGACCGAAGAGGGTATGGGCAATCACATCACTTACCACTTCTGGCACCCGCTGCTGGTAGATCATCTCTACCAGAGCATTTCGGCAACCCGCCGCGCCCGCCTGCATCTGCGAGCCGCCGAGGCGCTGATCCAGCTGTACAGAGACAATGAAGAAACGGTGGCTGCCACGATCACTCATCACCTGGTGCGGGCGGATGCCGAACCGCTGCGCATCGCTGCCTATGCCGAACTGGCAGGACAGCAGGCATATGCGCTCCTGGCCTATAAAGAGGCGACGCAGCACTACGCCCTGGCTGTGGCAAAGCTGGACCAGGCCGCGCTTGCGAGCGGAACCGCATCCGGTGAGCAGCCACCACAGGAAGCACTGACACACCTGATCTTCTTGCTTGAGCGCCTTGCAGAATGTAACATGATCTGCGGGAATTACCAGGAAGCTCGCAAACTTTACGAGCGCATTTTATCCCTGCGCCACCAGGTCTCTCTCCCCGATGCTTTACTGGAAGCCCAGATTCAAGCGTTGCTCTGGAGCGAAATTGGCTGGACCTGGCGTTATGAGACCGATAGTACACGCGCCTGGCACTGCTGTACAGAGGGCGAACGGGTTCTGCG
Source organism: Ktedonobacteraceae bacterium (assembly GCA_014896635.1). The sequence goes on from JADBKA010000060.1 coordinate 7,172, forward strand.
CAAGGCCGGCGTAGCCTTGGCCCGGCCTGGGCGCGAATGTACCACCTGTGCAGCAGCCTCTACTTGCAGGAAGGCCACTACGACGCCGCCAGGCAGGCCGCGAGCGAAGAGTTGCTTCTACTGGAGCAGCAGCAGAGTATGCCGGTAGAACAAGAAACGTCCACACTGCTTACCACTTTTGATAACAGAAGTACCACGCGCATCCAGCGCATCCTCACTGGTGATCCTGTGGACCTGGGACGTGCCTACAGGCGCCTGGGTGACATTGCCTGTACGGTGGGACTGCGCAGTGAAGGACTGGCTCATCTTCATACCGCGCTCTCAATCTACGAACGCTACAACTATAAGCGTGAAATTGCTCACGTTTCCTGTAATCTGAGCTACAATTACTTTAAAAAAGGCGAGCACAGACTGGCCCGCGAGATCCTGCAACGAGCTTTCAACCTGGCGGAGAGCATGCACGATGACCCGCTGCTCTCTGTCGTCTACAGTGATCTTGCTGCGTTCGCTGCCGCCGCAGGCGCGCATGAGGAAGCTGAACGCTGGTACAAACGCGCACTGGAACTGGCGGAACATACCAATGACCGCGAATATCTCAGCCGCTGGAATGCGGCCCTGGCCCTGTCTCTTGAGCAGCAGGACAAATTGAAAGAAGCCAGCGATTGCGCAGTGTACGCTCTCAAAATTGGTCGGGCCACACACAAAAATCCCTGTATTGGCGAAGCACTGGTAGCCCTGGGCAATCTCCGCCTCTTGCAGGCTAACGAAGTCGTACCTCTCCCTACGAAACGCCCGCGCATGCGCTCGCACCTGCTCAAACAGGCGCGCAAGCTTCTCACTTGCGCTATCGCTCTCAATGGGGTTGAAGCCGAAACAAAAACCAGGGCGCAAATCCTGCTCTCGCGCGTCTCGCTCGCCTCCACTGAACTGCAACAGGCGCGCACTGAGGCCGCACAGGCACTCGCCATGGCCCGCGACTACGAGCTGGCCCAGGAAGAGGCTCTGGCATTGGAACTCCAGCAGCAACTCGCCATCCAATAAACAGATTGCCACTGATAAGACACAGCTCTGACGATACCTGATACTCCCTTGCGTTCAGATGGGCAAGATGCGCCAGCATCTTGCTAGTCCCGCCGGTAGCGGGACGGATCTCGAACGGCTATCAAGATTTCATCCCATGTTGCTTTCAGAGAAGCAACATGGGATGAGAGATACATGTGCGCCACACCGGGGACTGAATGACAACTTTTGCATTTCCCGTAGACAAACATCTTTGATTTCTGCGACGTTCCGTTGCTTGCTTGCTGTCATCCCGTCACACCCTGGGACTCATCATTTATAAGAAACATCCCTTCACCAACCGACCTGTGCAGCATAGAGCCTTCAATCTCCCCTGTCCCCGACTATACTTTTCATAGAGAAGAGAAAGAGGGATAGAAAGGGGGAAGGCCAGGAGGGCGCAAAGCCGCTTCTGCTCTGGTGATGAGCGCAAATCGTAGCTGCGTCCGCAGTGTTCCAGAGCGGAAGAGCAAGTGTCCTCCTGGCGGAGATGCAGTGGGTCCTCCGAAAAAATCCTTTTTCTCTTTTTGTTATTCTTCTTTATCAGGAGAGGCCGGATGAAAATGAAGATGGTTGCGGGCATAGCATTCCTGCTCAACACCTTTCTTTTTGCAACCTACTATTCGGTCGCAAAGGAGGCGCTAGCACATGTTGATCCCATCGTCTTCACATTCTTTGTTTTTCTCGCGCTTGTCCCGGCGGCGTTGGCGATGATCGCGCTCTCCTGGCAAAAGCTCACAAGAGAGGTTCTCAAGAGCGGAGCATTGCTTGGCACCTGTCTCTGTCTGGGATTGATCACCCTGGCCGTCGCGCTCAAGCACAATAGTGCCGCCGGCACGGCCTTCTTTCCATCGCTCAACGGCCTGATCGCAGCGGCTATTTCCTGGCTTGTTCTGCGCCAGCCGATTAAGAGAGTCACCTGGTTCGCAGGCGGCGTCTCAGTGTTTGGCGCCCTGTTGCTGATCGAGAGTTCGCCGGTAGGCGGGATGCGCGGCGCGGTAATCGCCTTCATTGGCGGCCTCTTCTGTACCCTCTATATCTTCCTGGCCGATCACGAGCAGCGCGATAAAAAGGCGCACTGGGCTTTATTCGGTGTTGAACTGCTGACGATGGCGGCGTGGGCAAGCCTGATCGCGCTGCTCTTCGGTGACTGGCAGGCCGTGCATCCTACAGCGCAGGATATCCAGGCTATCCTGTATATCGCGTTCGGCACGACATTTTTGCCGACGCTCATCACTGTGCTGTGCCAGAATTTTCTTTCGCCTGTGACGGTCTCCTTTATCTACATCCTGGAGCCTATCCTGGGTGCGGTGATCGCTTACGTGTACCTGGGAGAAACGCTGCCGCTGCCCGGCTATATCGGCGGCAGTCTGGTTGTGGCAGGCGCCTTGATCAATACGTGGGGAACAGCAGAACGGCCAGCCAGCAGGCAGGCGCGCGCGATGCGCAGCAGAGACGCTCTCCCGGCTCCTTCGGCTTCCCGGCCTGTGCGATCCTTGATCTCTCTCCTGGCGTGCCTTGTCATTGGTCTCTTCTGTGTCTACCAGACTGGTGGCTTTCCTCCTTCAGCCTGGGACAAACTCGCTACGCTGTGGCTACAAAGACAAAGCATAGCATGGCCGCCGGCGATGCCGGAAGTATTGCTGATCGCGCAGGCTCTCTCCTGGCTCACTGCCTGGAGCGCCCTTGCGGGTATAGCCTGCCTGTTGCTCTACCGTGCTCTCGCTGCACTTTTTACAGGTATCAAGATCAGAAAACTCTCTCAACGGAAACAGCAGAATAGACAACAACAAAAGCCGGTGCAGCAGCCATTCAGTATGTACGGCATACCCGCACATGCGCGTCATCTCTCTCTACCTGCGTTGAGGGAGACCGGTTCGGTCGCTCCCACTCCTGCTTTACCGGCATCACACTCCCAATGGAGAAAGGAAGAAAGACTGCTGAGGAGAGAATATGTTGAACAGTAATTGCGCAAAGAGACAGGAACGAGCATGCTGCTGGTGCGTATGCAACTTGCGGGAAGAGGGAAAATAAAAAATGAAGTGCAATCACTCAGGCGATTTTTGTGTACTCTATGTCGAGGCTGCCGATGACCTGGCAACGCTTTCCTCTGCTATAGCCGGGCAACGCAAGCCTGTCGTGCTTTTCCTGGCGGAACAGGCAAGGGCGTTCCAGCGGCCTGATGATTTCAATGCCCTCAAACATGCCAGGCGCCAGCTCGACAAAGCCATCCTCTTCGTCATTCCACGCAGTGAGCGCCTATCGCAGCTTGCCATGCGCAACGGTTTTCCCGTCTATCACTCAATGGACGAACTGGTCGATGCGATTGCTGCCGGGCAGGCGATGCGCCAGCGTACACTTCGCCGAACCACTGTCCCGCTTCCTGCACCGCCCAGTTTCGCGCCTGACTATGATACCGCGTCGCCCCGCTTGCCGACAGGAAAGACTCGTCCGCAGGCGCATACCGCCATATCTCCTCAGCCAGCAATGGGTGCTGATATCAGCACCAGGAATACTGGCCCTCTGCCACCAACTTTCGCGTCGGCGTTGACTCCCTCTGACAAACCCGCCGCGCCGGAGCCACCGCCTTCGCCTGCTCTCGCCGCTTCCGCTGCTCCCACATCCTCTCCATCACTCCGACCGGCACATCGTGCGCGCTCGCGCCTGTCTGCCGCTTTGATCATCCTGCTTGCCATTGCGCTGACGCTAGCGGGTATCGGCTCGCTCCTCATGCTTATGAATCAACCTCTCACCAGCACGACAGCTCCGCCCGCTCTGGCTGGACACGTCGAGTTCATGAGCAGCGAACAATTGAGCGAAAACAGTAACCAGGGCATGATGGACCAGGTGGTGATCGACCTCAACAACCTGTCTCGCCCGGCGGACGGCAAAAGCTACTACGCCTGGCTCCTGGGCGATAAAACCCAGAGTGATCCCAGAGCGATTCTGCTCGGCTCGCTCACCATCAACAACGGGCATGCTCACCTGGTCTATTCAGGCGATGCACAGCATACCAACCTGCTCGCCATCGCCAGCCGGTTCCTGGTCACAGAAGAGAGCGCCACTATGCCGCCCGTCTCTCCCACACCGGACACCGGCGCGTGGCGCTACTACGGCGAATTCGCGCAGACACCCGTCAAGCTCGACGGAGAGCAGCAGCCGTTCAGCTACCTGGATCACCTGCGCCACCTGCTGGCAAGAGATCCGGCGCTCGAAGAAATTGAACTGCCCGGCGGTCTGGACAACTGGCTTTTCAGAAACGGGGGAAAGATCCTGGAATGGACGGGCAGTATGCGCGAGCAATGGGAAAATGGCAAAGATGCCGGCTTTGTCCGCCGGCAGACCATCCGCACGCTGGCTTACCTGGATGGCCTTTCTTTCGTCAAACAGGACCTGCCACCCGGCACGCCGACGCTCGTCAACGAACGTCTGGCCCGTGTAGGACTGCTCGATGTCAACGGCCCGGCCCAGGACCCGCCCGGCTATCTGACACACATCGTTCGCCACCTCAATGGGCTGCTCCAGACGAGCGCCCCGGCTGAGCGAGAAACGCTGCGCAAACGGATCGCGCCGCTTGTGATGGCACTCAATAATGTCAAATACTGGCTGACACAGGTTCGCCGCGACGCTCAACAAATCATGAAGATGACAGATCAGCAGCTACAGCAGTCAACGACTCTCACCATCATCAATGATATGATTGATCATGCCAATCATGCCTATGTCGGGCAAAACGATCCTTCTATCCATGAAATGCGCCAGGGAATTGTCTGGATTCATCAACAAATGCACTCTCTGGCAACGCTTGATATCAAGACTTTTGTCGCAAATGGAACATCATTGCAGATGGTACCGGATCATAAGCAGAGAAAAGCGTAATAGCAAGAGCATATGACGGAGTAAGTGTATGAGTACGCGCCTCTTATCTTTTCTCCTTTTAGCCATCATTGTCATTGGCGGACTGACCGCTGGTTTGTTTTCGTCAGCGATCCAGCGGTCACTTACTCTCGCCTCACAGCCTGTGCGATCAGTACAGCAGGGTACCGCCGCGCAGCCCGCCCGGCCCGCCCAGACCTCGCCGGTCCCACAGGCTTCGGCTCTCGTCCCGACGCCTATGCCGACACTGCCGGCACAGATGCCCACAAACATTCTGGCACAGGATACATTCCAGCGCCCCAATCAACCACTATGGGGCATGGCTGCCGATGGTCGCACGTGGGGTGGTGATGCCAATATAGCGAAAAATGCACAAATTTTTACTATTGATGCTCGTACCGGTAAAATAAATGGTGCGCAGGGAACGCTCAATGCCGTACTTGGCCCCACCAGCCCGAACAGCGAAGTGGCGCTCAGCGGCATGGTTAACCGTTTTGCCGACGGCGTGAACCTGGGCGCCGTTGTGCGCTGGACTGATGACAATAACTGGTATAAAGTCCTGATCGATGGAACCCACCTGAGCATCATCAAGCGCGTCCAGGGCGCGAGCGCAATCATCAAAAGCCTGCCGTTCAAGGCGCAGGCAAACGCCGTCTATACCCTGCGCTTCCGCGCCATCGGCGCAATGCTCTTTGCCAGGGTCTGGCGAGTCGATATGCCGGAACCGGCTCGCTGGATGATCACCGCCACCGACACCGCCCTCTCCACAGGACAGAACGGGCTTCGTGTCGTGGTCCGAAACGATACTGTGATCACCATTACGTCGTTCGTGGCTACAACGGCCAGCAGTACAGTCTGAGGAGAGGCCGCATGAAAGAGCGCCTGAGAGCTCTCTATAGAAACCACCAGTGGGCCAAAGCCATCGCCTTCGGCGGACTCCTTGCCGGGGGAGCACTGCTCTACTGGATTGCAGATGGCTTCCCACCCTGGGCCTGGCGTTTCCTGTTCCAGGTTTTACTACAACTACCGCTGTTGTGGCTTGAGCGCGGACCGGCCATCCTCTCGCCGCTGGCCGGATTGCTGTTGCTTTCCCTCGCTCTGCTGATCCTCTGGGTCGTCCTCACAGCAGCCGCCATTCAGGTCGTACGGGACTTCTGGCAGGCTGCTACAGAGCGGGAGTTACCACAACCATCACAAGCTTCACGCTCACTACAATCGTCCCCGTTCCCCGAACAGGCGCCAGAGTACAGCTTCTTTGAGAGCAATGAAAACCTGGCCGGGCCAGCCGGACAGAACGCACGCAGGAAAAATACAGCACGGGCAGCGTGGACGCAGCATCTCGCAGAACCTTCGCATCCCCATTCCCTTGCCCCTGCACATTCCTTGCCCCAGAGTCGTCCGCTCTCTCCCGGCCCGGCGGTAGCAAACTTCTCACCCCAGGCTTATGCTGCATCCGCTTCCTGGGTAGAAGAATCAAAACGCATGATGATACAGAGTTTCCAGGATACGCCAGACGCCAAAAAAGTGGAAGGGGTAGCGCCTTACGCGCACGCTGCCACTACTCGCTCTCCGGCTGTGCAGCCTGCCAGCCGTTTCTCTGCCAGGTCTACACAAAGCCTGCCTGTGCCGGACCAGATATCAGCAAACCTGACGGTGGGCCGCGTGACACGAGTGGCAGGCCGTGAGCCGCAGCCCATCAGCTTGTCGGGTGGTAGCTCGAATGGCGGAGAACCAGCAGAACCGCGCGAGAATGCCCCATATATTGCTCCCCATGATACAATACACGTGATCAACAGGGAAAAGAGCGAACATTCTGACACACGTGCTACTTTTGATGATCCTGATACTCCAGACGAAGATTATGCTTCAGAATCGCTTGAAGATCAGGAATATAAGGAATATACGGAGTGTACGCAGGATACTGCGCCCCTGCCGGCTGCCGGACCCGCTGGCCGCCGCTACAAGCGCCTGCTTATCGGCGCACGACTGGACCCCGGCGTTGTACGCCGGCAGACGCCGAACGAAGATACGCTGCTCGCTCTGCAAGGGATGCACGCCGGGGAGCGCGCCGGGGAGCGCGCCGGGGAGCGCGCCGGGGAGCGCGCGGAGATCCCGACAGGGCTGTTCGTCGTCGCCGATGGCATGGGTGGCCACGCCAACGGTCAGGAAGCGAGTCGGCTGGCAGTGCAAACGCTTGGCGATACCATTGTCCCGCTTCTCACGCGCAGTCCGTCGAACTATGAAGAGAGCTTTGCCGAGTTGCTCAAAGATGGCGCGCACAAGGCTAACCTCGCCATCTACCGCCGCAACCATCAGAGGCGAGAATCGGCGGATCTGGACATGATGGGAACGACACTCACTGCCGCACTTGTCATCGCTGACACTGCCTACGTCGTCAATGTGGGGGATAGCCGTACGTACCTCTATCGCAAAACAGAGGGGCTGCGAACCATCACACGCGATCACTCCATTGTCGCGCGTATGGTCGAAGTAGGGTTGATCACAGCCGACGAGATTTATACACACCCGAAACGCAACCAGATTTACCGCTGCCTGGGCGAGCACGCAGCCGTAGACATCGACACTTTTGAGCTGCAACTCCAGGCCGGGGATATCCTGCTGCTCTGCTCAGATGGCCTGTGGGAGATGGTGCGCGATAGCGAAATCGCCAGCATCATCGAAGCTGCGGCCCCTTCCCCGGCCCACATCAGCACCTGCCTGCTTCAGGCAGCCCTGGATCATGGAGGGGCCGATAATATCAGCATTATTGTCGTTTACCTGGCTCCAGATGATGAAACTCTTTAACAGAGCCAGAAAACAAATTCGGGGGACACAAGTATCTGAGTTGCCGACATTTTTCAATGAAAGGAGCAAGCGTCAATGCCAGAACAAACACGTATTCCGGGCAGATATGGACTGGATGAGATTCAGGAGAATAAGCTGGAAGCATGGCCCAATTCGCATACCGACAGAGACTACGTAGAACACTTTGAGATTCCCGAGTTCACCTGTCTCTGCCCGCGTTCGGGCTTTCCCGATTTCGCCACCATCGTGATTGACTACGTCCCTGACAGATATATTGTCGAACTGAAATCGCTCAAACTCTACATCAACGGCTATCGCAATCGCCAGATCAGCCATGAGACCGCGACCAACACTCTCCTTGACGACCTGGTCGCGCTGCTCTCTCCGCGCTGGATGCGCGTTGTGGGTGATTTCAGTGTACGCGGCAATATTAAAACAATCATCTTTGCCGAGTACGCGCACCCTGACTATACGGGTCCGCGCCCGGAATATCGCCGTTACTATCAGCACTATTGATGGTTTTCCCAATGACAGATCGAGCCACCTCAACCGGGACACGACACGAAAGGAGCATATCATGTCTACTACTGCACCACACCAGCGCCAGCGCGCCGTCCTGATTGTCAGTGGCGGCATGGATAGCTGTGTGCTCGCTCACTATTATGCCGCTGCCGGCTTCGACCTGCACCTGCTCTCCTTCAATTATGGGCAGAAGCACGTCAAAGAGCTGAGCTACGCTGAGCGATACATCGCCCACCTGCGCGCTCGCTTCGATCTCAGCAAGCATGCGCTCAGGATCGAGCACGACGTGATTGAGCTGCCTATCGCCAGAGTGCTTCCGCACTCGGATTCCGCGCTCATTAACCCGCAGGTCAAGATGCCGCACGGCCACTATACCGACGACAGCATGCGTGCGACAGTCGTGCCGTTCCGCAATCCCAATATGCTGCTTCAGGCGGCCACGCTCGCCTGGGGAGTAGATGCCGGTATCGTTGCCTATGCTGCTCACCAGGGGGACTACGCCCAGTATCCTGACTGCCGCGAAGAGTTTGTTGACGCCTTCAATGTCATGCTTGCCAGTGCGATGAAAGGCAAAACGATCAAGGTCGAATCACCCTTTATGCACTTTACTAAAGCACAAATTGCCCGCCTGGGCGCCAGCCTCAACGTTCCGTTTGAGCTAACCTGGAGCTGCTACGAAGGCGGCGCCGATGGCCTGGATGACCGGCACTGCGGGCGCTGTGGTACCTGTGTCGAACGTTACGAAGCCTTCGAGCTGGCAGGTATCCCCGACCCGACAGAGTACGCGAACGACCCTGAACAGTATCTGCATATCGCCGGGAGCGCAACCGTATAAAGCGCATGCCCGTTCCCCTGAGAGGGAAAAAGAGAGAAGATCATGACCAGGTATGCTATCATCACGCGCGAATTCACCTTTGAAGCATCGCATCACCTGCCAGATCACAAAGGGCAATGCCGCCGCCCGCACGGGCATTCCTACCGCCTGCAAATCTCCTTGCGCGGTCCTATCATAGAGGTTCCGGGACGCTCAGATGATGGCATGGTGATGGATTTCGATGATCTCAAGCGCATCGTCAACCAGACAATCATCGAACAGCTCTCAGATGCGGTGCCACGCGGCAGGCTCGCACAGCCCGTCGAAGCGGGTGGCATGGATCACAACGACCTCAACGCGCTCACCGGCATCCGTACTACCGCCGAAAATCTGGTCCACTGGATCTGGGATGCCCTGGTCGCCGGCGGCATCCCAGACTCCCTGCTCTATCGTATCAGATTGTGGGAGACCGGCAAAGGATTTGTTGAGATCACCCACAATGAGCGCGAGGAAATGTGATGTTTAAGGAGAAAATGAGAGAGACAACGCAAATAGCGGAATTAAGAGAGATGTCAGGAGCACGCAAAATACTCGTATCCGAGATCTTCGGCCCGACCATTCAGGGAGAAGGCGCGCTCATCGGCAAACCCACCGTTTTTGTTCGTACTGGAGGGTGTGACTATCGTTGTAGCTGGTGTGACACCCTCTATGCCGTGCTGCCTGAGCGCAAAGCCGAGTGGACCCCGCTGACAATCGAAGAGATCATGGCTGAAATACGCAAACTTTCGGGGAGGAAACCGCTTTTAATTACGCTTTCGGGCGGCAATCCTGCCCTTCAACCATTAGAGCCACTGATCGACGCAGGCCATGCAGAGGGCTACACGTTCGCCATCGAGACGCAAGGCAGTGTACCCCGGCCCTGGTTTGCAAAGCTTGATTATCTGACACTCTCTCCCAAACCACCGAGCAGCCAGCAAGTGACACGCTGGGACCGGTTGGAGCGCAGCATTGCTTATGGGCGTGCGGGAATATCGCAGATAGCTCTCAAGGTTGTAATATTCGGTGAAGAGGATTTCGCTTATGCGCGTCACGTTGCCGAACGCTATCCTGATATCCCAATGTACCTGCAAGTGGGAAATCACACCCCTCCTCATGTCTCAGCGCAGATCGACGCAGCCGGCATCCTACACAGAATGAACTGGCTGATCGAACGGGTAACAACGGAGCGGTGGTATAACGTGACGGTTCTGCCGCAGCTTCATACGCTGTTGTGGGGAAATAAACGCGGCGTCTAGCGCAGAGAAACCCCATCCCACCCATCACAGGCTTTTCGCGGGAGAGATGTGCCGTGTGCCGCGCCGGGCCATGTTGCGGCAAGATCGCATGGCGAAAAACCTGTTGAGAAATAGAGGAGATCGAAAAGAGGAAAAACTCATGATTTGGAATACTGATCAGGAAAAGGTGCGCAGCAATGGACATGTGAACGGACATGTGGCTCAGCAGCTTGTGTACCCCGATCCTGCACACTCCAGTACAATTGAACCTGTAAGAACCGTTGATTATCCAAAGCTGGTCGAACTGGGACGGGAACTCCTGATCGCTATTGGAGAAGATCCCGACCGCGAAGGAGTAGCGGATACGCCGAAGCGCTGGGCCAATGCATGGCGCGAGTTTATCGAGTACGACCCCGGCAATACGGAAACAACATTCAATTCCGTAACCGCCGACCAGATGGTCTGCATCTCCGGAATGCGCGTCTGGTCCATGTGTGAGCATCACATGATGCCTTTCTATTGTGATGTCTCTATCGGCTATATTGCTGGTGACAGGATTCTCGGTTTATCAAAGTTTGCTCGTATCGCCCATAAATTTGCACACCAGCTCCAGGTGCAAGAACGCCTCGGCCAGCAGATTGCCGATGAGGTGAGCCGTGTGACAGGCAGCCAGGATGTGGCCGTTGTATTGAAAGGCGAGCATCTCTGCATGACGATGCGCGGCATTCGCACACCGGGAACCATGACCACATCAATCATGCGCGGTGCGTTCCGTTCCGAGCATGAGACTCGTATGGAGTTCTTACGACTAATCGGTCAATAATCGAAGCTTCTTGCTTTTTGTGTATTCACATAGTTGCAGTGGGTTGCAGGTCTGTGCCGCCTGCACACTCCAGCACAATCTCCCCGCTCTCCCCCGCCGGAGCCACTGCATCGCTCACATAAAACTGTACAGGTCCCCTTCAGGACCGGCACAACCAGAGAACCGCTCACTGCTCCATCTCTCTCGCCCATTCCAAAAAGCCGCATGAACTGTCTTAGACTATCTTATACCGTCGTATCCCAACTTGACGTTTTTGGCAAAACCATGTAACCTGTACTATAGTGTCTCTCTTTTTTTGTACCACCAATCAGCTTGAACACTTGCTGTGTCTGGCTGCATGCAAGGACAGCAGTTCAGGAGAGAGCATCTTTCTTCACCTCTTTTAAAGAGTATTAAAGGGTACAGATCATACAGAGAATAGAAGGAGCAAAAATGGAACGTATCAGCATACCAGCTATCTACTGTCCTTTCCCGTCGCGCATCAGTCCCCACGCCGAAATCTTACACGAACACTCGCTTGCCTGGGCCACGCGCTTCCACCTGGTACAGAGAGAGGCGGCGATGCGCCGTTTCCTGGCCTCGCGCTTCGCCCGACTGACTGCCAGAGTCTATCCAACGGCGGGCCTGGAAGAACTGCAACTGCTGAATGACTGGCTGGTATGGCTCTTTATGTTCGATGACCAGTTTGATGATGGATTGCTTGGCAGGCAGCCGGAACACATCGAGACAGTTCTCAATGCCTATCTTGCAATCTTTATCAATCCAGATTCGGCCACACCCGCTGATCCGGCTGCCGAAGCTCTGCTCGATCTCTACCGGCGCACTTTCCCACGTATGCCAGCGGTCTGGCAGGAACGCTACAGGCAGCATTTTATCAAATATTTCGATACTTACAACTGGACGGTCAGAAACCGCGCGCTTGGCATCGTACCAGACATCGCATCCTATGTTGAGAAGCGCCGGCACTCAGGCGGCATGACCATCGGCATTGACCTGATCGACTTCGCCGAACACATCGAACTGCCGGAACAGCTTCTGAACAGCCCGCAGTTCGAGATTTTGAATCGTACTACGAACGACGTAGTTTGCTGGTCAAACGATATCATCTCGCTGGAAAAAGAGCGCGCACGCGGCGATGTGAATAATCTTGTCGTCGTCGTGCAGCATGCCTACGGACTGACGCTCCAGCAGGCGATTGATCATGTCAATGCGCTGGTGACAGCTCAGGCGCGCTTATTTGAGGAGACGGAGCGCCAGCTACCGGCTTTCGCGCCAGAGCTGGCGCCGAAAGTGCAGAAGTATCTCGATGGGCTGAAAGCCTGGATGCGCGGCAATCTGGACTGGTCAGGCGAGACGCACCGCTACTCCCATGTTGAGCATACCGCGTCAGGCCAGGCAGTCAGCTACCTCGATCCCATCCTGATCATCAAACCCGTTATTGAAATGTAGCGCACCTATTGCTCCCGTACCTGCCGAGAGAATTCTTGTAGATTGATGACGGTTTTGTGCAGGCGGGCTTGCTCAGCGGCAAAAGCCATTAGATGGCTCTGTACCGAAATGGCTGCCGATGTTCTGCCTGCCTGCTTTCCCTCACCGCGTACCAGGCGCACAAAATCCTTCATCAGGCCGAAATCTCCGCCGCCATGACCGGCATAGCCGCCGAGTGAGCCAGCTGGATTGACCGTGAGCAAGTGGCGGTTCCCAGTGACAAAGTCGAATACCTCGATCTCATTTTTCTCCATCGCGCCGCGTATCTCGCCTTTTGTTCCCATGAGCTTGATGGTGCGGCTGATCTCATGGGTAAAAGCACTCATGGTAAAGACAGCGGTCACTTCGTTAGCGAATTCGAGATTCACCACCTGGTGGTCCACCACATCGTTATCACAGTGATAGACACAACGGCCATACGGTCCCTCTTGCAGAGCCTTCAGGCGCGCCGGCAGGCTGGTATCCACACTGATAGCGGCGGTGGGCCAGCCTGTATGTTCGGTGAGATAGAGACGCGGAGCATACCAGGGACAGGTATCGGAGACAGGGCAGCCATCTAGGCAGCGCAGCGGCGCACCGGCAGGCGCGTTCTCCGCTCTGAAATGAGTGAGCGAGCCAAACGAAGAGATGGTAAGACAGTCAGCTCCTACCAGCCAGAGCAGGATATCCATATCATGACAGGATTTGGCAAGAATCATAGGACTGGATTCGCTGGCATTGCGCCAGTTGCCACGCACAAAACTATGCCCATAATGCCAGTACCCCACATTTTCGTTGTGTTGAATAGAGATCAGGCGGCCAATCGTTCCCTCATCGAGCAGCTTTTTGATGGCGATGAAAAAAGGAGTATAGCGTAACACATGACAGATGACAAAGACACGCTGATAAGTCTCGGCGCTCTCACCCATCACGATGCATTCGCGCGGATCAGGCGACATAGGTTTTTCTAGCAGGACATGATAGCCGGCTCGCAGTGCAGCTATGGCAGGTGCAAAGTGCATCCTATCCTGTGTACAGATCAGGACAGCATCAGCCGGGCGTCCCGCACCAGACTGCGCCAGCAACTCCTGCCAGTCTGCAAAACACTGCTCAGGCGCGAGATGGTGCAATGCCTGAAAGCGTTCGCGCCGGGCCTGGTCCGGCTCCGCTACAGCGACAATGCGAGCCTCGTGTGGATATTTCAATGCATACTCAGCGTAGGCTCTCCCCCTCTGGCCCGCACCGATGACGGCGAGTTCTATCTGTCGCAAAACAGTTGCTCCTTACTTTTCCGGTTATTGATCAAATGGCTGTATATATTATATGGGATGTGGTGGGATGTGTGGGGAGGCCGCCGCTTTTTGCCGACGGCAAAATTCTCTTGCAGCATGGAAAAACGCATCTTCGCAGAGAGGAGAGCTTTTATTTTAGTAGAGTAAAAATTAAATTTTATACAGTAATTATTGACATGCTCGTGTGAATTGCAGTAGAATCTGAATACAATTTTCTGATAGAAACAGAGAAAGGCGCTTTCCGGGGAATGATCAACGTGCAGCAGCCACAACCACAGCAGTCACGGCAACCACAGCAGCGATCTCCGCAACAGGTGTCATCACCATCTTCAGACCTCATGCCGCTGACAGCGGCACAACGTTTCGCGGTGGCATTGTGGGCGCCACTGCTCGGACTGCTGGTCAATCTTGTGCTGGTGGTCGTTAAAGTGATCGGCGGCCTGCTGTCGGGATCGGCTGCGCTGCTGGCCGATGCGGGCCATTCGGGAGCTGACGTGGCAAACAACATCCTGGTCCTGGCTTCGCTCTTCTATGCCCGCCGTCCCGCCGACGAATCGCACCCCTACGGACACGACCGGGCGGAAGTGCTGGCAGCGATGGCTTCCGCGTTTATCCTGACGCTCGCAGGCTTGTATTTCGGCTGGGATTCGCTTGAGAAGCTGATTGTGGGGACACCGCAGCCTTCGCTGCTGGCGCTCTGGGTAGCAGTGGGAACGCTGGTGATAAAGCTGGTAGTAATGTGGGCAGAAATACAAGTTGGCAAGAAGGTACGCTCGCAGGCGATCCAGGCCGATGCGCGCGATAACCTGGTGGACGTGTTCAGCGCGCTGACGGTGATTCTGGGTGTATTAGGAGCGCACCTGGGCTATCCACGCCTGGATGGCCTGGCCGGGCTGGTGATCGCGCTACTGATCCTCTGGAATGCCTTTCAGATCGGCATACAGGCCAGCCATGAACTGCTGGACCGCAATCTGGATGCAGCTCAGCTCAACCGCGTACGCGAGGTCGCTGGTGCAGTAGAAGGCGTGACTGTGGCGGCAGTGACGGGACGCACACATGGCAGCGATGTGCTGGTGGAACTCAGCATCGAAGTTGATCCTCACATGACGGTTGACGCCGCATCTGCCCTGGCCGAGCAGGTGCGCCACGCAGTTCATGCGCAGATTCCTCATATCGGCGATGTGGTGGTAGAATTGAATACCAACCACTTTGCTCGCCTGCGTCAGCAGTTAGGGTAAGCTGGCAGCAGGGTGAGCAAGACGAGAGGCGTCTGTAGCAAAAGGAGAGCCGAAAGGTGCCTTTGAAAATCTTGCGCTGGCATAGCGGTACGTCAACAGCCGGGAGAAAGCAGTTTACTGCCTGGCTCGAACTTTTCTTTGATCTGATTTTTGCGCTGCCCATAGCCGGGCTGGCCCAATCCCTGTACAATCGTCTGACACCCGGCGGTTTCCTGGCCTTTGCCGGCCTCTTTCTCACAGTCTGGTGGGCATGGTACAGTCTTGTACTTTTCGCAAACCGCTTTGAGTCGGACAACAGGCTCTATCAGGCGATCTTGCTGGCGGGAATGCTCTGTACTATCGTCCTGGCCGTGAACATCGAGAACACGCTGAACGGCCTTACGACAGGTTTTATCCTGATGTATGCGGCGCTGCAAGCTCTCACCGCCAGTCTGTATCTATGGCAATGGCATAAAATGCAAGAAGAGCAGAATCGTGTGCTGGCGCTGCGCTGCGGTCTTGGCTTTGCCGGTGCCGCCGTGCTCTGGCTGGTCACGATCTGGCTGCCCGTTCCGCTGCGCTATGTTATCTGGGGACTGGCTCTACTCGTCGAAATCATCACGCCTCAAGCCGTTGCGCTCATGTTGAAATCCCGCCTGTCTCCCACCTCTTATCTGGCTGAACGGCTGGCAGTTTTTACGTTGATCCTGTTCGGTACATTGACCATTCAGAGTGGGATAGGACTGGTTGGCACGCCCTGGCAGGTTTCATCGGCGGCTACAGCGATCAGTGGTTTTATTATCGCCGTCTGCCTGTGGTGGCTCTATTTCAGCTATACTGATACAGTCGTGCCTCAACCTTCCTCTGGCGAGGACCGGCAGGAAGCAGTGCGCAGCCTCCACAGTCTTACACATATGCTTACATGGTGTACTGTCTATCTCCTGATCTATGGGAGCCTGACCGTGACGAGCGTGGGCATTGTTCTC
>JADBKA010000386.1 GCA_014896635.1 Ktedonobacteraceae bacterium
CTTGCGCATCTTGCCAGTCCCGCCGGTGGCGGGACGGATCTCGACGGCTATCAAGGTTTCATACCAAGTTGCTTCCAGAGAAGCAACTTGGTATGAGAAGACCGGGAAAGATCGGTATAAGACAGCGATTCTGCTCGGTATAACCCGCAGTCTTGTCTGCCTCTTTTCAGAGATGGCTCCCCCGCAGGAAGGCGTGCATCTCCAGAGGAGGAAACCGCCACAGCGTTGATCAGGGAGACCTGCACGGATTCTCTTCTCCACATACTAGCAGAAGACCCCCGCAGCGGTAATTTTTCGCAGGAAGGAAACAAGGAGATAGTGAGAAGCGCGACAGCATATACTCACTGCCAGCAGAGCCAATATATCTACTGCCGCAGAAATTGATGAGCCAGAGAACAGAGTAGTTCAGGTCAAGGCTCACCCTGCGAGAGGATGAGCTTAGGAAAGGGCTGATATGGTACAGATAAGCATAACTCGTACTCCACAGGAGCAGGAGAGGGAGTCACAAAGAGAATGCGTCAAGGCGAACCTGGAATCCTTGAATCTTAGCGATACGAGCAAAGTCTACCGCCATGAAATCGATCAGGTTGAACTGCTCTCCAGTGAGGAGGTAGCGCGGCTTGCAGAGCGCATAGAGCGCAGTCGGAAGGGGAAGAAAGTGCGTGGCCTGCATCGTTCCCCTGAATTAATGCGAGAGGCCGGTGAGGCAAAGCGCCAGCTTGTCGAGGCCAATCTCCGCCTTGTTCTGCACATCGCCAGGAGGTATCGCGGATTCGGCGTGGACCTGATGGATCTGGTTCAGGAGGGGAATCTGGGCCTGATGCATGCTGTTGAAAAGTTTGATCATCGTAAAGGCTATCGTTTCAGTACCTATGCTACCTGGTGGATACGCCAGTACATCACGCGAGCACTGGCCGAGCAGGCGCATATGATTCGGGTGCCACTCTATAAGATCGAGGAGATCAAGCGTCTCGGACGTGTACGGCGGCGCCTCCAGCAGCAGGGTATGGAGAACGAGCCGACGGTCGAGGAACTGGCGCAGCAAATGGAGGTGAGCGTTCAACAGGTCATCGCGCTCCTATCGGCGGGCCAGGAGACGATCAGCCTGGATATGCCGCGCAAGGCAGGCGACGATGACCTCTCACTCAAAGAACTGCTGGAGGACGATCCGGTCTATTCCCCTGAGCGTGTGGTCATCACGGATACGCTGAAAGCACTGATGAAGGATGTGTTGAGCGAATTAACGCCGCGTGAGAGACAAGTGCTGGAATTGCGCTATGGACTGGACGGAGGTGTCGAGCATAGCCTGTCGCAGGCAGGAAAAAAGCTTGGCTTGAGTCATGAAGCTGTGCGCCAGGTGGAGTTTCGCGCGTTGCGCAAACTGGATCTGCCCTGCCGTAATCGTATGCTCCAGGATTTTCTGGTTTCGGTATAAACTGCATCATGCGTACATCAGGTAGCAAAAGCAAAGGTGAAAACATACATTGAGCCACTACGATGATGAGGAGAAAGCAACTGCTTAGCAGATTGCCTGGCATGAATGAATATAAGGAGGGTGCAGAGAGGCATTGCCTCCCTGCATCCTTACCAGTTAAGGCACCTGTACCACGATCACGCTCACGTTATCCCTGCCGCCGCCGTGTAGAGCGGCCTGGACCAGCAGATCGCAGGCATCCTGCGGCGAGGGGGAGAAGCGCAGGAGTCGCTCAATGTCAGAGTCACGCACCATCTCCCACAGGCCATCAGAGCAGAGCAACAGGCGATCTCGCGGGAGCAACTCGGCAATGAACCAATCGACTTCAATCGTGTTGTTGCTGCCGAGGCAGCGTGTAATCATATGGCGCTCTGGATGGGTATAGATCTCGTCGGGAGTAATCGCGCCCTGTGCTGCCAGTTGTGCGACCAGCGAGTGATCGCGTGTGATCTGGAGCAGCCGTTCACCTTCTCTTAGTAAGTAGATGCGGCTATCGCCCACATTGGCGAGGTAGGCTCTGGACCCCAGGACCAGAGCGGCAGTAAGCGTCGTTCCCATGTCACTGTTTTTTTCAATGCCACGTTGATACACTGCCAGATTTGCCCATTCAACGCCGCCGATCAGCATATCGACCAGGTATTCGTCGCTCAGTTCGCTGCCGGAGGCGATGCTTTGCAGAACTGTGTACATCATACTGTGCATGGCGAGGTGGCTCGCCGTTTGACCGCCATCATGTCCGCCCATGCCGTCGGCCACGACAAAAAGGCTGAAGGGCAAGAACTTACCATGATAGGAGCAGATGCCTTGCAGGAAGACCACGCTGTCTTCGTTTGGCAGGTGCCGGCGTGTGATACCTGTGTGCCAGCCAGTCCCCACATCACACAGACGCGATGAAGCACCGGCAGTAGCAGCCCGGCGACCTGGCCGTCTCCCCGCTTCTCCTCGTCCCGCTACTGCCGGGTGGGTGGGAATCTCTTCAACCTGCAAACCATGCTGTGCGGCTGGCGAAACCGGTGGGAGAGCGGAGCGCAAAAGCGTGGTTTGCGGTGTATGGCAAGCCGAACTCTGCGGTGGATGCGCCGGCAAACAAAGACGTGGCAGAGTTACTGTATCATCTGTGGTTGCCTGGATTTGCTGCATGCCTTTCTGCTCTGAGAGCAAGAGGGACTCACGTCTATCTTCCATGTTTTCCTCGAATATATTTCCGTTGAGCATAAGAAAAGGTTCGTAGGAACCCGCAAACCGCCGTTCTACTTCATAGAAACTATAGAATAAAAGGCTTACCGTTCGCTTCTGACAGTCTTTTTTAAGATTTCCATATTTTTTCGCTCAACCATTCGCAGAAGAGGAGAGAGCATGCTCTGTGGTATAAGCCTGAAGGAGTCTTATACTCCTGTCTTCTCAGTGGTTCGGGGCTATTTATATGCTGGCAGACGTTTCTCCTATCGTGGATGGATGATACTCCCTTGCGTTCAGATGGGCAAGATGCTTGCGCATCTTGCCAGTCCCG
>JADBKA010000061.1 GCA_014896635.1 Ktedonobacteraceae bacterium
CATCCCAGGGGCAGGAGCCGCTGCTCAGTGAGGGACATCAGCATGTATTACGCGCCTTAGAAACGGTCTGCGAAGAAGTACAGACGCCCCTTCAGCGTCTGGAACATGCGTTGCAGCACTGGGTTCCATTTGCGATTCTCCCTCTCTTTGTTCTGACCAACGCCGGCATTCACCTGGAGGGCAGCGTGGGCCAACTCATCAGCCCGGTGAGTCTTGGTGTAGTGCTTGGTCTGCTCATCGGCAAACCGGTGGGAATTTTGCTCAGTTACCGGATCGCCAGCATCGGCGGCTGGCTACGTCTTCCGACGGGAGTGACCTGGTGTCATCTGGCTGGCATGGCGATTCTGGCCGGCATCGGTTTTACCATGTCGCTTTTCGTCGCCAATCTTGCTTTCGAGACAGCAGGGGAAGTTGTCTTATTGAAACAGGCGAAGATCGGGATTCTTGTTGCAGCGCTGATAGCCGCCAGTGGCGGCGCACTCGCGCTCCAGCTTGAAAAAGTTCTCTGCCGTGTACGCAGAGCGGAAACAGCAGCACCTCTTGCTGAAACAGAGGGTACACACTGATACCTCGGTGATTGAGGAGTTGAGAGATATCCATAGTGGAGAGGAGAAAGGATCACCCATGCTGGATATTCCTATGCTGGAGAGCTACCTGGTACTCTTTCTGGCGCTTGCCCTGGTCACGATCTTTGTCACGCGCTGGATTGCTGTCCCTTATACCCTGGGGCTGGTAGTAGTTGGGCTGCTGCTGAGTGCCTCCGGGCTGCTGCCAGAAGTACACCTGACTCCCTCGCTGGTCCTGTTTGTCTTTCTGCCTGCTCTGCTCTTTGAGGGGGCCTGGTCGCTGCGCTGGGATCTGGTACGCGCACACTGGCGTGCGATATTTTTCCTGGCCGGACCAGGACTATTACTCTCGTTGGTAATCATTGCAGCTATCCTCTACCTGCTTGATGGACTCGACTGGGGAACATCACTCCTGCTGGCAGCGATACTCTCGCCTACCGACCCGGTTGCCGTGCTCAGCCTCTTTCGCCAGTTGCGCATAGATGAACGGCTCTCTGTGATTATCGAGGGCGAAAGCCTGTTCAACGATGGTGTGGCCGGATCTCTGTATCAGATCTTCCTGGCAATTGACCTGCTCTCAGTGCATGGACAGGCAGGCGAAGGTATCCAGGTCTGGGGTGAGGGACTCCGACTCTTTGTCGTAGGAGCTGGTGGCGGGGTGCTGCTTGGCCTGCTGCTTGGCTGGCTCATGAGTCGGCTAGTCAGGCTTATCGACGAACCGCTGGTAGAAACCACCATCACGATTATTACCGCTTATGGCAGTTATCTGCTGGCTGATCGGCTGCATATCTCGGCCATCGTTACAGTGATTGTCGCAGCACTGGTACTGGGCAACTATGGACGCACGATGGGCATGTCTGAGCGGACACAGTATGCTGTTGATAACTTCTGGAGCATCCTGGCGTTCATCACCAACGCTCTGATTTTCCTGCTTGTTGGCGTGCAGCTCAACCCGCTGGTGCTGCCTGCCTCACCAGGAGGCGAGTTGAGAAGCCTGCTGATCGCCGTTTTTGCCATCGGTGTCGTCCTGCTGGCTCGTCTGGCATTAGTCGGGGTGCTCTCAGCACACCTGACGATCCTTCCCCGCGTCAGAACCGCAAAACGAAAGCAGCCTGGCCAGCAGCGGATGCCGCGCTCCTGGAGCCTGGTCATCTTCTGGAGCGGCTTGCGCGGTGCGCTCTCCCTGGCACTGGTACTGGCTTTGCCGATGGAGATTCCCAATCGCTCAGTATTGCTTGTTTCTACCTATGCTGTGGTTTTCTTCACGCTGCTGATCCAGGGGATCAGCCTGCGCTGGCTACTCAAACGTCTGCCGGGGACGCAGGAACGTCCTCCGGCCAGCGAGGGCGAGAGCAAGCATGAGGAGGCACTCCCCTCAGACTCACAACCCGACGAGCAGCTTCCCAAAACGTCCACGTGAACCATCCACTGGAGAGAGCTACGGAGAAGAAGATGCTACTTGCGCTCTTGTTTGTCGGCATTGGCCTGGCAGGACTCTACCTGGGAGGGGAATGGCTCGTCAAAGGAGCGGCCCGCCTCGCAGATTCTTTCGGCGTCTCCTCACGAGTGATCGGGCTGACAATCGTCGCCTGGTCCACTTCGGCACCAGAACTGGTGGTAGGGATAGATGCTGCCCTCAAAGGCTCGCCAGAAATCTCCCTCGGCAATGTGCTCGGCTCAAACATTGCCAATATCGGCCTGGTACTCAGCGTCATGGCATTGTGCGCTCCCCTGGTCGTTCACCCCCAGCTCCTTAAACGGGAGATCCCGCTGATGGTCGCCACGGCTCTACTTGCGGCGCTGCTCGCACTCGATGGCAAGCTTGATCGGCTAGATGGGGCGATCTTGCTCTTCAGTTTTCTCTTTGTGACCTGGCTGCTCTACCGCTGGATCAAACGTGATCAGAGGATTCTCGCCATTGAGGCCCAGACCTATGCTGAACATGAGGAGCTGAACAGAGAACCTCCTCGTCCTCCCTCTCGCTGGCTGGAAGCCGGGTGGACGGCTGCTGGCCTGGCTCTATTGATCGAGGGTGCGAACCTGACAGTGGAAGGTGCAGCGACGCTGGCCCGCACGTGGGGCGTCAGCGAACTGATCATAGGCGTCTCTCTGGTGGCCCTCGGAACTTCTCTTCCTGAACTTGTCACAGCCATCGTCACTGCCCTGCACAAAGAAACCGAACTGGGTATCGGGAATGTTGTTGGATCGAATATTGCGAATATTCTGGCTATTCTGGGAGTCACTGCTCTCATCTCCCCCATCAGAATCACACCGACTGTGTTGCACTTCGACCTGCCCTGGATGATAGGTTTCTCTCTCCTGCTCCTGCTCCTCGCGCTGGACCGGAGAATCCAGCGCTGGAAAGCTGTTCTCCTGCTCGGTGGGTATATCGGGTTCGTGGTGTTGCTTTTCTTCAGGTGAAATTGATTCCTGCTTTGATAGACAAATTCCAGTTCTCTGATAGAATAAACACAAAAATTGGAGAGCACCATGTTATCGCTCGGTGAAGTGACGCTTCGTCCCCTGGAGCCTGACGATATCGACCAGCTCTATAGCTGGGAGAGTGATAGCGAACTCAATATTCTGGCTGGCTGGAGTCCGCTACGATCTCGCGCAGCATTTCGACAAGTACACGAGCAGCGTATTATGCACCCGCCGGATGACCTGGTCACACTTGGCATCCAGGTTGGTGAGCGCCTGGTGGGTTACGTACAACTGGCTCAGATCGAGCGTGAGGAGAGGCGAGCTGCTGTGGGTATTCTCATCGGTGACAAACAGGCATGGGGTCGTGGCATCGGCAGCGCCGCCCTGCGTATCCTGCTCGACTATGCATTCACAATAGAAGAGCTGGAACGTGTCTATGCCGAAACCTACAGCTTTAACACGCGCTCATTCCGGCTGATGGAGCGCGTCGGCTTCCAGCTTGAAGGCACCATGCGCCAGCACGAGATCCACAACGGCATTCGCCAGGACATGCACCTGTTCGGTATGCTCAAATCTGAGTTCTACCAGCGCTATCCGACGATATTTCGTCTTCCTGACGAAAACGAGAATTTAGCAGAAAAGACGCTGTAGAGTCTCTCTACAGCGTCTTTTCTGTCCTTATAGAAGGATGGATATCCAGCATTGTCGGCCTCAGTGCTAGAGAGCCTCAGCGGCTCAAAGATCTGCTCCTGCAATAAGTGCGAAAAGTCTTTCCCGGAGGCGCGTTCCAGCGCGGCTCTCAACAGCACATAGCCATAGCTGGAAGATGACGGCATTACGCTCACACTCTCAGAGAGAATCTACTCAATCCCCACACAACATGCGAGTTCTTCAACACATTCCAGCAAGCGCCCGGGTGCAGAGTTGGAATGTTTCGGGCGAGTGTGCAAAGAAAACTGAATCTGATATCACTCGAAGCGGAGAGTGAGACAGTCGTCGAGCACTGCCGGCTTGCGGGAAATGACCAGTTGCAGATCGCCGCGCCTCTCCACCGTGTAATCCTGGCCGGGGGCCACCGTTCGTGAACCTGCAATCGCAATCGTATCCTCAAGCTGTGTCAGGCGAAACTCGACACTCTTCTCTGCTCTGCCCACTATCTCAGCAGTAGAGTAGACGATGCGCGCATCGCCGATAGACAGATTCAGCGGCAGCATCAGTCCTTCGCGGCGCCGCAGCAGCAGCGAGCGGCCATCGAATAACGGCTGTCCGTGCTCGATAACATGGAACTCCTTATCAAAGCCGTCCAGATTCAGGAGATGCAGAAACCGTTCTCCCGTATTTGAGACAGAAGAGGTCATGAAGATCCCATCGTACTCACAGTCGTGGCGCAAGCCGGCCTGGACCCCCAGTTCTTCCAGGATTGCGCGGAACAGCGAAACATCACAGGGATAGGCCGCTGAGATCACCACAGCGCGCCCCTGTCCGACCCTGATATCGAAGCCGCAAGCTTCTCCACTGCCGGCCACACGCAGGAGTACCTCTCCTCTGTTCGCCTCAGAGAACTGGGCGTAGTGGGTACGCACTTCAGGGCGCGGAGCGATCCAGCTCTCGGCGTGTAAGGACAGGTAATAGAAAGCGGCAGCGTGGCGTGAACCGGATGGTTGCAAACCCAGTGCGTCAGCGAGCACACTCGCTGGCCTGCCCTCCATATCGAACACCGGCACCTCTCCATAGAGCAGCACCTTTCCTCCCGCTTGCAAGTAGTTTACCAGTTTACGCTGGAGCGCCCCATCCATGTAGCGTGCCGAGGGCAGCACCAGCACTGGCGTCGTCTGCGGATCGAGCGGCCTGTTCTGTGCGTCTATAGCTCCGAAGCGATAGCCGGCAAGCAACATCGCCCTGGCGAGCGTCTCCCATGCATCGGCGCCCCGATTCGCCTCCAGGTTCCGCACAATCTCGTTCATTCTGGCGCTCGATGGATAGCGGTACTCGGTCATATAGTAGTCGGGGATAAAAGCGAAAGCCAGCGGATCATGTTCTTCATGCATAACTGCCAGCCAGTCAGCAGCAGCCGAAACTGCCCTGTTGACACTGGCGAGCGACCAGTAGGAGTAATTGAGTCGTCCCTCAGGATCTACCGGAGCGGCAAATCCGTGACGCTCACCGGTAAAAGCAATGCGGTCATTGCCATCATGAACAGGCTCAGGCAGGGGAGAGTTGATGCCCCCGCTGAAGAGGTAGTAATTGAGCAGCCTGTTGCCCTGGGCCACGCACATACGGACCTTGAAGCTGACCGTCGCGGGGTCATGACGACTGCTATTGCTCCCGCTGTAATCGCCGCTGCCGCACTCGAACTCCACCGAAGTCAGAGGCTGATCGGGCCTGTTAGCGGCAGCCATGAAGGCATTGACCAGGTAGAGATCCTGGAAATTGCGCATTTGCAGGTCGCCCAGGTAGTGATCCGAGCCGGCGATATAGCCCGCAGCCTGGGTGTAGGCTTCGTACAACTGGCTGATACCGATGGGGAAGGAGAGGCCCCGGCCCGCGTCGGTGCCATGCACGTTGACGACAAACGGAACGCCGGTGACGCCGAACTCTTCGGCGTAGCCGCGCAGGGTAGCGATATAACGGGTAAAGCGTTCACGCATGTAGTAGCCGAGATCGTGCAAGAATGCGGCGGCAAATTCTTCGCCGGGCGAGCGCAGAGCAGCATTGCGTACCTGAGCATCATCGAGCGCGAAGGGATAGCGCACGCGGAGCGTTTCAGGAGCATAGCGCCGGTGCAGCCACGTGGTGAAGTCCGCCAGCAGGCTATCGGGGAGGTCGGGGCTATTGCTGACCCAGGAGAGCATGCCCACCTCGTTGTCGAGTTGCACAGCAATGATATTGCCGCCTCTGGTGATAAGACGGGGAGCAATCACGCGCATGATGTGGCTGTACCAGCGATGGGTCTCCTGGAGGAAAGCGGGGGCCAGGTAGTCAACTGTACGAGTGGGTACAGGCTGGCCGTCCCAGGTAGGCGGCACAATCTCCGGGTGTCTGGTGTAGAGCCAGTAGGGCAGCCCTTCGTTCTTCATCTCGGCCATGATGAAGGGACCGGGCCGCACAAAGAAATAGAGGTCGTTGCGTTTGCACAGATCTATGAACCCACCCAAGTCAAGCTCCGGGCGAGTCTTGCCCTCCAGGTCAACCTGCCCGGCAAATGGTTCATGGCACAGCCAGGGGACATAGGAGGCGACGGCATTGCAGCCCCCCACTTTCAGCTTATCAATACGGTCCTGCCATTCCTCGCGCTTGAGGCGGAAGTAGTGAATTTCTCCAGAGAGAATGATGCGCGCCTTTCCATCTATCAAAATCTGCTGGTCCTTAATCTCGATCATAAAAAAGCCTCCTATGCCTGTACTTTTAGCTTGTAGAAAGCAGGAAAAAACTGCCAGTGAGCCAGATGGCGAACCGGTACGAAAAAGAGATCGTTTACGGAGATTGACAACTTTCCTCCCGCGATGGTAAAGTATTTTCAATGAAAAAAGTATATCTAAAGGGACATGGAAGTGTCAAGCAGCAAAGCTAACAGTCGAGGCGGGTTGGCACGGACCGGCAACCGGGACCTGATGAAAGAGATCAACCTGAGCATCGTGCTCAATCTGATCAGGAGTCAGGGGCCGCTGTCGCGTACCGACATCGCCCGGCTCTCCGGCCTCAGCCTGGGGGCAGTGTCGGGATTGACCGGGGACCTGCTTGTCTCTGGCTTTGTCCGTGAGATGGGTGAAGGCCAGTCGAAAGGTGGACGTCCTCCGGTACTTCTTGCCCTCAATCCCCATGCAGGTTTCGTTGTGGGTATCAAGCTCGCCGAGCAGTCAATTGTAGCAGCGGTTACTGATCTGGAGGCTGACGTTGTTCACTGCGAGCACAAACAGGTAAGTGGTTTGCAAGACCCGCAGGCGGCCATCGAAGCCATTATTCAGGCGGTAGAAGCAACCCTGGAAGAGTCAACCATTCCCCGCTCCAAGATAATGGGCATTGGCATTGGCCTGGCAGGGGTGATTGATAGCCAGGAGGCAGTTTGCAACTACTCACCTATTCTCGGCTGGCGGCAGGTACAACTGGCACAACCGATAGAGCGCCGTTTGCACCTGCCGGTGTACATCGAGAATGATGTCAACACCTTGACGATGGCTGAGCAGTGGTTCGGGGCTGGTCATGGATTGTCGCACTTCCTGGTCGTCACCATTGGCCGGGGCATCGGAATGGGGATTGTTGCCAACGGTCAGTTCTACCGGGGAACTATTGGTGGCGCGGGCGAGTTCGGCCATATTGTCCTCCAACCGGACGGACCACAGTGTGGCTGTGGCAAAGCTGGCTGTCTTGAGGCGTTGGCTGCCGACCCGGCGGTGGCAAGAATGGCCCGCGAAGCCGTGGCAGCAGGGAAGCAGACGGCAATGGCACAGATGGTGCAGTGTGCCGACCAGTTGACATTCGATCACGTTGCTCAGGCTGCCAGCCAGGGCGATGAGGTGGCGCTGGAGATACTGACCGAGGCTGGCTACTGGCTGGGCCTCGGTCTTTCGTATCTGGTCAACCTGTTCAATTCGCAGTTGATCGTGCTCTCGGGTGAGGGGACACAGACAGGCGATGCCCGCCTGGAGTCGGCCCGCCAGACGATGAGACAGTATATTTTCGACGGGTTGGACAGGTGCCTTGAACTGGTGGTCAGGCCAGTCGGTGAGGAAGCCTGGGCAAGGGGAGCGGCCTGTGTGGTACTGAGCGAGCTATTTAAGCACCCGATCAACAAGAATCAGCGAACCGGGCTTCCATTGGGGGTAGCCTGAACGCTAAAGGCGGAAAGCAGGGCGCAGGCACTGAAAGGAGGTGAGCAAAAGAGCTGATAAGTTTCGGAGGTCCAGTGGGCAACGTCCCCCAACCCTTTTCTCTTAAAAAGTAAGGTGAGAAAGCACCAGAGAGGAGAAGAGGATCTTCTCTCTCAAGCACTCAACCTCGAACAGAAAAAAGAAGGCGGCATCAATGGCAGCGTATCTGTAACCCACAGCAGCGAGATGATGCCAGGTAGTATGAGCATCTTCTCAGGTGGTGAGAGTCATGCCAGGGGTGACCTTTTATCGAGAGGTTGAAAAGTATCTAACGAAAAAGGTAGGAGGCAAACCAATGATCAAACAACGTCGTTTCGTTCCTTTCTCATTGCTACTATTACTGATCGTACTTCTTTCCGCATGTGGAGGCACGCAGGGTGGGGGAGGAGCGCAGCCTGCTGGCGGGAATGGCATGATCGACAAACTCGACGGCGGTGCCTTCGGTGGCGGCGATAACCCCCAGGTCAACTACAACCCCTTCTCACCCAATGCGCTCATAAGTGGCTATCTCTACGAGCCGCTCATGGTCCAGAACAGCTACAACTGCCAGGTGGTCCCCTGGCTCGCCACCGACTACAAGTGGCAAGACCCGCAGACGCTCATTTTTACTATCCGCGATGGTATAAAATGGAGCGACGGCCAGCCGTTTGGACCCGACGATGTCGTCTTCACCTTGAACTTGCTCCAGAAGTATCCCGCGCTTGATTCTAACGGCCTCTGGAAGAGTCTGACCAGCGTCGCGGCGCAGGGTAATCAGGTCACGCTCAAATTTAAAGTGCCATCAGTGCAAATATTCACGCGCGTCCTCAGCGTTCCCATTGTCTCCAGCCATGTCTGGGGGAAAGTTGACGACCCGGCGAAGTTCACCGACGACAAGCCGGTCGTCACCGGCCCGTTCCTGCCTGAGAGCTTCAACCAGCAGCAACTGGTGCTCAAGCGCAACCCCAACTACTGGCAAGCCGACAAGATCAGAATCGAGCGTCTCGTCTTCCATAAATCGTCGGGTGGTAATGAAGTCGAGAACCTCAAACTGGCTCAGGGTGTCTATGACTGGAACGCCATGTTCGTTCCTAACGTCGAGCAGGCGTATGTTGCTAAGGACCCGAAGCATAACCACTACTGGTTCCCGGCAGGCGGCGAGATCTCGCTGGGCATGAATCTGAAGAGAGCGCCGTTCAATGACCTTGAATTCCGTCGCGCGATGGCCTATGCCATTGACCGTGAGGAGATCTCGAAGAAGGCCGTCTTCGGCTATGTCAAGCCAGCCAGCCAGACTGGCCTCTCAGTCCCCGGCCAGAAGGACTTCCTCCCTGCTGACATTCCAAACATGGGGATCTTCCCATTTGATCAGAAGCAGGCTCTCGACATCCTCGACAAAGCTGGTTACAAAAAGAATGCCAGCGGTAAGATCCTGGGCAAAGATGGCAAGCCGCTGGAGTTGACTTTTCTGGTGCAAAACGGCTGGACGGACTGGATTCAGGCATCTCAGATCATTCAGGCGAACCTCGGCGCGATGGGCATTACCATAAATGTGCAGACGCCATCACCTGAGATCATTGAGTCCCGTCGTGCCGCTGCCGACTATGATATTGTTTTCAGCGTGCATGGCGGCTCTTGTAGCATGTACGACAACTATAACTATCTCGACAGCCGCGTAGACTCCACAGTTAACTACATCCACCACAAAAATCCTGAGGTCGATAAAATGCTCGACCAGCTCCAGCGGGCTGTAACGATGGATGAGCAGAAGCAGGTTGTCGCGCAGTTGGCGAAGTATAGCTACGAGAACTTCCCCGATGTGCCGCTCTGGTACGGTCCTAACTGGTTCGAGTTCAGCACCAAGAAGGCAGTAGGCTGGCCGAGTGCTGATGATCCGTATGCCAAGCCTGGCGATATTCTGTTGATCTTCACGCGCTTGAAGCCCAGCCCGGACTACAAACCGAGCAAGTAGTGACTGGAGGGTGCGCGTTAACCTTACGCGCACCCTGCCGGTATTCAGTCCACGTGTGACTGGATGGTAGATCGCCTGGCGAGATAGCGGTGATTCCCGCAAAACATCAGGAGGAATCCACTATGCGCTACTTCATTCGACGCTTTCTCTTCTTTGTGCTGACGCTGTGGACCGCCGTCACGCTGAATTTTATCATTCCGCGACTTCAGCCCGGCGATCCCGCTGAAGCTATTGTACGGAAGCTCATTGGCCAGAACAAGCCAATGGACCCGGCCCAGGTACAGGCCGTGCGCCTGATGCTGGGAATACCGGGCGGCAACATCTTCCAGCAGTACATAGACTACCTGGGTACGCTGGTCCGGGGGAATTTTGGCATCTCCTACTCCAATTTTCCTTATACCGTGATGCACATGATCGGCCAGTCAATCCTGTGGACGATAGGCCTCGTGCTGGTCACCAATATCATCGGATTCGTCGTCGGTAATATCCTGGGAGCTTTTGCCGCCTGGAGGCGCAACAGTACCTTTGACTCGATCGTCAGCGTCGGCCTCAATTTCGTTGGCACGCTCCCTTATATGTGGATCGCCCTGGTCCTGCTTTTCGTTTTCGCCTTTCAGCTCCAGTGGCTGCCACTAGGAGGCGGATTCAGCGAGACCTCAACGCGGCAGTTCAGCTGGGACTACGCAGTGGATATCGCGTACCATGCTATCCTGCCGGCGGCCTCAATCCTGATTACCGGACCAATTGGCTGGATCATGGGCATGCGCAACAACATGATCCAGACCTTGCGCGAAGACTACACGCGACTGGCTCTCGCCAAAGGGCTGAAACCCTGGAAGGTGGCTCTCTTCTATAGCGCCCGTAACGCGATCCTGCCCAACGTTACCGGCTTTGCCATGTCGCTCGGCGGCATCCTGGGTGGCGTGGTAATCGTAGAGACGGTGTTCGATTACCCCGGCATGGGACGGTTGTTCTTTAACGCGATTGGCAACCGTGATTATCCATTGATGCAGACCATCTTTCTGTTCACCACTGTCGGTGTGCTGCTGTCCAACCTGCTCGCGGACTTCGTCGTCGGCTGGCTTGATCCCAGAGTACGAAAGGGAGAACATTAATGGATACGCATGATCGAGGTCTCTCAGGACTTCCAGAACTCTCAGGACAGGAGAAAACCACCACCGAAGTTACCTTCTCGAAGAGCCTGACCGTAGCAGTCGAGACCATGCAAGAGGTTGCACAACCAGCAGTCGGCATAGGTCGTTATATACCAGAGTGGTTTAAGATCCTGTGGAGCAACCGTAAGGCGCGAGCCGGGCTAATTATGCTCGCTTTCTTTATCCTCGTGGCAATCTTCGCCGATGTACTCGCGCCATATAAGCCCAACGATATCAGTTTCGGTCCTTCCGAACTGCCGAGCGCACAGCACTGGCTTGGGACAACGCAGGCAGGTCAGGATGTCCTCTCCCAGTTGATTCATGGCACGCGCACATCGCTCATGGTGGGAGCACTCGGCGGGGGACTGGCAACGTTGATCTCCCTGGTGATCGGCATGGTAGCCGGCTACATGGGCGGTATCGTTGATGAGGTCCTCTCGTTCATTATTAACATCGGCCTGGTAGTGCCGACTCTGCCACTTATGGTCACTATCGGAGCCTATTCGCCGGTGAAAGGGCCGACAATGATCATTCTGGTGATCGGCCTCACCAGCTGGGCGTGGGGAGCGCGCTTCAAACGCTCGCAGGTACTGACGTTGCGCGCGCGTGACTACATCACCTCTGCCCGCTTCGCCGGAGATAATCCTTTTCGCATCATCTTCCGTGAAATCATGCCGAACATGCTGTCGCTGATAGTTCTCAGCTACATCTACGCGGCGATGGGGGCGATTGGAGCAGAAGCCGGCCTGGAGTTCCTGGGCATTGGTGATCCGAGCACGATTAGCTGGGGCATGATGCTGTACTGGGCCAACAATGGTGGCGCGCTGGTCACGGGCCAGTGGGCCTGGCTGGTGGCTCCTGGCCTGGCTCTGGCCGCCATCACCAGTTGTCTTATGCTGATCAACATTGGCGTGGATGCGTTGAGCAACCCGGCGCTGCAAGAGGAGTAGAATCATGGCTCTACTGGAGGTCGAGAATCTCGACGTCACTTATGCCACGAAGAAGCGTCCGCCACTTTTTGCAGTACGCAAGGCCAGCTTTGAACTCAAGGCTGGCGAGTTCGTCGGCCTGGTCGGAGAGTCGGGCAGCGGTAAATCCACCCTGGGCAATGCGATTCTGCGCCTGCTCCTGCCTCCGGGGCGCATCACAGGTGGAAGCGTGCGCTTTGAGGGCAACGAATTGACCACTATGCCTGAGGAGGAACTGCGCCAGATGCGCTGGCGTGACTTCTCCACCGTCTTTCAGAGCAGCATGAACTCTCTAAACCCTGTCACGCGAATCGAGGCGCAGTTCCGCGACGTGATGGAGGAGAAAACAGATCTGAGCAAGGCACAGATCCGCGAGCGGATAGCTGAGCTGCTCCAGATGGTCAGGATCAACCCTTCATTTATGCGCTTCTATCCACACGAGCTGTCAGGAGGGATGAAGCAGCGTGTCGCTCTTGCCCTGGCGCTGGCTCTTAACCCTAAGTTTGTGCTCCTCGATGAGCCGACGACAGGCCTGGATGTGCTGGTGCAGAAGGAGATCATGGAGAACCTGCGCGCCTTGCAGCGCCGCCTCGGCTTTGCTGTGCTGCTCATCAGCCATGACCTGGGAACTGTGCTAGAGGTGTCCGACCGCGTTCTGGTGATGTACGCAGGAGAGATCGTCGAGGACTCGCCGGCGAGTAGTATACTGCAACATCCCATCCACCCGTACGCACATGGCCTGCTTGGCTCCTATGCCGATCCGGCTGCTGATAACGTGGAGGTCAGCTATATCCCCGGCAGGCCGCCCGACCTGACCAGACCCCCCACTGCCTGTCCTTACGCTCCCCGCTGTCCCGAAGCGATCCAGATCTGCCGCCAGGCGAAGCCTCCTCTGATCCCAATGTGGGATGGCAAGGCCGCCTGCCACGTGGCCCAGATGCAGTGGGAATCCAGTCAGAAGGCCCGTGCCAGGCTGGCTGAAAAAGGCCCTCAGTTGCTCGATGTGGCCTTCTCCGAGGCCACATCGCACAAAGCGACGAAACTGGAAGGCGAAGAGGTGCTGCGGGTCGAGCATGTATGCAAGACGTACCGGCGCAGAATCGGCTGGAAAGAGACCACAGTGAACGCGGTCAACGATGTGTCGTTCAGCCTGCGCGCAGGCCGCGTCACCGGTCTGGTGGGTCAGAGCGGCAGTGGCAAGACAACCATTGCTCGCCTGATCACCTGCATTGAGTATCCGGACAGCGGTGCGATCTGGTTCGACAAGACGCGAGTGGACCGCCTGAGAGGCGAGGCGCTGCATGACTACTGGCAACACGTACAGTACGTTTTCCAGGACCCGTTTTCGGCTCTCAATCCCGTCCATACCGTCCAGTACCTGCTGATGCGCCCTCTGATGAACTACGGGCGGATGAGCGCGGCTCAGGCTCGCCAGCGTGTGCGCGAATTGCTGGAGACGGTTGGCCTTTCTCCCGCCGAGCAGTTCGAGAACAAACGTCCCCACCAGTTGTCGGGTGGGCAGAACCAGCGCGTGGTAGTGGCGCGGGCGCTGGCCCCCAACCCTGATATTATTATCGCGGACGAGCCAATCTCCATGCTGGATGTGTCGATCCGAGCCGAGATCCTGCAACTGCTGGATAAACTGGTACGTGATCACCAGATCGCCATGCTCTACATCACCCACGACCTGCTGAGCGCCCGACTCCTCTCCGACGAGATCCTGGTGCTCAATAAGGGTCAGGTGGTGGAGCAGGGACCGGCTAAAAAAGTGATACGCCAGCCGTCCGACGAGTACACACGACAGCTCTTAGAGGCGATTCCCCGCCTCGAAGGCGCCGGCGATGGCCGCTCAGGTTACATCTCAACTATCGAGCCAACTGCTATCCATGTAGATTCGCCCATTATCCCCCAGGAATAGCGCCCACACCACACGCACCAGCCCCCGTTCCCCCAACGAGGAACGGGGGATTTTCTTTTGCAAGAGGTCAATGAAGGAAAGTGAAGTAGAAGAGAGTTGGCAGTGTGATCTTTATAGTGTTTCCAGTGCTACCTCATTTCCCTTTCTGTTGAGATGAGAGCGAGTCTCCTCCTGATAGTATAATAGGGGGTCTGGAAAGAAAGATCAGAGAAGAGGGAGACAGCAGAGAAAGGAATGGGACCCCAATGACACAGACAGACACGTATGATGCGATTGTGATTGGCTCCGGGCAGGGTGGGGGGCCGCTCGCCGGGGCGCTTGCACACGCAGGCAAAAGAACTGCGCTGATCGAGCGCGAACATGTGGGCGGCACGTGTGTAAACGAGGGCTGCACGCCCAGTAAGACAATGGTTGCCAGTGCGCGTGTGGCCTACCTGGCGCGGCGCGGAGCCGACTACGGTGTGCAAAGCGGTCCGGTGAGCGTGGATATGAAGGTAGTCAGGCAGCGCAAGCGCGCTATCGTAGAGAGCTTCCGCTCAGGCAGCGAGCGGCAACTGGCCGAGGCAGGTGTCGATCTGCTGATGGGCGAGGCGCATTTTAGCGGCGCGAAAGAACTGACCGTGCAACTCAATGGCGGCGGGACGCGCCGGCTGAGTGCCGGAACCATTTTTATTAACACCGGCGCGCGCCCGGCCAGGCTGGCGCTGGCGGGCCTGGAGAGCGTACCGGCGCTGGATTCGACCTCGATCATGGAACTGGAAGTTGTGCCGGAGCATCTGCTGGTGATCGGCGGCAGCTATATCGGCCTGGAGTTCGGGCAGATGTTTCGCCGCTTCGGCAGCCAGGTAACGATCATTCAGCGCGGGGCGCACGTTCTCAGGCAGGAAGATGATGATATCGCCGACGAGATCGTGAAAATTCTGCGCGAGGATGGCATCGAGATCCTGTTGGAAACGACACCATCCCATGTCGAGCGGTCCGCTGATGGCCACATTCGCCTGGCTGTACATACACCTGAAGGAGAGCGCGTACTGACCGGCTCACATCTCTTAATCGCAGCAGGGCGCACACCCAATACAGATGACCTCAATCTCTCTGCTGCTGGCGTTCATGTTGATGAACAAGGCTTGATCCAGGTCAATGAGCGCCTGGAGACAAATGTTGCTGGCATCTACGCTCTGGGCGACGTCAAGGGCGGTCCGGCCTTCACGCACATCTCGTATGACGACTTTCGCGTTCTCCGCACGAATCTGCTGGAAGGCGGCCATGCCACGATTCACGACCGCCTCGTCCCCTACGCGGTGTTCATCGACCCGCAACTCGGACGTGTCGGTCTGAGCGAAACGCAGGCGCGCGCTCAGGGCCGCAAGATTCGCGTGGCGAAAATGCCGATGAGCTACGTTGCGCGCGCACTGGAGATGGACGAGCCGCGCGGCTTGATGAAGGCTGTTGTGGATGCAGAGACGCAGCAGATTCTCGGCGCTGCCGTGCTCGGCGTCGAGGGCGGTGAACTCATGGCCTGCCTGGAGATCGCCATGATGGGCAAACTCCCTTACACCGCGCTGCGCGACGGCATCTTCACTCACCCGACGCTGGCAGAGTCGCTCAATAATCTCTTCTCAACGCTCGATTGAACAAAGACGTGATCAGAGCGCCGCTTCTTACAGCCGTGAAATAGAATAGAGCCGACAGCGTGTTCTTCAAAGAGAAAACAAAAGGGAGAGGGAGAATTGATAGTCAAAATTATCGCGGCAGTGATCGGCGCTTTCCTGGTCCTGGTCATCTTGCAAGATGGCTTTGAATCGGTGGTGCTCCCACGCAAGGTTTCGCGCAAATTCAGGTTCACGCGCATCTTCTACGTCGGGGCCTGGAATGCGTGGTCGCTGATCTCGCGGCGGATCAAGCAGAGTCGGCGGCGCGAGATGTTCCTGAGCTACTACGGGCCACTCTCGCTGATCCTGCTTCTGGGAATCTGGGCCATTGTGCTCATTTTTGGCTACACTTTGCTGCAATGGGGAGCCGATACCGCACTACAGGCGCCGGAGAAGTCGATCTCGTTCGGCTCCTACCTCTATATGAGCGGCGTCATCTTCACGACACTCGGCTTTGGCGACGTAGTGCCGCTAACGGCTCTGGGCAGAACGCTTGCCATCCTGGAAGCTGGCACAGGCTTTGCTTTCCTCGCGCTGATCATCGGCTACGTGCCAGTGATCTACCAGGCGTTTTCGCGGCGCGAAGTGGGAATCTCGCAACTGGACGCGCGAGCCGGCTCGCCTTCCAGTCCAACAGAGCTGCTGCTGCGCCATGTACATGATGGGGACACGGACGGCCTAACCGACTATCTGCATGACTGGGAGATCTAAAAGCAGAAGCGGAGAGCATCTTTCCTACACGCCACTGATCTTTTATCGCTCTCAGCATGAGCACCAGTCCTGGCTGGCAGCCCTGACGACTATCCTGGATACCTGCGCGCTGCTCCTGGTAGGCTTCGAGGGAATTTCAGTGCCAACAGCGCGTTTTACCTTTGCTATTGCACGACATACTGCCGTAGATCTGGCGCAGTCCGTCCAGACGTCGCCGCTCATGGCACGCGAAGAGCGCCTCTCACCGGATGATTTTACGCGCATGCGCGATGCACTGGCCGCCGGAGGGCTGCGCCTGCGCAATCCCGACTACGCTGAGCGACACCTGGCCGAATTGCGCCGCTTCTATGAGCCGTTTGTCAATGCGCTGGCAAGCCATCTGCAACTGAATCTCCCACCCTGGATTGCGTTGACAAAGCAGCCCGACGACTGGCAGACAAGCGCCTGGGATCATTTTGTGGACTGGACACCTGAAACAATCAACAATATTATGCGCAGCGTCGCCTATCAGAAGAAAAAGCTATTCGCGCGGCCAGAAGGAGTGCTCAATGCTCAGTCTCATCCTGTGCAACAGGATGAGCAGCGCGCCTAATCAGTGCTTACCTGGCCTGGCAGGCTCTCTGGCATCACCGGCACCTGCCAGGCCAGCAATTCCCCTCGTTCCCGACGCTCCTTGATGATGTGCAGCATTTCCGCGTACACCTGTTCGATGCCCTGATTGCCATTTACTGTGACCAGTTTCCCCTTTGCTCCGTAGTAGTCGAGCAGGTGAATGGTCTCGTTGAAAAAGATGTTCAGCCGTTTCTCTACGGCCTCGCCCTTATCATCAGAACGCTGGTAGAGTTCGCTGCCGTCAATATCACAGATACCCGGCACTCTGGGGGGACGGGTGTTGATGTTATAGACATGCTGATGCGCACGGCAAATATACCTGCCGGAGAGGCGCTTGAGCAGCTCTTCGCGTGGCACTTCCAGGTAGATCGCCAGGTCAACGTGCCGTTTGATGCTTTGCAATCCCCGGTCCAGCGCCTGAGCCTGGGCGACAGTACGCGGGAATCCATCAAACAAAACACCACCGCTACAATCCGGCTGCGTGATACGCTCCAGCACCATTGCTATCGTGATCTCGTCAGGAACCAGTTCTCCCCTGTCCAGGTACGCTTTCGCTTTAAGACCCAGTTCGCTCCGCTCGGTCAGGGCCTGGCGGAACAGATCTCCGCTGGCAACGTGGGTGATGTGCAGAGTCGCTGAAAGTTTCTCCGCCTGTGTGCCTTTCCCTGATCCCTGTGCGCCGATAAGGATAATGTTCACTGTTGTCCTCCATGAAGAATTCGCTCAGACTCGCCGTTGAGTATGTTCGAGCCGGGTTGTAGCCAGACAATACATAAGTCAGGACAGCACTCCTTCATCAAGAACCCGCTTGAGAGATCCGCCTGCCTTTGGATGGAGTAGCGCCTGACTCGCTCTGCTCTTTCCTTTTTTCGGCAATCCAGTATAAAACTTTATGCCATACTGCTGGGTAGAAGACGCATCTCGCGCTTTTTCACATCGGCAAGGAGACGGTCTCCCAGGATATTACCGCTTCTTATTGTAATCGAGGCCATCAGGCAATAGCAATGTTCATCTATAAAAGATTCTTCATTAATCCATCAATATCTTTTATAGATGGAGGAAGACCGCTGGGGCAGTGCTTTGAAGGCGCTACGGCTGGCATCTGAAGCAAGAACTGCATAACAAGAACTAGAGCAGAATCTTCTGATAGGTCAGCGACGCCAGAATCTGTGCCACGACAACCGCGCCGAGCAATACCGCCCAGTCGAGCAGGCTATCGGGGACGCGCCCGTTGACGAGATAGCCACGCAGCAGATCGACGATATAGCTCAAAGGATTGACCTGCGCCACGATGCGCAACCAGGGTGGCATAATCGAGAGCGGGTAAATGGCGTTGCTGGCGAAGAAGAGCGGCATGGTCAGCACCTGCCCGATCCCCATGAAGCGTTCGCGCGTCTTCACCAGGATAGCGATGAGCATGGAGAGCGTGGAGAAGAAGCTAGCGCCGGCCAGCACGGCGAGCAGACTGCCAAGCATGCCCTCCCAGCTCCAGGTGAGATGCACGCCGAGCAGCAGCGCCAGGATAAAGATGACAACGGCCTGGCTCAGTGCGCGCACGCCGGCCCCCAGCCCTTTGCCGGTCACAAAACTGGCACGTGGCACGGGCATGACCAGCAACTTTTGCAGGATACCCGCGTCACGCTCCCAGATGATGCTCAATCCGTAGAAGATCGAGATGAACATGAGTGATTGTGCCAGGATACCGGGCGTCATAAAAGTCAGGTAGCTGACGTTGCCGGTCGGGATGGCACGGATGTGTGAGAAAGCCTGGCCGAAGATGATCAGCCACAGCGCAGGCTGAACGGCGCGTGTCAATAGTTCGGTGGGATCATGACGCAGCTTGCGCAGTTCGATTTCAGCAACCACCAGGACTGCATGCAGATACGCCAGCAGCGTCTGGAGCAGTGAGGGGGGACGCAGCAGCGCAGCAAGTGACTGATCTGGCCCGGCAGGTTTAACCGAAACGCCGGACGCGCCGGCGAAGTTGTCGGACTTCACGGTAGCTCCCTCCCGATTCTAGAGTTGAGCCTGTGACATTGGTAAAGACATCTTCCAGCGTGGCATCCGGCTGAGGCTGAGTTGCTTTGAGTTCGCGCGGCGTGCCGATGACAGCGATGCGTCCGCGATCCATGATAGCAACGCGCTGGCAGTGCTCGTCTGCCTCTTCCATGTAGTGTGTTGTGACCAGCAGCGTCATATGCGTCTGCTGTTGCAGCGTCTCCAGTGTCTGCCAGACGGCGTGTCGTGCGATGGGGTCCAGCCCGACGGTTGGCTCATCAAGCACAAGGATGCGGGGACGATGCAGGATTGCCTGGCCGATCTCCAGCCGCCGCACCATGCCGCCCGAATAGGTGTTAACGAGCTGGTCTGCTGCCTCGGTCAGATTGAGCAAGTCCAGAATCTCGGCGATGCGCTGCTGCCGCTCTTTGTGGGGAAAGCCGAGCAGCTTGGCGATCATCAGCAGATTTTCGTAGCCGGTCAGCGCGCCATCCGCCGAGAGCGACTGCGGCACGTAGCCGAGCAGCCGCCGCACGCCTGTCTGGTGGGTGCGTATA
Organism: Ktedonobacteraceae bacterium; assembly: GCA_014896635.1. The sequence continues at coordinate 19,380 of JADBKA010000061.1, forward strand.
TCGACGCCGGCGATGCGCATGATGCCGCTGGTGGGCGGGATCAGCGTGGTAAGCATACGAATGGTGGTCGTCTTGCCGGCTCCGTTGGGACCGAGCAGGCCGAAGGTTTCGCCTTCTTCAATCGCAAAGCTGATGTGATCGACGGCGGTATGCGAACCGAAACGCTTGACAAGATCCTGCACTTCGATGATGACGCTCATGAGCGGCCCTCCTCCTGCGCAGGCTCCTCTGTACTGCTGCTAATCTGTATCCCTGCTGCTGCCAGGACGCGCTCAATCAGAAACTGTAACGTCTCCTGCTCGCTCTCACTCAGTGGCGCCAGCATGCGACTCAGTGCCTCGCGCCGCTCCCGCTGCCAGCTCTCCAGTTGTTCGATGCCCCGCGTGGTAAGCTGCACCTGCACGACGCGCTCGTCTCCGCTCTCGCTTTGCCGCACCCGCCTGACCAGCGCGGCCTTCTCCAGGCGCTTGCAGGCAGTGGTGATCGAACTGCCCGTCACATCGAGGATCTCGGCCAGATCGCCGATACTGCGCGGGCCGCGCCGCTGGAGCAGCTTGAGCAGCCAGTATTGCTCCGGCGTGATATCGCCACGCCGCACCGGGTGGGTGCTGCTGCGCAGGAGCCGCCAGAGCGCGAGCAGATCTTCGGCCAGGCGTTCCGTTGCCATGCGCTCAACTCTCTTTGCTCATCCAATATATTGATCATCAAGTATATTAGCAGTATAGGTGATGAGCAATCAAGATGTCAAGGGCGACACGCTCCCATCACAAAAAACCTGAACCGCTCTGAGGCTGAGCAGATATGAAAGGAACTTTTGCATGTAAGATTCGTACATATTGTATATGCATAGAGTAATGCGTGTATACACTTCTCAGGATGAGTGTGCGTACTACAAGCAGGATCTCAAGGAGTGACCATGTACAAAGAGCAACTGATTGCCGATATCCTTCTGCTGCCCCCGACTGCCATTGAGTACCATATGAGCAAAAACCTGGCAGCGTTGTTCCCTGAGAAAGCGCTGATCGAGAGCGATGGGATCTGCGATATCGAGTCCTTTGCCGATGCCGGGCAATGCACGCTGACACGCAAAACCTTTATTGTCAATCAAATGAACACCTTCTGGCGCGCGCCGGAGCCTCAATTAATGCACTGGCGGCATATGGGCATGCCCGGCATGATGCCATTGATGGGCGGTATGGCTTTCGAGGCCGCAGGCCCGTTGCAAGGCGACAATGGGACGGACTCCTCTGCTCAGCAGGAAACAGTGGATAGAGTAAAAAACGCCTGGCTGGAGGTCAACTGGCAGGGCCATACCCTCGATGTGATCGTCCTCCATATCAGTGGCTTCAATATGCAATCCACCCATCACTGGATTCTGGCTGAGAACGAGGAGATTGCCCGCGCCTTTCTGGCTGCTGCATGCAGGTGGAACATGGAGATTCGCAGCGAAGTGCTGGTCTTCGATAACGGCCACTGGTACAAAGACGTCCATCTCTTCCATGATATTAAAGGCGCGACCTTTGATAATCTGATCTTACGTGGCGATTTGAAGCAAGAGATTCGTAATGATCTGACACAGTTCTTTGCCTCGCGCGAGATCTACGAGGAGCACGATATTCCCTGGAAGCGCGGCATCCTGTTCGTCGGTCCCGCCGGCAACGGCAAAACCCATGCCGTCAAAGCTCTGATCAATTCGCTCGACCAGCCCTGTCTCTATGTCAAAAGTTTTCGCTCCCCCCACACGCATGGAGCGGACGAGTTCAATATTCGCCAGGTCTTCGACCGCGCACGCAGAACCGCGCCATGCTTGCTCATCCTTGAAGACCTGGACTCCCTGATCACGCCGCAAAATCGCTCATTCTTCCTGAACGAACTCGACGGCTTTGCCGCCAACATCGGCATCGTCGCGCTGGCAACCACAAACCATCCTGAGCGCCTCGATCCCTCGATTCTCAATCGACCCAGTCGCTTTGATCGCAAATATCCTTTTGACCTGCCTGAACTACCAGAGCGCCGCGCCTACATCACCATGTGGAACGAGTCGCTCAAACCCGGGTTGCGACTCTCAGCAGAAGGCGTAGAGCAGATTAGCAGGCTGACCGAGGGCTTCTCCTTCGCGTATCTTAAAGAACTCTTCCTCTCCTCCAAGATGCGCTGGATCGCTAACCCGGTACAGGGGTCGATGGAAGAGGTGATGGTCGGCCAGGTGCATTCGCTGCGCGAGCAAATGGTCAGCGCCGCCTCGTTCGCTGTCAGCGGGCCAGCCGACGATTCTCCCGCCTCCGGCGGCGCCTTCTTTTTCGGACCAGGTGTTTCCTTTACTGACTCTTAAAAAAAGCCTCTGAGGTGCAACTCCTCAGAGGCCATTACGCACCCACCAGAAAGTTCCTCTTGACTTTCGCTCTCTATTCAACTATTCTATTGAATAGTTGAATAGAGAGGAGATACAATGGACCCCCACACAAAACGCACTTTCAAGACACTACTGTACGAACAATTTGCCCGTGTCGGGAAAGCGATCTCTCATGGACATCGGCTCGAATTGCTGGATGTACTGGCGCAGGGCGAACGTACCGTCGAATCGCTAGCGGCGGAGACTGGCCTCTCTGTTGCCAATGCTTCGCGGCACTTGCAGATTCTGCGTGCTGCGCACCTGGTAGAAACGCGGCGGGCAGGTGTCTCGATCTACTATCGCCTGGCCTCCGAGGCCGTTAGCCAGCTCTGGCTCTCGCTGCGAGCGGTGGGAGAAACACACCTGGCAGAGATCGAGCAGCTCGTCACGACTTTTTTACAGGATCGCCGGGCTTTTGCGCTCATCTCGCTTGATGAGCTGCGGGAAGCTCTCGCCGCCGGGCGCGTGATGCTGCTTGACGTCCGTCCCACCGAGGAATACCGGGCGGGCCATTTGCCAGGAGCGCGCTCGCTCCCTGTAGAGGAACTGGAGACGCGGCTGGCCGAGCTGCCCCGCGACCGCGAGTTTGTCGCCTATTGTCGCGGTCCATACTGTGTCTTCGCCGACGAGGCAGTGGCGCTACTGCGCGCGCATGGCTACATGGTTCGCCGCCTGGAAGAGGGTGTTGTCGAGTGGCGAGAGCACGGCCTGCCGGTCGCCGTCTAACACGAAAGGAGATGTCTATGCAGACGATTTCTGTAGAAACGCTGAGAAGCTGGCTTGATGAGCACCGTCCCGTCTCCGTTCTGGATGTGCGCCCAACGGCTGAGCGTAGAGAATGGGCCATTCCCGGCAGCCTGCATATCGACGCATACGAGGCACTCAGGGCGCACGATCCCGCCGCACTCGCAGCCCTCCCTGCTCTCAATCTGCCGCCTGGTCGTCCTGTCGTGGCAGTATGTGGCGCGGGCAAAACAAGCCTGGTGGCAGCAGAGCAGCTTGCCGCGCAAGGCTTTGAAGCATACTCGCTGGAAGGGGGTATGCGGGCGTGGAGCCTGGCCTGGAATACTGCTGAGGTGCCTCTCGCAGATGCAGACACAACGGTACGGGTGATCCAGGTGCGGCGCACTGGCAAAGGCTGTCTCTCTTACCTGATCGGGGCGGGAGTAGAGGCGTTCGTCATTGATGCTTCACTTAACTGCGAGGTCTATCTCAAGCTGGCCGCTCAGCAGGCATGGCGCATTACCCACGTATTCGATACGCATATTCATGCTGATCACCTGTCGCGCGCGCGTGAACTGGCAGAGTGGTGTGGAGCAGAACTCGTACTCCCTGCCCAGCAGCGGGTGTCGTTTCCCTTCTCCCCTGTACGGGAAGGAGACAACTTTAACTACGGACAACTGCACCTTACTGCACTGCACACACCAGGACATACAGAAGAGAGCACCTGCTATC
>JADBKA010000062.1 GCA_014896635.1 Ktedonobacteraceae bacterium
CGGGCAAAGGGACTGTGCGCGAGGAGATGATCGCCACGCGGGCAGCCGATAACGGCGTAATTGTCGCCTACCTCAACCTGGTCGGCGGGCAGGACGAGCTGGTCTTCGACGGCGGCAGTATGGTCTTCAACGAGCAGGGCATCCTGATCGCGCGCGGCAAAGCCTTCGAGGAAGATATGCTGATCGTCGATCTCGATACGGCTTCGGTCTTCCGCTCCCGCCTGCACGATCCTCGCCGCCGCCAGGAACGCCTGCACGTCAATCGTGACGAAGTGCCAGAGATCATCGTTGATACGCGCCCGCTCACTCCCCCGAAGACGAATAATCACGCCGTGCTGGGCGCTCCACAGCGCATCGAACCGAAGATGGGCCGACTACAGGAAATCTACTCGGCTCTGGTGCTCGGCACCGGCGACTATGTACGCAAAAACGGCTTCAAGAAGGCGCTGATTGGCCTCTCTGGCGGCATCGACTCCTCGCTCACGGCGGTTATTGCCGTCGATGCCCTCGGCGCGCAAAATGTGCTCGGCGTCTCCATGCCTTCCGGCTACTCATCCGAGGGCAGCAAAACCGACGCCCAGGAACTGGCCGAGAATCTGGGCATCGAGTACCTGAGCATTCCCATCGAGGAAACCTTTCGCACCTCGCTCAAGATGATGCGCCCGGCGCTCGGCGACGAATATCCGGGCCTGGCCGCCGAGAACTTGCAGGCACGCATTCGCGGCAACATCCTGATGACCATTTCCAACCGCCTCGGCCCCATCGTGCTCACCACCGGCAACAAATCCGAGCTGGCAACCGGCTACTGCACGCTCTACGGCGATATGGTCGGCGGCTTTGCCGTGCTCAAAGATGTGCCGAAAACGCTGGTCTACGAACTCTGCGTGTATCGCAACAGCATCAGCGACCGCCCGCTGATCCCGCAGTCCATTATCGAGAAGCCGCCTTCCGCCGAACTACGCCCCAACCAGAAAGATACCGACAGCCTGCCACCATATGAAGAACTGGACCCCATTATCGAAGCCTATGTCGAGGATGATCGTAGCTTTGAGGAGATGCTGGCAATGGGCTTCAAGCGCGAAACGGTTGAGCGCGTGATGCGCCTGGTCGATATCAGCGAGTACAAGCGCCGCCAGGCAGCGCCCGGCGTCAAGATCACGCCGCGCGCTTTCGGACGCGATAGGCGCTTGCCCATCACTAACAGGTATCGAGATACGCTCTAGCGCCGGCGAACTGCCAGGCTGTTTTACAATCCTGTTTCTGTACGTGGTAGGCATTCGCGTCATCATCACGGAAGAGTCCTACACCAGCAAGTGTAGTTTTCTCGATCATGAGCCGATAGGCAAACACGAAACCTATGCGGGCAAGCGGGTAAAACGTGGCCTCTTCCGTGCTTCCGATGGGCGGTTCATCAATGCTGATGTCAATGGCAGCGCCAACATCATACGAAAAGTAGCTCCTAACGCTTTTGCCGATGGAGGAGAGGCCGTGGTAGTTCGGCCAGTGCGCCTTCGCGCATAAACGAAAACAAGCGGTCAATGGAACGCTATGCTTTTCGGAACTATAAATAGAAAGATGTCAGCGTTAAAGATGAAGAGAAGAAAGAAGAACCGGGTTCATGGATTATCCGAATCTTTCACACAATACAGAACTGTCTGGCGTAGATAAAGCAGGACAATCACATTCGGAATTCCCCGATACTGATAAACCAGTGATAGAGCAGCCGGTACCACAGATGCCAGAGATAGTACCTGTAGCACCGGCTACACCAGAAGCACCAGAAAGCAGAATCTGGAAGCTGAGCGACGTTCTGATCATCACGGTAATCAGCCTCGTACTGCTGTTCGCCGGTCTGTTCGGCGGTGGCGCTTTACTGAGCCTATTCAATTCAGCACAGCCGATACCGACAAAGCCCACGCTCGCCATCAGCCTTATCGCTTTTGCAGCGGAGTTTGTCGCGTTGTTTATCGGCGTCTGGCTGGTTATGCGCCTCAGACGTCTGAGCTGGAGTCAGATAGGGTTTCGTCTGCTGACACCACGATGGATCACCGGCGCGATTGGCCTGGCACTGCTGGTCATGGTGGCAGGCAGCCTGGCAAGCTACCTTGTGGCGTTCCTTGTGGCGTTCTTAGCAGGACAGCCGCTTACCAATCCACAGTTGCCGGCGCTGGCGCCAGAGGACCTCTCGTGGGCTGGTATTGTGCTATTCGTGCTGCTCGGCGGCCTGGCCGTGCCGTTCGTTGAGGAACTGCTCTTCAGAGGCGTCTACTACAACTACCTGCGCAGCCATTTCGGCGTCTGGATCGCGGCCTTCGCCAGCGCATTGATCTTCGCCGTTGTCCACCTGGATCTGCTGGTAGGCGCTACGGCATTTGTGCTCGGACTCTTCAATGTCTACGCCTACGAACGCAGCAAGTCACTCTGGGCTTCCGTCATCGTGCATGGATTGAGTAACGCGCTCAAGCTGGTCATACTCTATGCCTGGCTCTCGACGACCATGAAGATTCCGCTGTTTTGATGATCACTTCAAAAAGAGAAAAAAGGAGTTTTTCGGGGATTCTGCTGTGTCCTCTGGTCCCTCGTCTTTACCATCTCTCCGGCAGGCCGATAATAGAGAGCAGAGGCGGGCAACCTGTTCACGCAATCTCAACCGGTGTGACACTCGATTGTAACCATTGATATGTTATACTCCGTCTATAAATCTGGTTGTTGTCGCGTCTAGTAGCGCATGGGCCGGGCCACAGGAGGGGTCACGGTTGACGAGGTGGAGGCTGTTCGGAGTCTATCAGCGGGGAGCCTCCAGGGGTGTTCACGCTCCTGAGAAGGGTGCGTCCAAAGACGTCCGGTAACGGGCGGGACAAAGCGCACCCGGTGATGTAGTTACAGCATGTCTTTCACCTTCATTTGATGGCGTAAGCCAGGCTTTTAACTACAAAAAAAGGACAGAAAGGGTACCCGTCCACATGTGCGGTATCATCGGCTACGTTGGTTCCGAAGGAATCGATGTTACTTCTTTATTGCTTGATGGCCTGACCAGGCTTGAGTATCGCGGCTACGATTCAGCCGGCATCGCAGTATTGACCTCTAATGGTTCGCTCGAACTTCACCGCCGCGCAGGCAAAATCGCCAATCTCGTTGCTACCGTCCTGAACGGTTCGCATCCCGGCGATGGTACGCTCGGCATCGGACACACGCGCTGGGCCACGCATGGTCGTCCGAGCGATAATAACGCTCATCCTCATCCCGACAGCACTGGTACATTGACGGTTGTACATAATGGCATCGTCGAGAATTATGCCGAGTTGCGTAGAGAACTGGAGCAACTCGGCCACAGCTTCCGCTCCGAGACAGATACCGAGGTGCTCGCCCACCTCGTCGAGCGCTACTACTTCCAGGAGGCGCAGCACGATCTGACCGAGGCAGTACGCATGGCGTTGCGGCGTGTTCACGGCACCTATGCCGTCGCGGTGGTCAGCAAAGAGCATCCCGATGTGCTGGTCGGCGCGCGGCACAGCAGTCCGCTGATTGTTGGTCTGGGCGAGCAGCAGCAGTATCTTGCCTCGGACATCCCCGCCATTCTCAAGCATACTCGCCGTATGCTCATCCTCGAAGAGGAAGAGGTCGTTACGCTGCGTCCTGGCAGCGTGGTCATCACAAAGCTCGATGGTACGCCGGTTGAGCGCGCTCCTCTCACGATTGACTGGGATATCGAGGCGGCGGAAAAAGGCGGCTACCCGCATTTCGCGCTCAAAGAGATCAACGAGCAGCCAGAAGCTATTCGGCGCGCGCTGCTTGGCCGTGTCCACTCCGGCAAGCTCGATCTGACCGAACTGGAGCCGATGCGCCAGAAGGGACTGCTGGAGCAGGTGAAGCGCATCATCATCGTAGCTTGCGGCACATCCTATCACGCCGGCCTGCTGGCGAAATATGCCTTCGAGAAGTGGGCGCGCATCCCGGTCGAGGCGATCACCGCCTCGGAGTTTCGCTACTGCGATCCGATAGTCGGGCCGGAGACGCTCTGCATCGCCGTTACGCAGTCGGGCGAGACACTGGACACGCTGGTCGGCATTCGCCAGGCACGCGAGCACGGCGCGCCAGTTATCGCCATCACCAATGTCGTCGCCAGCGCCATTACGCGGCTGGCCGATGCCACGCTCTACCTGCAAGCGGGACCGGAGATCTGTGTTGTTGCCACCAAGACGTTTGTCAGTTCGGTCTGCGTGCTCTACCTGCTCGGCCTCTATCTCGCGCAGATGCGTGGGCAGCTCACGCCGGAGGAGGCAAGCGTCATTTTGATGGGCATGGAGCAATTGCCGGAGCAAATCCAGCGTATTCTTGATCACGCGGCCAGCGCCGAGGACGTGATCGAGCCGCTGGCGAAGCGCATGGCGAAGGTCAGCAGTATGATGTTTGTGGGACGTGGTGTCGGCTACCCGACGGCGCTGGAAGGTGCGCTCAAGCTCAAGGAAATCTCTTACATTCACGCGGAGGGCTTTCCGGCGGGCGAACTCAAGCATGGTTCTATCGCGCTGCTCGATCCCGATACGCCACTGGTCGGTGTTGCTACGGCCTCGCACGTCTATGAGAAGGTTGTGAGCAACATTCAGGAAGTGCGGGCGCGTGATGCACATGTCATCGTTGTAGCGACCGAGGGCGACGAGAAGATTCGCCAGCATGCCCACGATGTGCTGTATGTCCCGGCGACGCTCGAAGTGCTCAGTCCGCTGCTGGCGATTGTGCCGTTGCAGCTCTTCGCCTATCACGTCGCTGTGGCGCGCGGTTGCAATGTTGATCAGCCGCGCAACCTGGCGAAATCGGTAACGGTGGAGTAGAGGTAGGGGCGGGGCTTGCCCCCGCCCTGGTCAGACTAGAGTCCCGATCCTTATTCGATCACAGTCGCGCTTACCGAATAGATGCTCGGCAGGAAATCCGCGATCAGTCGCCAGTTCTCGCCGCGATCATTGCTGGCGAAAAGCTGGCCGGTATTTGTGCCGACATAGACGCCGCAGGGATTCAGTTGATCTGTACACAGCCCGTGACGCAGGACGCCCAGCCTCACACCATCTCCCGCTGGCAGACCCTTTGTCATCGGCTCCCAGCTCTCTCCCGCATTTTCTGTGCGATAAACCGTAAATTGCTTGCCGAAATTGTGGCGTCCTTCCGTCTCGCTGACCACAAACAGGGTATCAGGATTGTGAGGATCAATCCCCAGAGGAAAGCCGAAATCAGAAGGCAGGTTGCCACGAATATCCTGCCAGTCCTCGCCGGCATTCAGACTCTTGTAGACACCACAGTGATTCTGTTGATAGAGCACGTCGGGCTTCGTCGGATGCTGGAGCAGGCGATGGATGCATTGCCCAAATTCGGGATAGCGCTCAGGCTGGAAATCGGCGCGCGTATTTTTGTTAGCGAAGGTCCAGTGCCGGCCCTCGTCATCCGTCCGCAGGCAGCCAACCGCCGAGATACCGACCCACATCCTGGCGGCGTTGCTATAATCGACAACGATGGAGTGCAGGCATAAGCCACCCGCGCCCGGTCCCCACTGCTCCCGCGTGGGATGCCTGAGTAGCGCCTCGTTCGGCTCCCAGGTTTCGCCTCCGTCGCCGCTGATCCAGAGGCTGGCCGGATCGACGCCCGCGTACACCATGCCCGGCTCTTCGGCCCGCCCCGGCTCGATATACCAGATGTTTTGCAGTTTCAGCCCGCTCTCCTGTGAAAACTGGATATCCTGGCGCGGCTCCTGCCACGTCTGCCCAAAATCGTCGCTATAGCGCAGAAACGTACCAAAAAAGTCGCCGTTGTCAGTGGCAAACAGGCGATAACCGGCGCGTTGATCAAAAACTGCATAGAAGACGCGCGTACCGTTTAATGTTGTATTTTCGACATTCCAGCGCACACGATCCTGTGTGCTGAGCAAAAAAAGGCCGCGCTTCGTTCCTACAGCCAGGACGAGCGTTCCCTGTGGATAGGTGTGTTGTACCATAAACAAACTCCTTTGCTCTGCTTAATTTGTGGTAGATTACCCACCGGCAACCGAAGGGAGAATGCGAACGCTGGCTCCGGCCTGGACAGGCGTCTCCAGTCCCTGCAAGCTACGGATATTTTCACGTTCGAGGTAGATATTGACATAGGGACGCAGTTCGCCCGTTTCATAGCAGAGGCTGAACTGCATGCCGGGAAAGCGCCGCTCAAGCTCCGCGATAATCTCACGCACCGTCCCGCATCCTACTTCGACACGCTTCTGATTGCCTGCCTTCTCGCGCAAGATGGCTGGCAGGATCACCGTTGCCGATGCCATAGGCTATACTCCTCCTTGTGTTGAGCGGAATAAGAACCGCGTTCTCTCCCGATTATCGTTGCTCATGAGCAAAAAATCTTCTCCGATCTTGCTTTTTTGCCGGGCAAAAGAGCTTTTGAAAATTCCCCTTCTCTTGCGCCGGTAGCAGGCTCTATGCTACACTCACCCCGTAAGGTAAGAGAAAAGGAGAGCGGCAGCATCCTTGCAAGCATACCGACATTGGCAAGCATGCATACTACGGGTTTGCCGCCGCAAGCACTATGAAGCCGGAAACGGAGAGATTGCTGCACCAGTGTCGCGCCGCACTCTTGCAGTACGATAACGAACAACTCAACAGGCTGTTCCTGTCCTGGCTTGAGCGCATGATCGGCGAAGAGGATCTAGCAATAGATGAATTACTGGACGATCTCTGCCTGCTGCTGGGCTACAAAATACGCTCATCACATTCAGACCTGCTCTACGCGACCTACACAGCCTGGTGGGAAGTCGAAGGCTTCGCCGACCTGGACGGCGAGTTCGTGTGTACCGACGTGGCGGCTCTCCAGCAGCGGCTCATCACTCTACCGATCAAGCAGTTTGACCTCATCACCGAGCTGGCTTTTCAGGTCTGCCGGCGGGATGCCCAGGATGAGAGCCAGCCGGGTCCTCCAACAGGGCAGCAGTGGTTTCGTACGCTGACTGCCTGGCTCAACAACGGCGCACGAGAGCCGCTCCATAAAGAGATCTGGGAAATCTGGCAGAGAGAAGTGCAGGCCGCTTCCACTATCCCTCAACAACAGCAACTCACACGCAAACAGATCAAAGCCCAGCAGCGCAAACTTGAGAACGCGCTGGCCGAGCAGGCATGGCAGCGCGGCTACCTGCTGCTCGGTTCACAGGTCAGTAACCAGGTCATGATACTCGTGCAGAGCCGCTGCAAGAAAAATACGCGCCCGTTCATCAGTGTGCAGGAAACGGAATCGCAGTTCGCCAGCATCTCTATTGATCTGGGGACGGTTCGCCGCGCGTTTGAGAAACAGGGCAAACTCTTCGATGGCGCGCCTGTCCCCACCTTTCTACCTACTGGCGAGCTACAGCAGCGATTGATAGCGTTCGCAGAGCAATACAGCGCCAATGCAAAGACAACATCCCGCAACGCCTTCACGCTCTCCCGGCGCGAGGATGTGCTTGAGCTACACCAGATCCCACAGGAAGATGTTCCCAGAGCGGTTCAGGATTTTATGACGTTGTGGCCCGACATCCTGGCAGAATACGAGGCACAGCTCGCTGCAAGTCGCAAAGCCTACGAAGCGCGGCAGCGCGAACTGGAAGAAGCGCGCAAGGAAGCACACAAGCCCGCATGGCTGAAGACTATTGAGCGCCTGGGCGCGCCGGGCCAGCCGATAAGCTGTCCAGAGCTAGCCGAAACGGTGGTGCTGCCTGAGTCCTGGCCCGATCTGCTCACCAAAGAACAACTGGGTGCCTTCCTGACCTTTCTCAAACTGCCCGCCAGCTCGCGCGAGATCAAGACCAATCTCGTACAACACCTCTCAGCGTATATGGAAACAGACAAAACCGCTAAAGCCTTGCTCTTTGAAATCTTCGCCTTTGAACTGGGCGTGCCACTTTACGAACTCGAAACGCTGCTCAACTGCACGACGACCGAGCGCAAACGCTGGACGGACGAACAGAAGCTACCCATCGTCGGCTATGGCAACTTCCGTAAAGCCGGCAGCGAGCGGGCGTACCCCATCTACGACCGGCGAGCTGTTCTCTCTCTGACGCCTGCCGACATCGAAGGCTGGCGCAGCGAACACCAGGCGCTTGTACGCGAACGACGGCGCGCGTCCGCCCAGGCGGCGGCAGCCAGTCGGAAAGCGAAACGCGCAGCGGAGCAGGCTGCCCGGACTGCCCAGGCCATCAGCACAGCCCACACTCCGCCGGAAAACGCTGACTCCCACCCCGCCGCTGACGATACGTCCTCGCTCCCCATCTCAACAACTCTCAGCGGAAGTGGCAAAAGTGACTGTTGAAGTATCTTGCTCGGTGGAAAGAGGAATGTAATATAATCAAAGCGGGAAACCCGTTCTTTAATGTAGTGGGACTGGTCTCGCAGATGTGTGTAATCGGAGAGGAACATGATAAATAACCATCCAACATATCCTAATCCAACTATTACCGAGGCGGTATGTGATATACATTTCAGGCTACCCCAGGACAGGGAGTGGAAACCATCTTTTCCAGGCGAAATTTTCAAGCATATACAGAACGAATATCCAGAAATGGAGCCGGTACTTGAAATGGGCCTGCAATTTGAGTTCGGGCCACTGGGTACAGGCACAAAATTTTTGCCGCAGCGGCAGAAAGTCCGTTTCAAGCATGCTACTCGCCCTCTCATCCTTCAACTGGCTGAGAATTCCCTCAGTATCAGTACGCTTGCACCTTATCAGGGATGGGAAGTGATGCGCCGTGATGTGTTGGCAGCCTGGCAGTGGGTTGACGAAGTGTTACAGCCAGAAGCTATTCATCGTATTGGACTACGTTACATCAATCGAATAGAAAAAGAAACGGAACAAGATAGATTAGATGAGTGGTTCGTAGCAAACGATTATATACCGATTGGTATTCTTCGATCAAAACCAGGTTTTCTTTTACGAGAAGAAATACACATAGATACTGAAAATATCCTGATCATCACATTAGGCGATCCTAAAATAGATGATGATAGAGGGCATAAGATTATCATTTTTGATATTGATCGGATCGTTGAGCGAGAGATGTTGAAAAAGCAGCAGTCTCCAGAAGAAGAGATGGACCGCTTACATGCCGATATCTGGGCAGTGTTCTCTTTGGCTAAAAGTGAGAAGTTAGAGGCGCTGAAGGTATGACGCCTCTACTCCAACCGCGCGAGAGAGCATTGCGCAAATGGCCCTGCATCGCCTGTGATCAGTTTGTTAGACGGCGGGCGCTTTCTGTGTCGGCATTGTCAGCGAGCCGGGCCACCCCCGCCGTACTTACCAGTGCTCGACGCGCCTGGCTGATACGCCCTACGTCGATGCCGACGACTGGCAGGCGGCGGCTCCTACCTACGAAGGCTCGTGGTGGCCGGCCTGGCAGCGGTGGCTGGCCGAACATTCAAGTGGGCAGACAGAGCCACCGCCGATGGGCGCTCCCGCGCGCGGCTATCCCCCGCTCGGCGATGCACCGGGCAGCTACGTCTTGCAGCGATGAGATTCTGCTCCGCTTTCTGGGTCGAGAAACAGCTCCATCACATCGGGCATGGTTGGGGAGGATGAGATGCAGCCCACCATCAAGCAAGAGATAATGCAGCAATCCACGATCATGTAGCAAAGGAGCAGCGCTGATTTGCTTTCTCGCAAATGCGCGGCGTAAACTGGAAAGTGGGCTGTTCTCTTCTTCGAGAAGGAACAGCCAGGCGTCTCTATAGCAAGGAGAAGAGTGTATGCCAGCATCCAGTACCGCGCAGGGCGTTCAGCAATCGGCGAGCGCAGCACAGAGCATGCAGCAGGCGTCGTTGCGCGATCTTTTCGCGCAGGTGCGCAGTTCAGAACAGGGTTTGAGCGGACAGGAAGCGCAGCGGCGCCTGGCCGAAGCCGGCTTCAACGAGCCGGTCAGCGTGCGGCACCTGCCCGGCATCGTGCAGTTCTTGCGCCTGTTCCTCAATCCGCTTGTTGCGATTCTGCTCATCGCCAGCTTCATTTCCGCGCTTTTAGGTGATGTGATCAGCGCTGTGATCATCGACAGTATCGTACTGCTCAGCCTGCTACTCAATTATTTTCAGACCTCGCGCTCGCAGCGGGCCGTTGAGCAACTGCGCGCCGGCGTGGCGCTCACCGCCAATGTTTTGCGTGATGGCGCATGGCAGGAAGTGCCGCGCCGCGAACTCGTGCCGGGCGATGTGATTCGTTTGCAGGCGGGCGACCTGATCCCCGCCGATGCACGCCTCTTGCAGGCCACCGACCTGCACGTGCAGCAGGCCGCCCTGACCGGCGAGTCCATGCCTGTCGAAAAAGTGGCAAACGAAGGGGAAGAGCCATCCGATAATCTGGCTGAAGCCAGCAACAGCATCTTTCTCGGCGCCTCAGTCGTCAGCGGCACGGCAACTGCACTCGTGGTTGCCACTGGCCAGCGCACAGCTTTTGGCGATATCGCTCTACACCTGGCGCGGCGTCCCCCCGAAACTGAATTTGAACGAGGAATCAAGCATTTCAGCTTTCTGATCATGCAGACCGTTTTTTTCCTCGTCTTCTTCATCTTGCTGATTGCGATTGCCCGCGTATTTTTTGTGCAGCATGGCCGTCTCAACCAGGCAGCCATCCTCGAAGCGGTGCTCTTCGCCATTTCTCTCGCCGTTGGCCTGACGCCGGAATTCCTGCCCATGATCACAACTGTGACCCTGGGTCAGGGCGCTCTGCGCATGGCGAAACGCAAGGTGATTGTCAAACACCTGGAGTCAATCCAAAATTTCGGCAGTATTGATGTCCTGTGCAGCGATAAAACCGGAACATTGACCACCGGGCAGACGGCGCTCATCCGGCATCTTGACCTGCGCGAGCAGCCATCCGAACGTATCCTGCTTTTCGCTTACCTCAACAGTTTCTTTGAGACCGGCATCAAGAGTCCGTTTGACGCCGCCATTTTGCAGCATGAGCGCCTCGATGTCAGCAGTTACGTCAAGCTAGGTGAGATACCGTTTGATTTTGAAAGGCGCAGGCTCTCGGTAGTCGTTGCACAGACGGCTGACGGTGGGGAAGCGAGAGCGTTGTTGATCACGAAAGGCGCGCCTGAAAGCGTGTTGCAGGTCTGCTCGCATTATGAGGTGGATGGGACGCAGCAACCGCTGGATGGCGCTGCACACGAATGGTGCAAGAGCACCTATCAACGTCTCAGTGCAGAGGGTTTCAGGTTGCTAGCAGTAGCCTATCGTCCCATGCCGAAGCAGGCGAGCTATCATCGCAAGGATGAGCAGGATTTGATATTGCTCGGCTTCCTGGCTTTTGCTGATCCGCCGAAAGAGGGGGTGGCAGAGGCGCTGCAAGCTCTGCGCCGCGATGGTGTACAGGTCAAGATTCTGACCGGGGACAACGAACTGGTGGCGCGCCACGTCTGTTCAGAGGTGGGCCTGGACGGCAGCCGCATCGTGCTTGGCAGCGAACTTGAGCATATGAGCGATTCCGCGCTCGCCTCGCTGGCCGAGCAGGTACAGATTTTCGCGCGCGTCTCGCCTGCGCAGAAAAATCGTATCATCATGGCCTTGAAAAGTCGCCATCATGTCGTAGGATTTCTTGGGGACGGCATCAACGACGCACCTTCGCTGCACGCTGCCGACGTCGGGATCTCCGTTGCCGATGGAGTGGAAGTTGCCAAAGAAGCTGCCGCGATTATCCTGCTGGAGCAGAGCTTACAGGTACTGCACGATGGTATCATTGAGGGACGCAAGGCTTTTGGCAATGTCATCAAGTACCTGCTGATGGGAACGAGTTCCAACTTCGGCAATATGTTCAGTATGGCTGGCGCTTTTCTCTTTCTGCCGTTTTTGCCCATGCTGCCGACGCAGATCCTGCTCAATAACTTTCTCTACGACCTCTCTCAGGTCACGATTCCGACCGATAATGTCGATCCGAGTTTCGTACGGAAGCCGCAGCGCTGGAACATCAGGCTCATCCGCGATTTCATGCTCTTCATTGGACCGATTAGCTCGATTTACGACTTCCTGACCTTTTTTGTCATGCTGGCAGTTTTCCATGCGTCCGAGCCGCTGTTTCACACCGGCTGGTTCGTGGAGTCGCTGGCAACGCAGACGCTGGTACTCTTCATCATTCGCACTGCTGGCAATCCTTTGCGCAGCCGTCCCAGCCGTCCGCTTGCCATCACGATCTCGTTGATCGTCTGTATCGGCGTCGCGCTGCCATTCACGCCACTTGCTGGCCTGCTTGGCTTTGTGCCGCTGCCGCCATTGTACTTCCTCTTCCTGGTGGGAGTAGTGGTGACCTATCTCGGTCTTGTTGAGGTGGGAAAGCGTCTTCTGATGCGACGGCATGCAATGGAATAGGGATCTTAGAGCTTCTCCAGCTTTGCGAAATCCATGCTCAGGCGTTTTTTGCCGAACTGGCCTTTGAACTGGACCTCGACGAACTCGGTAGTCTCTTCCATTTCGCTTTTGAGCACGATCCCCTCACCAAAGATGTTGTGACGCACGTGGTCGCCAGCCTTGAACTGTGCTTCTTGCGAGCGAGGAGCGCGCGGCGCAGGTGATGATGGCGTGGGTGAAGGAGTCACAGAAGAAGAACTCGCGCCGGTCGAGCGCCTGGATGGCGTGGAAGACGTACCGCTGCGCGCAGAAGTGCCGCTGCCGAAGACTCTACCGAAGTCGCGCGCATTGTAGGGATCTTGATTGAAGTCGTCCTGTGGCTCTACCCGCTGCATGCTGACTGTACCGCCCTCTGCACCGATGCCTTTGCGTGTGACCAGGTGTTGCGGGATATCATCGAGGAAGCGCGACGGCTCGGTATATTGCGTCTCGCCGAACAGCGAGCGGCGGCGAGCGCGCACAAGATAGAGGCGCTGCATGGCGCGGGTGATACCGACGTAGGCCAGGCGGCGCTCCTCTTCCAGTTGCTGCGGCAGGGAAAGCGAGCGCGCGTGCGGCAGGGAACCTTCGTCCATGCCGACGATAAAGACGACGGGGAATTCCAGCCCTTTCGCGGCATGCAGCGTGATCAGTGTCACCGCGTCCTTATTTTCTTCGGTGATGAGTGCGCCATCCTCACTGGTCTGGGCCATATCGGCCCCGCCGACCAGGGCCACATTCTCCAGGTAAAGTTCGAGCGCGACCCGCGTCTCGATCTCAGAGTAGTCCTCGGCCACGCGGCGCAACTCCTGGACGTTCGCCCAGCGATCAAGCTGCTGGTCCATCGTCGCGCGCAGTTCGGGACCGTAGCCGCTGCGTTCGAGGATGCGGTCCAGCAATTCGGGCAGGTTCAGCTCGTCAAAGGCGGCGCTGAGATCCTCGATCAGCTTACCGAAGGCGTTCAGCGCCGTTTTTGCCGCCTTGCCGAGCGTGGGATGTTCCTCGATATGCCTGATAGCGGCAAACAGTGAAATGTTCTGCTGCCCGGCCCACTTTTGCAATTCGCCGAACGTCTTCGGACCGATTTTGCGATTCGGCACGTTGATGATACGCGCCAGGCTCAGATTATCGTCGGGATTGGCGAGCAGGCGCAGGTAGGCCAGCATATCCTTGATTTCCTTGCGTTCGTAGAACTTGCGGCTGCCGACGACCTTGTACGGGATGTTCCAGCGGATGAACTGTTCTTCGAGCGCGCGGGACTGCGCGTTGGTGCGATACATTACGGCGATGTCGCCCAGGCTGCTGATTTCGCCGCGCGCCTGCATCAGGCGCACTTCCTGAGCCGTATAGTTGCCTTCTTCCTCTTCGTCCAGAGCGGTATGGACGATGATCTTCGGGCCGGTGCCGCGTGTTGTCCAGAGCTGCTTGTCCTTGCGCATGCGGTTGCGTCGCACGATGTGCTGGGCGGCGTCAAGGATGGTCTGTGTCGAGCGATAGTTCTGATCGAGAATGATCAGCTTGCTACGTGGAAAATCCTCTTCAAAGTGCAGTACGTTTTCGGCACTGGCGCCGCGCCAGGAGTAGATCATCTGGTCATCGTCGCCGACCACACAGACATTCCCCAGACCCTCGTGACGATCCAGCGTGCCATAAGCCAGCAGGCGGATCAGTTTGTACTGTGGCAGGTTGCAGTCCTGGAACTCATCGACGTGCAGATACTGCCAGCGGCGCTGGTAGCGCGCCAGCACATCGGGTTCGCGCCGCCAGAGCTGCTCGGTCAGCATCAGCAGGTCGTCGAAATCGACGCCGTTATTACTGCGCAGCAGTTTCTGATAGACTTTGTAGACGCGCGCCGCCACCTCTTCGCTGTATTTGCTGGCGCGTTCGGCCATCTGGTCAGGATTGAGCATTTCGTTCTTGGCGCGCGAAATATGACCGAGAATGGTGGAAGGGCGATAGAGCTTTTCGTCCAGGTTCAGTTCTTTGATGGCCTGTTTGATCAACGTCGCCTGGTCATCGGTATCGAAGATGACAAAGGAACGGTTCAGGCCAAGAGGCAGGAGCGAATCGGCTTCTGTACGCAGGACGCGGGCGCAGATGGCGTGAAAGGTGCCAATGGTCATCTCCTTTGCCTCGCTGGCCCCGACTAACTTTTCCAGGCGTTCGCGCATCTCCCTGGCCGCTTTGTTGGTAAAGGTCACGGCCAGGATATGCCAGGGTAAAATATGCTCATGCTGCACAAGGTAAGCAATGCGGTGAGTGATCACGCGCGTTTTGCCGCTGCCCGGCCCCGCCAGAATAAGCACCGCTCCCTGTGTTGTCGTCACGGCCTGTCGTTGTGCCTCGTTCAATCCTGCCAGTAAATCGCTTTTATGTTCCAGCATCGCCACACTCCCGGTTCTCTCAATCTCCTCGCCATTGTACCACAGTTGAGCGAAGCGGGATAGGGCATTCGTAGAGGAGCAAGGTTTTCTGTGGTCCCCATCTCGCTCCACTTATGGCACGATCTCATTTGCGCGTTGTATCATAGCCATAAGAGCATTGACTCAATTTGCTGTCTGTAAGGAGAGGCTATCATGGCAACGCAGTTAGAACACCAGATTGCTGTCGATTTTGATGTCCCTGCCAGGATGAGAGATGGCACGATTCTGCGGGCGAACGTCTATCGCCCGGCTGAAGAAGGCAAATGGCCCGTGCTACTGACGCGCCTGCCGTACGGCAAGGACCTGCCTGCCGCAACGTTCGTGCTTGATCCTGTGCAGGCGGTGCGACGTGGCTATGTGGTGATCATCCAGGACACGCGCGGGCGTTTTGCTTCTGGGGGCGAGTGGGACCCCATGCGTAACGAGGCGCTGGACGGCGCGGATACCGTCGCATGGGCCGCGAAGCTGCATTACAGCAACGGCATAGTCGGCATGTATGGAGCCTCATATTTCGGCTTTACGCAGTGGTCCGCCGCCACACAGAGTCCCCCGGCGCTCAAGGCAATCGTCCCCGTCGTGACCTGGAATGACCCGTTTAATGGCGTGCTGTATCGGGGGGGGGCATTGGAACTGGGACTCACAGCCGACTGGCATTTGCGGCAAGGACTGAACGTACTGATGCGCCGCTATCAGAACGATCCTGACCCGAGCCACTTCAGGCAGGCGCTTGTCACATGGGTGAAAGATCTGGACGCGATAGGAACGCAGGGCTACTCATCGCTGCCGCTCAAAGAGTTCGCCCCTTTCAAACGCAACGATATCGCCCCGGCATTTTTTGAGACTGTTGAGCACCCGATGGATCGCTCCTACGCCGACTTCATGACCATTCTCGGCAAACATGAGCATGTGCAGGTCCCAGCCTTTAACATTGGCGGTTGGTACGATATCTGTCTCAAAGATACTATTGAGAACTTCAAGATTCTGCGCGAGCATGGCAGCACACCCGAAGCACGACAGAGCAAGCTGCTGATTGGCCCCTGGACACACACGGGAATGATGAATCCCATTGGCGAGATGTGCTTTGGTTTTGCCGCGACTGCCGCGTTCATCGACCTGCAAATTGATCTGATGAGCCTGCAACTGCGCTGGTTCGACCACTGGCTCAAGGGCATTGAGAACGGCATCACGCAGGAACCGCCGATCAAGTTATTTGTGATGGGTGCGAACACCTGGCGCAGCGAAAACGAGTGGCCACTCTCACGCGCCGTAGAGACGCGCTACTACCTGCACAGCGGTGGGCATGCCAATACGCTCAACGGTGATGGCGCACTTAGCCTTGCAGCGCCGCAGGAAGAGCCTGTCGACCAGTATCACTACGACCCGGCCAACCCGGTCATCACACGCGGCGGCGCTCTGCTCATGGCGCCGGAGTTCCCCGGCGGTCCCTACGATCAGCGGTCAATCGAGCAGCGCGAAGACGTCCTGGTCTACAGCACGCCGCCTCTGGATCAAGATATCGAAGTGACAGGCCCCATCACCGTTCACCTGTGGGCCACATCGAGCGCGCCCGATACTGACTTTGTTGCGCGACTGGTTGACGTACACCCCGACGGCTACGCGCGTAATCTGACCGATGGCATCGTTCGCGCTCGCTACCGCAACTTTGCGCGCGGAGAAGCCCCATCACTGATCGAGCCGGGACGAGCCTACGAGTACGAGATTGATCTCTGGGCCACCAGCAATCTCTTCAAGAAAGGACATCGCATCCGCCTGGATATTACCAGCAGCAACTTCCCGCGCTGGGACCGCAACCTGAATACAGGGAAAGAGTTCGGCTCCGAGAGGGAGGACGAAGGAGTGGTAGCGCAGCAGACAATCCTGCACGATGCCGAGCATCCATCGTACATTACGCTGCCGGTCATCCCTTCGTGACCAAGAATAACTCCTGCGAGCTGCTCAGCGCACACGCCAGAAAAAAACCACAGCCACCAGCAGGCTGATCACCAGCAGCAGCAAGAAGACGGAACTGATCATAGCAATGACGAGCGCAGTAGAGTGCCGTGTAATGAACTGGATGGATTTCAGCTTATTTTGCAAGCTGATGAAGGTCGAACGGGAAATAGATACTGCGGCCTGATCGACACCTTCCCCCGGCTGCGCTTCAGGCTGCGCTCCCTGTCCGCGCTCGGCAGGCGCAGGTGGTGACTGCCGTTCTGGCGTTGCCACCTGCGCGACCGCTGCGGAGAGCAGCACACTCACTTCTTTAGGAGGCTGTACTTTGATCGCCTCTGAAGGAGAAGCTGCCTGCTCAGGCTGCGCTCGCTCGCTGCGTGTGGTTTTTGTCGTTTTCTCAACTGCTGGCAACGCGGCAGTCGCGGTGGCATCCTGCCGCTGAACGGGAACAGAAACAGGCTTTTTTACTGCCCCGGTGGCATTTTGTGAGCGGGCGGCACGCCCGCGTTCTGATGTCGAAGGGATGATCGAGCGAGCACGTAGCCATGCCTGTAGCACCTCATCATATGCCTGAGCGAATTCGAGGATGGTGGGATAGCGCTGCTCCGGTTTTTTCGCCAGCGCGCGCAGGAAGACCTCGTTCAGTCCTGGCGGTAGTGAAGGATTGAGCGTACACGGTGGCGTTGGCGGGGTATGATGGTGATGATAGAGTAACTGTGCCGCCGTTCCCTCAAAGACTGCGCGTCCGGTGAGCAACTGGTACATCATGACTGCCAGAGCATACTGATCGGCGGATGGCCCGACATGCACCGAAGTGACCAGCGTCGGATCATCGAATTGCTCCGGGGCCATGTAGAGCGGCGTCCCCACAGAGCGGTGCAGTGAGCGTCCGCTGCGATAAAAGGCGGCCAGACCGAAATCGGCCAGCAACAGGTGTGGCCGACCATGCGGAAAGATGGGCGCCAGGTAGCTCTGTTGCCCATTTCTGGGAATGCTACGCTCGACACGAATGAGGAAATTCGTCGGCTTGATATCGCGGTGAATAATACCATGCTCATGGGCATACTGAAGAGCAGCAGCGGCCTGCAAAAGATAATAGCCAGCTTCTTCCGCAGCAATAGGCCAGCCAAAGCCGAATTGCTGCGTGCGCCGCTGAAGCCAGTTCCAGAGCGAGCCTTCAGAAAGATAGGGCATGACCAGGTAAGTAATGGGGGGACCGCCGGGTTCAAGCACCTCCTCGCCAAAATGATAGAGTGGCAGAATATGTTCGTGCTCCAACTCCGCGACGGCACGCGCTTCACGCTCGAAACGCAATGCAGCCTGTTTGCCCTCAGGCGAATCCACAGCCGAGCGTAAATCACCGCAGATAACTTTAATTGCCACTTTTCTTCCTATACGAGCATGTTGAGCCAGGTAGATATCACCCATACCACCACTCTCGATGAGCCGCACGAGTCTGTAGCCACCAAGAGTTCTCCCCACCAGCATATTCATCCAAAATTCCCTCGATAAGGTTTTGCGATAAGTTCTCTGAAAGATAGTATTCTGTAGATAGTATACTAAAATTACTGTAACAGGCGTGCGGCGATGGGAAAAAGGTGCTATAGAGAGGGGGGGTCAGAGCGAATACTGACCCCCCGATGCTACTGTCCGAGTTGGCGCAGGGTGTCAAAAACAGCCTGAGCGAGTGTAGGATGTGCGCTGCTGACCTGGTGTACCAGGGTCAGCGCTTCAAAATCGCGGTACTGCACGACAAGTTGTAGCGCAGCGCGCACAACGGATTCGCGTGGATCGGCGAGTGCTTCGCGTGCTGCCTGCCGGCTGCGGATATCCTGCCCGGTGGGGTCGATGCGCTTCAGAGCCTCGGCAGCCTGCGTACGGACATAGGGGTCAAAGTCGCGGATAGCCCGCAGCGAGCTATCAAGAGCATGAGGATCGGCCATCAGGCCGCAGGCACGTATTACTGCAGCATACACAATACTACCGGGGATATCGGCATCGCCCGGCGGCAGATTATCGCGTCGCCGGGCATGGCTCATGCGCCTGCCGACATCAACAACACGATTAACCAGTTGCAGCATCGGTACAGTAGCGCGGCGGTCGCCGATACGACCCAGTGCTGTACAGATAGCATCCAGGGCGAGAGCCTGTGCGCGGTCGGTGAGCAGACGTACCGACTCCAGGCGGCTCATGAGAGGAGCCACAGCGCGAGGTTCGCGCATCTCTCCCAGTACCTTGATTAACGGGGTCAGCGAGGCGAGTTCTGTCTCCTCGGCAGTGTCCGCCAACGTATCCAGCAGCACATCTCGTCCTGGCCCGTTCATCCAACGCTCGACCTCATTCATCATAGGCAGACAGACGGAGATCGCATCAACGATGCGTGGGTCTCGCAGCGTACCGCGCGCTATCTCGCTCCAATAACGACCCATAAATAGCCCGAAGTAATGAACTGCCAGCACATTTTGCCAGCACGGGCTGGTGCGGGCTTCTTCAAACAACGTCGATGCCAGCACAGACAGATCGCGTTCAAAAATCACAGGAAGCGATTGAGCAGTGGTCGCCGCACCAGTCACAGAAGTCGCAGACGGCGGGGTCATACTATTCTGCAACACCTGGGCGAAGATCAATGCAGCCTGTTGTGAGAGACGCGGGCTGTTCAGCCTGCCGGAACGCAAGTACTGTTCAAGCGGAACAGCACGATAGATCGGAATAGCGACATAGCTTTCCAGGCCGGGAACACGGTCCAGCCCGCTCGCCAGCAGAATGTCATGAAAGTGTACAAGCTTCAGAGAAAGCAGAGCTTCTACAATATCGACTTTAGCCCAGCCTTCTGCCACGCTCAGAGCTTTCAAGAGGGCCTGAGTGGCCAGATTAGTGGACATACGGGCGAGCGATTGTGTCGCATAGAGGGACGTAGTGGGGTCCAGCGCGAGCTGGCTGAGCGTCCGCACGAGATCTTCGGCGGTAGTGGCCACTCTGGCTAGCCCGGATCGTCCTTGTGAGAAGCCCATCTTCTTATCTTGCTCAATCCGCTCCCCATATTTGTAGTAACCGAGCATCAGAATAGCAAAGCGCCTGGCGCGTCCTACTGGCGTCTCGGCCGGGTTCGCTCCCGGTGAAAGTTCGGGAGGATCTTCTTGCTTGATGATGTGCAGCCAGACCGGGAGGAGATTACCAGCACGGTCGATTTCAAAGAGGAACGGCATCAAAATGGACTTCCACTGCGACACCGGCCCAACATTGAGCAGAGGGATCATCTGCTCAGCAGCCTCTTCCACTGAGAGAACTGGCAGGCGCATGCTGCTTCGACTGGCACCGCTGGACAGGAAACTTGCACCGGTTTTTCCCTCTGGCAGATCTTGCCAGCGCAGAGCCGTGACCAGCCTGGTTACTTCTGCACGCAGTTCCACCAGACGTTGCTTTATAGCCGGCGCCTCGCTGTCAAGCTGTGGCATGGGGCGGCGCGCTGCCAGGTGCTCAACAGTTCCCCTTTGAGTGCGCTCCAGCGCCTGGGGAGGGGCCGGCGGTTTGACCTGGCTCGGTTGGACCTCTTGCACGGCGGGCAGCGGGTTATCCTGCTTTTCTTCGACGGACAGGAAGCCCGGCTCGGTCATCTCGCCGCTGGCAGGATTGTTGGACGCCGTCAGTTGTAAGTCTCTATCAGACATACGCATAGCCCTCTCTGTTAAACGCACCGATGTAATACTGGCCTATTGTATCTTGCTCTGCCATGCCGGTCAAGGGCTTCTCGCTTTTCTTTTGGCAACAGTCATATACTGGAAGAGGAAGAGAGTGGGCAGGTAAACTGCCTGGCAAACCTGGAGGGCGATAGGTCAGGGGATATGTTGATCGAGATGAGTTTACGCGGACTGATCAGACATATACAGCAATTGTTCGACTGCTACATTGTACAGGTGTCTCCCGGCTGTTCTGAACCGGCACTGCGCCATCCACTGCTTGCGCTACTGCCCTCCCCATCCACGCCTATGCCGGCGATCACAGCCGACAGAAACGGCATGCCAGGGCAGGCAGTACATATTTTGACTGACGAACGACTCGCGGCTACGTGCGATATGGCGATCCAGACCGGTAGACTCTGGCGGCTTGAGCAACTGACATTGCACGATGGCCACGCGGGCTGCGCTGTAGCTGTCCCACTACGACGTCCCGCCGGCATCCTGGGACTTCTGCTGCTGATCACCGATCAATCGGCAACGCTCGGTCCCGGCGAGTATATGATACTGGAACAGCTTACAGCACTTTTCTCACAGCGCCTGGAAGCGTACCTGCTGGAAAACAGTATCATTAATAGCGTCAATGAGTGGATCGTGCAGAGTGAGCAAGAGCAAAGAACAGGCGCCTGCGGCGACGGTACAAAGGAGCCAGCCAGCTTTGTCTCCGTCGTCAGCCACGAAATGCGCGTTCCTTTATCAGCGATCAAAGGGTATGCCGCTCTCTTGCAGCTATATGGAAACGTCAATGAGAACGAAAGCTGTAAAACGGGCCGGGAACTCGGCCAATCACTACAAGAGCAGGAAGGCATGACACCAGCTCGCCGCCAGCAGTATCTGAGCGCCATCTTGCAACAGGTTGATCACCTGGAAACGCTGGTCAACGATTTGCTGGATATAGAGCGTATCCGCACCGGACGAATCACATTGCGTAGCACTAATGTCGATCTTCTCCCGCTCTGCTACGATGCCGCACGCTTGATCCAGGAACGTGAGGACCGGCAGCGTCCCGGTTACTATACTATTCGCTGCCTGGCAAAACGCGAACCGCCACCAGTCCGCGCCGATGCTGCCCGCGTACGGCAGATTCTCATAAATCTGCTGGAAAACGCCGTAAAATATTCTCCCGCCGGGGGAGTGATCGAGATTCTTGTCGATTACGCCTGCCCGCATCACATACCGCTCCCACCAACGTCACCCAGCCAGCATGACACAGCCCGCTGTAGTAGCCAGAAGGGCTACGCTCTCCCCCCAACTTCTGTCTGCTATGCATCTATTACAATCTGCGATGAAGGCGTCGGCATCCCTGCACACCTGCAACCTTTTCTCTTTCAGGCTTTCACAAGAGCAGAGCACGCTTCTCTTAGAGACGTTCCCGGCACTGGCCTGGGACTCTACATCGCGCGCGAACTGGTCGAAGCTCAGAGTGGCAAAATCACCCTCTCCAACCGCGAAAAGCAGGGAACATGTGTGACGTTTACTCTACCGCTAGCGTGTTCCATTGCAGACTACCAGATGAACCGTTCTCGCCAGACCACTTGCGAAATACGGCACAGTTTGTTATAGTGTGCAAAGTCAGGGGATGGATAGAACACGATTCAGAACACACCGGGGAACCAGTGACAGAGAGAACTGGTGGACCGGTATTTCCTTCTCTTTAATATACTGCCGAAGGGGGAAAGGGAAATATTATGCGTGTAGGACTGCTGGAAGACGATATTGCCACTCAGGAAATGCTCGTACTGGCACTTCAGGACGAAGGCCACACGGTGATCGTCTATGATGGAGCAGAGGCATGTCTGGATGCACTCAATGTGAAGGAGACGAGGCAACTTCCTCTCCCCCTTGATCTCCTGATTGTTGATTGGCGCCTGGCCGGACCAATCTCAGGAATCGAAGTTATCCAACAGGTACGTGCCAATCCCCGCCTGCACGAGCTTCCCATTATTTTAACAACGGCTGTTGCATTGAATGATTCTGAGGAACTGCGCAATTTACAGACCCAGGCCGTCCTGCTGGAGAAGCCTTTTTCAGTTGATGAGATGAGCGCCCTGATCAAACAACTCTCCCAACCCCCTCTCCCGTAGCACAGTCGCCGGGGGGCATCATGCTCATTCCTCCTCCCATCCAGAATATCTATCACGGCTCCAGAATATCTATCACGGCGCGATATAATGATACTTCTCTGCATGCACCAGGCCACATACTCTACCCGATGATAAAACCTGATCATATATACAGGATTTTATTCCAATTCCCATATTTTTTATCTCATCACTTTCTTAATAATAGATGAGTCTACATTAGAGATTGCTGAGACTTTCCCACAGGCGAGTATCGAGCGTGATATGGGGTTGTCTCCTGGCTTTCTAGCTGCTATGCTTAACTCGTGTACCGATGAGAATACTAGAGCGCGCCACGCCATACATGGCTGGCACATGGCGAGTTTAAACACAGACAACCAGATTTTCAGGAAGTGAACACTGCCTGTATCCGAATAATTGGATGAGACGTGTTGTCTAGTAGGGATAACTGGTTACCTCAGGTACCTGGCAGCAGGTATTGAGGAAAGCTTTCCTCTGGTGAGACGGAAGCGGAACCGAATGT
>JADBKA010000063.1 GCA_014896635.1 Ktedonobacteraceae bacterium
GTTAAGGATGGCGCTTTACGCGACATGGCGCAGTCCCTGCGGTCCGTTGAAGCGGATATAGGTATAGGCGCGCGCCAGCACGCCGAAGTTGCCCTTATTAGCGCGTACCCTGCCGATTGACAGCGGCCCCGGCTCTTCCCAGTAATATTCGCCCTGCTCGTTCTTTGCTGGCAGGGGACCTGGCAGGAACGGTACCAGGTGCTCTCTCACCCCTATCGGCCCGGCGCCTGGACCACCGCCGCCGTGAGGTGTGCTGCACGTTTTGTGCAGGTTGAGATGTACAACGTCAAAGCCCATATCGCCGGGGCGCGTGATGCCAAGTACCGCGTTCGCGTTGGCGCCATCGTAATAGAGCTGTCCCCCGACTTCATGAACCATGTGCGCGATTTCCACAGCGTTGACATCGAAGAGGCCGAGTGTGTTGGGATTGGTCAGCATGATGGCGGCGATATCCCCGCCGTAGGTGTCCAGCAGCGTTTTCAGGTGGCTCATCTCGACGCCGCCCGTTCGTGCATCAGTCTTCACTTCCACCGCCCGGTAGCCGGCCAGCGTTGCGCTGGCAGGATTGGTGCCATGCGCGTTATCAGGAATAAGCACGAGGTTGCGATGCTGCTCGCCTCTACTTTTATGATACGCCTTGATCAGCATTAAACCCGTTAGCTCGCCATGTGCGCCCGCCGAAGGTTGCAGTGTCACACGTGCCATGCCTGCGATTTCGGCGAGATACTGCTCCAGTTCGTAGATAAGCTGGATTGCACCCTGGACGGTGTGATCCGGTTGCAGAGGATGGATGCGCGCGAAACCGGGCAGGGATGCGACATCTTCGTTAAGTTTGGGGTTATACTTCATCGTGCAGGAGCCGAGCGGGTAAAAGCCTGTATCGACGCCGAAGTTGCGCTGCGAGAGGTGGGTATAGTGGCGTACTACCTCGATCTCGCTCACTTCTGGCAGCGGCGCCGGCTCCTGCCTTAGCAGGGCGGCGGGAACCAGGCTCTCTAATGGCTCCGCCGGCACATCCAGCGCCGGCAGCGTGGCAGCGCGACGGCCGGGCGCGCCTTTCTCGAAAATCAGCTTCTCTACGCTCATACCTGTACCTCTTTCAACACGGCGACCAGCGCGTCAATATCTTCTTTTGTGCGTGTCTCCGTGACGCAAAAGAGCATGCAGTTATCCATGCCCACGTAGTTGTTGCCGAGCGGATAGCCGCCGATGATGCCGACCTGCTCAAGCTGCCGCTCCAGGCGGGCCGGGGCGATGGGCAGTTTGATCACGAACTCATCGAAGAAGTGACTGCTGAACGCCGCCTCAAAGCCGGGGAGCGCCGTGATCTGGCGGAAAGCGTAATGCGCCTTTTGCAGGCAGAGCGTACCCAGTTCGCGGAATCCCTGCCTGCCCAGTGCCGCCAGGTAGATCGTTGCGCCAACGGCAAGCAAGGACTGGTTTGTGCAGATATTCGAGGTGGCGCGTTCACGGCGAATATGCTGCTCGCGCGTCTGAAGCGTCAGCACATAGCCCGTCTGCTTTTTTCCACCTTCCTCAACCGTCTGCCCGACCAGCCGTCCTGGGAGCAGGCGCAGAAACTTCTGCTTTGCTGCCATAAAGCCCAGTGCAGGTCCGCCATAGCTCATGGGATTGCCGAAACTCATCAGTTCACCCACTGCCAGGTCAGCCCCATAGTCAGCGGGGGCTGCCAGGATGCCGAGCGAGGCTGGTTCGGTGATCACGGAGACGAAGAGGGCTTTGCCTTTGTGCGCAATGGCTTCGATAGCATGCATATCTTCGATACAGCCAAAGAAATTGGGCTGCTGCACCAGAACTGCTGCGGTTGTGGACGTCACGGCGGCATCGAGATCTGCCAGTGAGGTCACACCGTTGCTGGTTGGCACCTCTTTAATACTGAAGCCGCGCGCAAAAGCGTAGGTATGCAGCACGCGGCGGTATTGTGGATCGACGCCACTCGATACGATGATCTCGCCCTGCCCGCCCGGTCCGAGCGCGAGCAGAGCCGCTTCAACCATCGCCGTCGCGCCGTCATAGAGCGAGGCGTTGGCGATGTCCAGACCCGTAATCTGGCAGACCATTGTCTGGAACTCGTAGATGGCCTGGAGCATGCCCTGGCTGACTTCCGGCTGGTAGGGGGTATATGAGGTAACAAATTCCGAGCGGTGTTGAAGGTGAGGAACGATACTGGGGATGGCGTGATCGTAGGTGCCTGCGCCCAGGAAAGAGATCGTGCTATCCAGATCGCTGTTTCTGGCTGCCAAGCGGCCAAGCAGGCGTTTCAGTTCTGGCTCGGACAGCGCGGGTGGCAGATTGAGTGGGCGATGCAGCCGGACTTCCTGCGGGACCGTCACCAGCAGATCTTCTATTGAGGAGAGTCCCAGGTGTTCCAGCATCGCCTGCTGCTCTTCCGGCGTATTGGGTACGTAGCTCATGCGAGAAAATCCTGTCGAAGCGAGAAACGAGGGTCCGGGGAAGCTGCCGGGGGGATGAGGAGTGTTCCCCCGGTGGCCCTCGTTTCCTCTGAACACAGTTACAGTCAATAATCTATCTAGCGGTTTTCAAGGTATTGCAAATACTCGTCGGCGCTCATCAGAGCATCCAGTTCTGCGGGATCTGCCATTTTCACCACCAGCATCCAGCCCTTGTCGTAGGGATCATCGTTGATCTGTTCGGGATGATCCTTAAGTTCCTCGTTGGCACTGACGACTTCGCCGCTCAGCGGGGAAATAAGCTCCGATGTCGCTTTGACCGATTCGATATCGCCGAATTTGTCATCCCGCGTGACCTTGTGGCCGGCATCCCAGGGCAGCTCGACGTAGACGATATCGCCGAGTTGATCTTGAGCATAGTCGGTGATGCCGATGACGGCCTGGTCGCCTTCAACGCGCACCCATTCGTCTGTTTTGCTGTATTTCAGGTTGGCCGGGTGTTTCAGCTTCGCCATTGTCATGGTCTCCCTTTATTTTCGTTTGTAAAAAGGCAGCGGTACAATACGTGCATCCAGGCGTTTGCCGCGAATATCGACCTGGATGGTGGCTCCCGCAACCGCGTCGCCGGCTGTCACGTAGCCCATACCAATATTCTTGCCAGTAGTTGGACTGAAGGACCCGCTGGTCACAAAGCCGATCTGCCGTTCTCCCTCGTAGAGGGCGTAGCCGTTGCGGGGGACGCCGCGCTCCAGCATCTCAAATCCGACCAGGAGTCGCCGGGGACCCTGCTGCTTGACCTGGAGCAGGGCATCGCGTCCGATGAAATTGCCTTTGTTGAATTTGACGGTCCAGCCGAGGCGGGCCTCTAGCGGATTGGTCTGCTCGTCGAGTTCGTGGCCGTACAGGCACATGCCAGCTTCCAGGCGCAGAGTATCGCGTGCGCCCAGACCGGCGGGTAGCAATCCTCGATCCTTGCCGGCAGCGAGCAAATCATTCCATATGCCGACAACGTCAGCCGGTGAGCAGTACAACTCAAAACCATCCTCGCCGGTATAGCCGGTACGCGACACAATACAGTATGCGCCTTTAACCTGCCCGGCGGCACAGTGGTAGTAGCGAATAGCCGCCAGGTTGATCTGCGTCAGTGGTTGCAGAATCGCCTGTGCCTGTGGTCCCTGGAGCGCGAGCAGAGCAGTCGTCTCTGACTGGTCAATCACCGTCACATCCTGGAAGTGCTGTGCCTGCCCCTGCACCCATGCCAGATCTTTCGTAATATTGGCTGCATTGACAACCAGCATATAGTGATTTTCGGCGAGAGCATAGACCAGCAGGTCGTCGATGATGTTGCCGTTGGGCAGGCAGAGCTGCGTATAGAGCGCCTGGTGGACGGCGAGTCGCCCGACATCGTTGGGGACAAGATATTGCAGGAAGGCCAGCGCGTCCTTCCCCTGTATTTTGAATTCGCCCATATGGCTGACATCGAAGAGGCCGGCATGCATACGTACAGCGCGATGTTCTTCAATAATGCTGCTGTACTGAACAGGCATCTCCCAACCGCCAAATTCCACGAGACGCGCACCAAGCCTTTTGTGCTGCTCATAGAGCGAAGTGCGTTTGAGTTGTCCGACGGCGTTGTCGTGAGTTGTCATAAAAAAACTCCTCTCCTTGCAATCCACTTGCAGGATATGGCAAAACTATAGCAGATTTTGCCGGGAACGGCAACTGCATACACCTTTGCTCAGCCCAGGCGGGCCTCGTCGTGCAGTCGTTTGATATCGACGCCGAGGCCGGCAACCATCAGGTAGACGCGCGCGGCGGCAGCGGCGAGGTGCTGATTGACACGCCCAAGCACGTCGCGGTAGAGCCGGCTCAGCGCGCCGGTGGGGACGATGCCCAATCCAACTTCGTTGCTGACGACGATCAGCGTTTTGCCGGCATCCAGTGTGGTAAAGGTGGCGAGCAGGGTGTCGATAGCGGCCAGGGCCTCATCGTGATAGCGCGCCGTCGCAACTGCAATCTCGTCGTCACAGAGATTTCCAGCGCGGACCAGCAGGTTAGAGAGCCAGAGCGTGATGCAGTCGAGCAACATGATATCGGCAACGGGCGCGGCGCGACGAATAGCGGAGGCCAGGTCCAGCGGCTCCTCGATGGTCAGCCAGTCGGCGGGACGCGATGCGCGATGCTGCTGGATGCGTTCGCTCATTTCTGCATCGCTGGCGGTAGCAGTGGCGATAAAAGCAACACGGCGCTTGCTGCGCTTTGCCAGTTGTTCGGCAAAGGTGCTTTTGCCACTGCGTGCGCCGCCCAGAATAAGGATCAGTTGAGGTGGTCTGTTAGTGATTTCCATAGTTAGAGCCAGGAACGCAGCAGGATGATGATGAGCAGCGCAGCGACTTCCGCTGTTTCTAAAATGGCGCCATAGTTATCGCCGGTCAACCCACCGATACTGCGCGTTATCCCAAAGCCGATCAACACAGCTACCAGCAAGCTGCCAAGCCAGGCAATGAACCCTGCGAGATGTCCGGCCAGGACTGCGATGATCAGCGACGTGATCAGCGCAAAGAGCAGGCGCGGTGGCGTGACGGTCTGGCGAAAAGCCGCGCCCAGTCCGTTCAGGCGGGCAGCGGGAAAAATACCGGCTACCAGGATCACAGCCGCCCGTGCGGCGGGCAGCGCGACGAAGATTGCCGGGGCCAGGTGCCGCGCTGTCAGACTGGAGAGGAAGGCAAATTTGAGCAGCAGAATGCTGGCGGCCCCCAGCACGCCGAAACTGCCCACGCGGCTGTCGCGCATAATCTCCAGTTTATCCTCGCGGGTAGCGCCGCCGAAGACTCCATCGCAGGTATCCATCAGTCCATCGAGATGCAGGCCACCCGTCAGCACGAGCAGCGCCACGACCAGCAGCGCGGTCAGCGCCGGTATGGGTAGAAACGGTCCCAGAATAAGTAAAAGGAGCCAGAGTGCGACGACCAGCAGCAGACCGATGATGGGAAAATAGGCGCTGCCGGTGGGCAGGTGTGTCTCGACGCGGTCAGTGTGAAAGAGTCGAGCGCTGCCCGGCACCGACAGGATGGTCAGGAAGCGTAGGCCCGCGACGAATTCGCGCAGTTGTGCAGAGGCCCACGCGCCCACACCGCCGCTTATGCCGCCGCTCATGCCTCTCCCCTGCACTCTCTGTACATTCGGTATGAGTGGTCCCTTTGCCCGCAGATTGTCGCGCGCATGCTGCAAGCCGGTAGAGAGCCTGGCAGCCAGCGATTGCAGCCAGGCGCGCAGGCGCTGTAGCTGTTGTAACTGTGTATTCCTCTGTGTGCTCCTCACACGCGACCTGCGTAGTGTCGGCTCCTGGTCTTCAAAGTCATCTGGTGGTGGCTCATACATATCATCCGGTGGTCTATACATGGTCTTGAATCCCTTCTGCTGATTGTTCCCCTCCCTTTATTCTACACTCTAATCCTGTTGAATTAACAGGCGTGTCAGGGGATGGAACAGGCAGAGCTGTTCAGTATCAATGCCAATAGTGATAACCTGTCCCGGGGTCAGTCGCTCGTAAGGAGCAAGAGCCAGGAGTGCGACCAGTTCCTCACCATCAGGCAATCTGAGCCTTACCGATGTGCGTTTAGCGTGATATTCCACCTCAATTACCAGAGCCTGTGAAATGTTGCCTTCGCGGGTCTCCAGGTCGGCAAAGGATTTTTCTGGCAGGATGGAGGCGGGTCTGATTCCTAGCAGGATATCCGAACTGTTGCAGCGTTGCAGCACATGATTCCAGCGAGGCGGCAGCCAGATGGTAAGACCCTTGATGAGCACGCGGTAGCGCAAGCCGCTCTGGCGATAGATCGCTTGCAGGTAGCCATGTAAAATATTCATTGGCGGGATGTGGACAAACTGGGCCACGAAGACATTGGCGGGCATATCGAGCAACTCGCTGGCTTTGCCCACCTGGTGGATGCGCCCGTAGGCGAATACGGCGATGCGGTCGGCGATTGCCAGGGCCTCGGAAGGTTCGCGTGTTGTATAAATACTCGATTGACTTTGCAGGCGGTGCGCCATCAGGATCTGCTGCCAGGCGCGATGACGGTCGCGGATTTCCAGGTGAGTTAGAGGCTCATCGAAGAGATAGAGCTGCGCTTTGCGCACCAGAACGCGAGCCAGGGCAACCCGCTGGAGTTCGCCGCCTGACAGATTGGCAACTTTGCGCTTCAACAGGTGCTTAATATCGAGCATGTGAGCGACGGAGATCACGTGCATTTCAACGCCGGAGGCCGGAACGCCCTGATTTTTCAGTACGGCTGCAATGCTGTCGTACACATTCTGACGATCCTGAAGCACGCGGGTACTCTGGAATGCCATACCGATGTTACGCTGACCTGCCGGAAGATAAGTGATATCGCGCCCGTTCAGGATAATTGATCCCGCATCTGGATCTTCCAATCCGCTGATCAGGCGCAGGAGCATCGTTTTCCCACTCTGCTCCGGTCCCAATATCACAAAGAATTCTCCATCATTCACATGGAAACTGACCCGGTCAACTACCAGGCGATTAGCGATGCGCTTCGTCAAATTGTGTACTTCCAGTTCGCCCATACGGCTGAAGCCTCCTTTGGCTCACTTCTTCCCTCTATGTGGAGTGCCGTCAATCGGGGACTCGGGGACATCCATCTACCACCGATATGGAATAAACTCCGGCAGGGCCGGTAAGAACACGGATCTTTTCCAGGACCTGGAAACGTAAATACGAGAAGCTGTCGGGATACGCGAATTGATTCTGGTAGACCGGTAAACGATAAAAGAAAAAGCTAAATAACCAATAAAAAACTTGCAAAAAGGTGTCTTTCCCTGTGTGAGGGACTACCTGTATCTTACAAGTATTGGTTTTTTTTGGGGCCAGAGCGCCCGCAAGGGGTGGCACCAGAGGTGCGACCCCTACGATAGACCTGCCTTTCCAGGTATCATGGCACAGGCTTGTCGTCACTCTGGCTCCCAAAACCTATACTTGTAAGGACCCCTGTGTCCCATCAAGGGATCAGAACACGCTACTAAATCTGGAAATCAACCGATTGGCCCGGAAAATTCCTGCTGGGCATAAATTGTAGCGTATACGTACCAGATGGTGAGGGCGGCACCAGGAACGTCGCCGATCCCTGTACATTGGTAGTGCCAGCATCTATTGTATCAAAATTGTCCAGATTTGAGCCATACTCTGTCGAACTGACACTGTCACCGGACTTGAGGCGCAGGAAGCCGTAGAGGTATAGATCATAGTTGCTGTTGTTGTTCCCTACCAGCTCAACCGTGATATAAACTTTATCCTTTTTGGCTTGCTTGCCCTGGAAGGAATAGCTCTGTGTGGCACTCTTAAGCGTCCAGCTCATATGAGCATATGTGGTCTGCTTATTCAACTCGACTTTTTTAGGCTGGTACTTGCTGAGATCAGCGCCATTCTTGAGAGGAATATCCATCTGCACCTCATCCTGCGCGCCAACCCGCAATGTTAACTTGCTCAAATCGACCTTACTGTTTGTGGGAAAGTCGATCCAGTTGGTTCGTACGACTCCTGAATCGGGGCCACTGTATTCCTCCGCTTTCTGGGCCGTCGCTGTTGTGTTATCGGGCAGAACCAGCAGGAAAGAAGAACGGTACGAATAATAGGCGCTGCGTTTGCCCTGGTTTTGCTCTTTCATGTTGACACGCACGTAGTTGGCTTTCGTGCCATACTGGGTGAGAGAGTCGTCGTCAAATTTTTTCGCCTGCTGAAGGGAAGTAATGGTAATCTGAACATCGGAGTAGGTAAAGGTGAGATTCAGAGATTGTGAATCGGCAACATTGCTGCCGCTATCCCCGCTACCGGTGCCACCGGTGCTGCCGCTGCCGCCACTTGCGATGTTTTTGATTCCATTAAAGGCGAATACGGCGCTTGCTACGCAGGCGCCGAGCAGCACGACAATGACGCCGAGGACAATGAAAAGCATCGGAGAGCGCTTTCCTGTCTGCGCTGGCGCGTAAGGGGGGTAAGCAGGAGCTGGACCAGGACCATAGTTTGTGTTTGGCGAACTGTAGCCGCCAACGGAGCCGGGTCCATAGGGACTGCTTGCAGGCGTTGAGTAAGGGTCATTGCCTATCGAGTAGGGAGCGTCAGCGGTGTAGGACGGCGGAGGGGGGGCCGACGATGGCGTGAAAGGATCGGCATAAGATGAGATACCCTGACCGCCGGTATAGGGAGAGGGAGGAGTTGACGAGACGGTGGGGGCTGGCGGAGTATAAGATGGCCCGGCTGTAACGGTGGGGGCTGGCGGAGTATAAGATGATCCTGCCGTACTGGTTGGAGCAACTGGAGCATTCGAGTCATTCGTTGCACCACAATTCTGGCAGAACTGCTGGCCGGGCGCGAGAGGCGCCTGGCACCACTGACATGCTGAAGGTGATCCCTGAGACATCGTTTTCTCCTGATTAGCAATGATAATGACTAGGGCCGTATTGATTAACTAAATGCATCTACGCAGCACAGAGAAGTAATCTCTCATCACTCGGTTACGGTCTGAGGTTACATCAAATCTTTTTAAAAAAGAAGGATTGGGGACCCGCCAGGCCCCACCAGGGGTTGTGCCGGTTCCCTGACTTCCTGACTCCTCTGACTCCTCTGACTTCCACGCCGCCAATCACGATTCAACCTGAAAATTGTTGGCCGCCGCTCAATAGACAATTTCAGATGATTATTATAACGAGAAAGTCACTCTTTGTCGATAAAGTGCCATTAAATCTCACTAGAGCAATGATACACGAGTACGACGATCTGTTCGTATGAGTAGTAAATTCTGGCTAGTGATTTCTTGCCATATGTTTTCTATTCCCTTAAACATAGAAAATCTGGGGATGCCCCAAAGCCCGCTGGACCCCTGCTTTTCGGTTCAGTTCACGCCTGATCAGTAGCAATGGGGTGCAGGCGAGTAGCGACCATTGCCGGGGTAGGAATACCGGTTGCACCGGGTTGTTCGACAGAGAAAGAAGCCACGCAGTTTGCAAAATTGACGGCTTCATGTGGGTTTCTGGAACGAGAGAGATGGATAAGGAAAGCGGCGGCAAAAACATCGCCGGCCCCGGTAGGATCAACCTCATGTGCAGGATAGGCTGGAAAGTGCCTGCTACGGCCCCGGTGGAAAAGAGTTGCGCCGTGCCGGCCATCGGTCGCTACCAGGAAAGGAACGGTCATGCTCCAGCGCGAGAGTATGGCATCGGCCTCTGCGCGATTGCCATTGGCGAAAGGAAGCAGGTCGTCGTGGCTGAGGATCAGCACATCGAGATCTGGTAGCACCTGGTCCGCCTCCTGCCAGGGAGTGGGCCAGACGCGGCCATCGGCATCCCAGCGGCGTAGCCAACCCTGCGGCGTCGCTGCCAGCAGGCGAGCGGGCGAGCGGGGAAAGAGCTTCACCAGGTCGGGGCCGAACTCCTGTGCCAGCGGACCAAGCAGCACAACGGGCGCATGCAACCATGCAGATGGCACAGCGCCCGGCTGCAAAATATCGGCGCGCGCATAGAGGTATTGTGTGCGGAAGCCGTCACTGTACACGTTCATGAACGTCGTCGTATGAGCCGAAGGAAGCACGTGCAGCGCGATACCGGGGAGGAGCGTGGGCAGTTGCGCGCTCAACTGTGGATCGGCGCACGTGACGATAGCGGCGACCTGTCCCAGATGATAGGCGGTGAGAGCAGCGAATGTCACCGTGCCGCCGAGCGAGAATGTCCCATCTGGATGAAGGTCACGGGTGATATGGCCGATAGTGAGAAAATCCGGCACGCCGCCGTCAGCGTCCTGGGCGTTTGAGAGAGATGACGACGCGGCGCTCATCACCTTCGCCTATACTCTCGGTACTGATATCTTTGCTATCTGATAGAGCCAGGTGGACGATACGTCGTTCGTGAGGAGGCATAGCTTCGAGCGCGATGGAACGGCGGTAGTTGCGCACCTGCTGCGCCACGCGCTGCGCGAGCGAGCGGAGATTCTCCTCACGGCGCAGGCGATAGTTTTCCGCATCTACGATAATGCGTATACGATGCCTGGTGCGGTGGCTGACGATCAGATTGACCAGGAGTTGCAGCGCGGCCAGCGTCTCGCCTCGCCGTCCGATCAGCAGACCCAGATTCTCGTTGATACCATGAATATTCAGTGTCAGCGGACTGGTTGAGCGCACCTGTACCGTTGCGTGGATATTGAGATAGCGCAAAATATGTTGCAGGACATCAACGGTGATCTCAACATCTTCGCGCGATGGTGTTTCAACGAGGGGGAGTTCGCCTTCCTCTACCCCGGCCCCGACAGCAGCCTCGCCTTGAGATGGAGGGGCTGCCGCTGTAGCCTCTGGCGAGGGTGATGAGACGGCAAAAGGAGCTTGCGTTTGCTCCTCCACTTCCTCACCTTCCTCACCTTCCTCACCTCCCTCGTATGTTCCTTCTTCAAACTCGTCGTCATAGATTGCTGCTTCATCTTCAGGGAGAGGAACCTCAATACCCCCAGGACCAAGCAGTACGTCAGCCATCTCAGGTGTGATGATCGCTGCTGCCTGTTTTGGCTTGACGGTAACGCGGACGCGAGCATCTTTGCTGCCAATGCCGAAAGTCCCACGACTCGGTTCCTGGAGGACGACGATCTCTACTTCATCTCGACGCTTGTCCAGGCGGGCCAGTGCCTGTTGGATTGCTTCTTCAACACTTTTACCACTAGCCTCTATGCTTTCCACGATTTCCTTGCCTCCCTTAACCTGTAAAAACAAAAGCTCAGCGGAGCTACCATTGATCTAACGGCGTGATTTCTGAGTGCTGCGACGGCGCGCAGAGGCGCTGCTACCCGGTTTGCGCCGCTTGCTATATTGCGAGGAATTGCTGGTATGGTTAGTATTATGCATGCGGCTCGCTATGGGGCCGCCCCCGGTCTTTGTAGTTCCGGCATCTGCTGATTCAGCGTCTGTTTCGCGGTCGCGCTGCTTCTGCTCGCCCCGGTTTTTTACCTCCTGGGTAGTTGCTCCGCCGGTACGCGCCTCGCTCGTCTCCTGCGAGGGCAGTTCTTTTTTAAACGTAGGAGTAGTCAGCAGTGATCCCCAGCCGGTGACAAAGTATTGCTGGACTGCCTGGAAAATGGAAGAGACGGTCCAGTACAGCGCCAGGCCGGCAGGGAAAGTCCAGCCGATGAAGACGGTCACAAAGGGCATGACATACTGCATGGTCTTCATCGTCTGTGTATTTGGATCGCTCGGCGTCCCAGGCGGAGTTTTCGGCTGAGACATGCGTAGTTGAACGAACGTCACCACGCCGGCGAGGATGGGCAGAATATGTGTCGGATCTGGATGTCCGAGCGAGATGTACCAGCCTTCGTTCAGGAACGTGAACCAGGTCAGGTTGATATTCGGGAGTGAAGAGAAATGCGGGATGAACGGGTAGAGATGTTCATTGACAGCCTGCACCGTTTTGGCTTGCAGCATCGTGTTGAGAGCATAGAACAGACCATACAGCACAGGAAGCTGGACCAGGAGCGGAAGACAACCAGAAGCTGGGTTGACACCATACTCTTTGAAGAGTTGCTGCATTGCCAGCGCCTGCGCCTGGCGGTCGTTGGCATATTTCTTGCGGATCTTTGCCATTTCCGGCTGCAAAGCCTGGTTGGCCTTCATCGACTTCAATTGTTGCAGGGTAAGCGGGAACAGGATCAGTTTGATGACAACGGTTAGAACAATGATCGACAGCCCGAAATCATGAAAAAGGTAAAACAACAGCATGAGGCCGTTGTAAATGGGAAATGTGAATATCAGGTTAAAAAGATGACCTATTTCACCCACGAGAACTCTCCTGCGTTTCTTGAGCCGGTTTCCCCAGATATTGTGGGACCGGATCATAGAGATTGCCGTGATAGAAGGGATGACAGCGCCCGATCCGCTTGATGGTCAACCAGCCTCCGCGTAAAAAACCGAAGCGTTGTATTGCCTCGTATCCGTAATGTGAACACGAGGGAGTAAAGCGACACGATGGGGGTAAGACCACCGACAGTGTATGTTGATAGAGCCAGATCAGTGCCAGTGCAATGTACTTCACAGTGTGCGACCTTTATAGATCAGCGGCTGTTTAACCGCTTCCAGACAATTCTGCAATTTCCCGTAAAATTGTGTTAAGAGTCAGGTGAAGGAAGAATAGGGGGTACTCCCTTTCTCCCCTGGTTTCCCTTCCCTGGCCCATTGAGTAATTGTGCTCTCTGTAACAACGTAAGAATATCCTGTTGCAGCATACGCAGATCGGAGTCGGCGGCCTGCTGTCGCGCGCTGATGACGATATCCCATCCTGCTGGGAGATCGGCCAGTGCGGGGCGTAGAGCCTCGCCCAGCAGCCGTTTAATCGCGTTACGATCAACGGCATGTCTGGCGACACGTTTACTCACAACAAAGCCGACACGTGTAGACGCCTCGTTGTTAGGAGTCCACGCGAGGATCAGCAGCCGGGAAGCAATGCTGCGTCCCTGCTGCCGTACTCGCTGGAACTCACGACTTTTGCGTAAGCGTAATGCACGTTTCAGCGCCACTCTCTTGATCGATCAGAAACAGATAACGCGAAATCAGACGGTAAGGCTCCAGCGGCCTTTAGCGCGGCGCGCTTTGAGCACACGGCGTCCGCTGCGTGTTGCCATACGCTTCAAGAATCCATGCTCCCGTTTGCGTGGAATACGTTTGGGTTGCCAGGTACGTTTCATTGAAGGACCCTTTCTCCTGCACTCGAAGTATCCCGTAGATTATAGCGAGTCTCACGCTCGCTGTCAAACGAGAGCCTTACGGCGTCTTGAAGCGCAGTAAAACCCGTCCGAGCCTGATCTCATCGTTATCGTGCAGCGGCGTAGGTGTTTTGGCGGCAAGGCGCTGGCGATTGAGGAACGTAAAATTCGTGCTGTGCTCATCTTCCAGCATGTACTGGCCGTTCTCTACGAAGATGCGCGCGTGCATGCGCGATACGCCGCCTTCTTCGCCACCGTGTGGAGTCAGGTCCACGTCGGGGTAGATGTTGCTGACGGCGTCTTCGCGTCCGATCACGATGTTGTCTTTGCCGCTCAGGTCGAACTCCTGATTATCGGCCTCGACGATCAGCCGTGCCTGAAGTGCGGCGGGTGCGGCGGCTGGAGCTTGCTGAGGAGCCGGGGCTGCCGCCTCTGCCGGGGCCTGCTGGGGAGCCGGGGCCGCTGGCTGTGCTGGGGCGGGTGCGGGAGCCGGGGCGCCGAGCAGGCTGACGCCGCAGTTCGAGCAAAAAGCCTCACCTGCCGGGTTGGTAGCTCCGCAAGATGGGCAGATCTGCGTGCCTGCCGGAGCGGCTGCCGGGGCGGGTGCGGGAGCCGGGGCCGCCGCCGCGGGAGCCGGGGCCGCTGTGCTCAGAGGCTCGCCACATTCATCGCAGAATGCAGAGCCATCAGGATTCTCGTGGCCTAATGAACACTTTACTGTCATGACAATCTATCCTTCCTCTACGAGTATTGTCTGTATGATATCGTCTAACTTCTGAACAGAACAGCAACCGCTATCTGGTAAACTCTGTTTCAGAAAACGGAAAAGTTGTTTTATGGTAACAGGTCATCCAGTCTCTGTGTCAATTTGCGTGTCTTGTTGCCGATAGATTTGACCTGCTCCGGTGAGATCTGCTGGCCCTGATTGATCTGTTCGAGGGCCGCGACCGTTTCTGCATCGAGCACGCGCGTGACGTTGGGAGCCAGGCGTGTGGTGGCCTTGCCCGTCTTTTTATACTCATCGAGTACGCGCGTGACCAGGCGATTCGCGTTGGCCTTTTCTGCGAAGTTCATGACCAGGGCATTGACCTGTGCCGCCTGGTTGGCATCGTTCGTGAATGTCACTTTAATGTCGTCGCGGATGCGTTCCCCTACCAGGCCGACGGTTGGCACATCATAGGTCAGTTCGGCCTGGGCGATGCGGAAGAGACCAGCCGGACGCGGATCTAGCATCAATTCGACCAATACCGACTGTGGCGTATCCTTCTCCAGGTCGCCGAGCGCAATCGTCACCTGGCGATCCGAGAGCGCCGACTGGTCGATGTCGCGGATGATTGGCAGCACTTTGACAGCTTTACGCGGAGAGACGCCGGCAGGTAACCTGAGCGTCAGCACGGCATTGCGTACCGCGACGGCGACGGCGCTCTGGATCTGCTGCTGGAAGATGGTCATAGCGTCTTCGGGTGTCCTGATAAATTCAGCCGGCATGCCGCCGCTGAGTTGTCCGATGTCGTCCAGCAGATTCTCGTCCCAGTCGGCGCCGATACCGAGGGGATAGATGGCGATGCCTGCGGCTGCGGCTTCCCTGGCGAGCTGGCGGCAGCGGTCTGTGTCGCCGTAAGTCACGCCGTCCGAGAGCAAGATCATGCGGTTCACAGCGTTTGGGATATTCCAGCGGCGCAGTTCACCCAGACCCTGGATCATGCCAAGCGACATGGTTGTGCCACCGGCATCTTGAATCTTGTCAATGGCAGCCTTCATGCCAATCGGATCATTTGCCGGCATTGAAGGAATGATGACCTGGGCAGTGTCGTCGAAGATGATGACCGAGATGTAATCGGTTGGCTCCAGGCGGTCAATCACCATTTTTACCGCTTCTCTGACATTGCGCAACTTCGCGCCACGCATCGAACCTGAATGGTCGATGACCAGGGCGAAGTTCAGCGGCATGCGCACCTGGGCCATCAGTTCTGTAGGTTTTGCTTCCAGTAAAACGTATGCGACCTGGCTTCCACCTGTCACTGGCATGAAGTCTTTTCCTAGCTGGTGTGCCAGTGTTACTTCTCCGGGCATGGTTCTTCAGCTCCTTTCACATTCGGCTGGCCCTAGTATATCATAACTCAGCGCACGAGGACGACGACTGCGCTGATATTGTCCTCGCCGCCATTCGTATTGGCAGCTTCGATCAGTTGCGAGCACGCGCTCTGCGGATCGGGCGCATTCTTGAGAATGTCTGCGATCTGTGGATTACGCACCATTTCCCACAGGCCGTCTGAACAACTGAGCAAGATGTCTCCTGGGCGTACCTGTTGTTTGACTATATCGACCTGGACGTTCAGTTTGTCGCCGATACTGCGGTAGATCTGATTGCGCTGCGGATGGGTATAGACGTCATCCGGCTCGATCAGGCCGCCGGCAACGAGTTGCCCGACCAGAGAGTGATCGTTTGTCAACTGGTAGAGAGTGCCTTCACGTAGCATATACGTGCGACTGTCGCCAACGTTGAAGACATAGGCGAAATCGCCGACGAGCAAAAAGCCGGTCAGTGTCGAACCCATATCGCTTTTTTCGCGCTGGTTGGCTTCGCAGAGGGCGGCATTGGCATCTTCAACCGCGCCGCGTACCAGGGAGACGTAGCTCTCCTCATCTTGCTGCTGCGGCTGCTCGCCGGCTTTCTCTGCTGAGAGCGGGGAGAGTAGCAGTTCGCGCGTAATGCGTTCGGCGATGATGTTGACTGTCATGCGACTGGCGACCTGGCCGTTGGCATGCCCGCCCATGCCGTCGGCGACAAGGAAGACGCCGGCGGGTGACGAGAGCGACTCGTGGACGCGCTGGATCAGCAGTTGCAGTGTGCTATCTTCGTTTGGCTCGCTGCGCCGTACATCGCCGGCGTCGGAATCGCTGGCAACGAGCAGGCGAACACCGGTGGGAAAGGCGCTCTGTGTTTCCTGAGGCTGCTCAACGACGTAGGTGTGTCCCTGGTCGATAAATGTATTGACGATGCTGCCTTGTAGCACATGCGCCTCGTTCTCTTTGCTTTCGGTGGCATATTCGTGCAAGATGTAGACGGCATTGTTCAACTCGGCGCCGCAGTCAATACAGAACTCATCCCCTTCGGCGTTCTGCTCAGAACCGCAGTTCCAGCAGTGTTTATACCCCTGTTTGTCGGTGACTTGATAGACATGCTCCTGCTCGCTCTCGCTGAGCACCTGCCCGATTTCGTAGCGCGCGACGACAAGCGTGCCTGCGGGTAGTGTGGGGAAGGTAGTTTGCGCTGGCTCTTGCTGGCCGGGTGCCTCAGTTGCCTCAGTTGCCCCGGTCTGCTCAGTCGCCTGCCCCGGTTGAGCCGGTTGAGCCTGCTGCGCTTGCTCTGCTGGCGGTGTGGATGACGGTACAGATGGTATATTCTGTTCCTGATTCATACGCTCCTCTTCCTGAGCAGACGGCGGTGGCGCTGCATCTGCTGTAATTGTTTTCTCTTCTTCTTTACTTTGTGTACCTTTTGCTGCCTGATCACTCGCTGTGACAGCGCTGGTCGGCAGTGTTTTCTCTTTCTCCTGAATCTCCTGGTTGTCCTGTGTTATACTGGTTTCGATAGCTTCACCAGTTTTTTCCTGTTCAATCTGCGGAGCGGGTATTGTGGCGTCCTGCTGCTCCTGTGTTCTCTGCTCAGCCGTTTGTGGCGAGATGATCATAGTTGGCTGTGAAGCGATATCGGACTGAGCGGATGCTTGCAAGGGAGATGCTGGTGAGTCGAACAGGATAGTGGGAGTATCAATGATTGATTGCTTGCGCTGTTCCGCCAGGTCTTGCGGCTGAGTTGACGATAGCTGTGCCTGCTCGTGTTCCAGTTCCTGTTGCCAGCGTCGCGCGTGATATTTCATCATCTCTTCTGGCGTCAGGATCTGCGTCGGCATGAGGCTGATATCGTCTTCTTCGTGTTCGTAGACTGTCTCTTCACCAGCCTCTTTAGGACTGTCTGCTGGTGATGGCTGTCCTGCAAGCTGCGTCTCGTCCTGGCTGACCGGCTGCGCTGGCGGGGGATTCTGT
This sequence comes from Ktedonobacteraceae bacterium, assembly GCA_014896635.1. Next base: position 17,230 of record JADBKA010000063.1, read on the forward strand.
TGTGGAGCAGCCTGTGAAGGATTGCCGGTAGCGGACTGGCCCGTTGTACCCGGCGTGGTAGGGGGCAGGTCCGGCGTATCAGTCTGCGGGGGAACTGCCACTGCTACCGGTGGTGCCTGTTCCTGGGAAGCTTCCGCTTGCTGGGAGGAGAGCGCCGAAGAGAGCACTCTCCCACAACGTTTACAGAATCTGGCGTTATCGCGGTTTTGTGTATAGCATGATGGACAGAGCATTCTGCCCTCCTTCTGGTCAGAGCTGTTTTTGTAATCTCAGAGCCTCGGCGCTGGTGGGGTCGCGTTGCAGCGCCTCATTGACCATTTGCCGGGCTTCGGTCTTCTTATTCATTTTAAGATAGCACATTGCCATGACATTATAGATTTCCGGGGCATCCGGTACAATCTGGCGCGCGCGTTCCAGGGCGCTCAGAGCGAGCTTCCACTCTCTGGCCTTCATATGAGCGCATCCCAGTTCATACCAACCTTCCCACAGTGCCGGGTCGCGCTGTGTCGCCTGGCGCAGCATATTGATCGCTTTTGCCACCTGCCTGGTTTCTGCGTACAGGCGTCCCAGGGCTATGTAGATCAGCGCATGTTCGGGGTTGATTTTCAGACCTTCCAGGAAATGCGCTTCTGCCTCGCGGAAGTAGCCCTGCTCCATTGCAACCATGCCGAGCTGATAGTAGACGGCGGGGTCCTGTGGGGCGAGCGCCTGGACATGTTTGAAGGCATCGGCGGCCTGAGTATACAAGGCCAGGTCGCGGCAACACATGCCGAGCTGGAAGTAGGCATCGAGCGCATCTGTTTTCTGCCGCGTGGCTTCGTCGAAGCGTTCGGCAGCCAGTGTCATATTTTCGGTAAAGCGTTTCTGGTCCGTTTCTTTGAAAGAAAGAGCATACTGCCGGTAGGCACGCCCGAGGTTATAGAGCGCATCGTAGGTCGGGCCACCCAGGTGAAGGGCCAGTTTAAACTGGTCGATGGCTTCCTGATAGTTTTTGTTAGTGAACTGTTGCAGGCCGGCACGATATGCGGCTGCTGGATCGTTTGCTGTGGCGGTAGCGGAGCCACCAGTAGCAGGACGGGCCTGAATGGGGCGAGCCTGAATGGGGCGAGCTTGAATCGATTGAACCGGTCTGGATTGTATGGGTTGGCGCACCGGGCGAGCCTGGATAGGAGCGCGCGCTGCATGGGCGCGTACCTGCGGCGGAGCTGCCACGCCGGCCACCAGCGGCTGGCCGTCGCGCTTGCAAAACTTGGCGCCCGGTCGATTCTGGAAGCCGCAGCGAGGGCAGACCAGGCCAACGCCAGCCTGTGATGTAGCGGGGACGATGATGGTTGCCGCCGGCGAAATGGCCGGGATCTGCACCGTTTGCGCCGGTGCGCCGCCGGACAGGCAGTGTTGCAAGGCGACGCGCATCGCTTCGGCAGTCTGGAATCGCTGGGCGGGGTCCTGCTGCATCGCTTTGATGATCACCTGCTCTGAAGGACAGATGGTCCTGCCACCTACCTGCATAGTGCGCAGGCGCGGATTTTTGGCGCGGATACTCCCAACGGCTGGCGTCTGGATGGGGTCAGGCTCATAGTTGGTGAGCAGGTGATACATTGTCGCGCCAAGCGAGTAGATGTCTGAGCGTGCATCGGTCTGGACCAGTCGGCCTGGATTGGCGGCAGAGCGGTGCTGTCCTGGTGCGGTGATCGACCCGAGGTGTTCGGGCGAAGCGTAAGAGATCGTACCCAGGTTTTCAGTGTTGGTGCGCTTGCTTGGATCGAAGCGGCGCGCGATGCCGAAGTCGATCAACTGCACCTCGTTGTCGGGTGTGACCATGATGTTGCCAGGCTTCAAGTCGCGCAGGATGATCGGAGGATTGCGAGTATGGATATAGTTGAGTGCCTCGCAAACCTGGATCATCCATTGCAGCACCTGGTCTTCCGGCAGAGGTCCTTTGCTCTCTTCAAGTATCTTCTCCAGACTGCGCCCAGGCACGAACTCCATTGCAAAGTAATAATTGCCGCGGTCCTGGAACGATACTGCCAGCGAGGCGATGCGAGGATGTTTGAGGCCACGCATCAAAGCAATCTCTTTGTTAAAGCGTTCGATAGCGGCCTTGCGCTCCTCTTCGCTGGTGTTCGGGTTAATGAGCAGCTCTTTGACTGCATAGTAGTAAGGCGGATTTGTCCCCAGTTGTTCTACCTTATAGACGGTTCCCATGCCCCCTTCACCCAGCACCTGCACAACTTTAAATTTTCCATCAAGAACAGTTCCTAAAGGAAGAGCCATAGCTCACACTCTCCAGATGCGCTCAGACTGAGCTGACTTGGACGACAATAGCAGTAATATTGTCTTCGCCCCCATTTTGATTCGCCAGATCGATCAACGTATCGCAGATCTGTTGCGGGCTTTTCCGCTCGCTGAGAACGCGCTGCAAATCCTCATCATGCACCATTTCCCACAGGCCATCCGAACAGAGCAAGAAAGTGTCACCCGGCTGTACTACTTCATAGAAAATGTCCACTTCAACAAATTTATGTCCTGCTCCTAGAGAGCGATAAATGAGGTTGCGCTGCGGATGCGTATAGATCTCGCGTGACTCGATCTGCCTGGCTTCGACCAGTCTCATGACCAGCGAGTGATCGCGCGTCAACACTTTTAATGTATCGCCACGTAATAAGTACGTACGACTGTCGCCAACGTTAGCAATATAGGCCTGGTCATTTTGCACGAGCATGGCAGTGACGGTGCTGCCCAGGCCCCGTGCGGATGGTTGCTTTTCTCCGTGACGCAAAATGGCATTATTGGCCTGCTGGATCGCCGTTCTGAACTGCTCTTCAATCGAAGCGGCGTTCTGCGTTTCTGCCAGTTTGCGGGTTTTTTGCCGCGCCGGGCGCTCTGACTCCGCTGGGGGGAGCTTGACGGTCTGGTTGAGATCGAGTTTGATGGTTGGCTGGTCAGGTAGTGGTTTGAACAGGTTGTCCAGGGTTCTGCTGATCGTATCTATCGCCAGTTTACTGGCGACCTCTCCTGCCCTATACCCCCCCATTCCATCGGCTACGATGAAGAGGCCCCTGTCGCCTTCTTCTGAGGATTCGATTCGCTTGTATGCGCAATCTTCATTCTGTTCTCTTTGCTTCCCGACGTCGGATTTGTCGGCGGCAGTAAGTTTTATGTGCATTAGAATTTACCTCGCCGGAAACGGAATCGTCCCAGGTTTATTTGTGCCACTATAGCATATAGCGGTATCCATTACAATTCATAGTTTAAGAAAAAATAGGCAATCGGCGGGGTCTATAATTTTCTTTTTTTTATCATAAATCGTATAAGTTCTTTTTGCATAGAAGTAATAGGAAATCCTTTTCGAGAAGGACTGGCAAGGATATTTCCTCTTTTCTTACAATGAAGAAAAAGAGAAAAAAGAGTTTCTAGGGGAACTCCCCTGCTTTATATATCTTGTACGGAACAAAAGCCTCCGGGGTTGTACAGGAGATGTCTGCCGCTGTTTTTCTCCTGTTCCCCGCCGTTCCGGTTCATGCTTCCATCTCTTTGCGGCTACGAGCGCGAAAGTACAGGCGGATGGCGGTTCCTCTGAAGCTGAAGGCATCGCGCAGGCGGTTCTCCAGGTAGCGCTCGTAGGAGAAGTGAACCGCCTGGGGATCGTTGACGAAGAAGACGAACGTTGGCGGGTTCACGCGCACCTGGGTAGCATAATAGATTTTGAGTGATCTGGAGCGAAACAGTGTCGGTTTATGATGGCGAACTGCTTCCTGGACGACCTCATTGAGCCGCGAGGTAGGAACGCGCAGGTAGCGCATATCGGCGATTTTGAGGGCCGTTTCCAGAATCGACCTGACGTGATAGCCGGTTTTTGCTGAAGCAAAGATGACCGGCGCGTAGGGAATAAATTTCAGTTCTTCTGCCAGATGCCTGCGGTAAGCCTCGGCGCTTGCGATCTCCTCATCTGGACGTGGGTAGCGGCCCTCCCGTTCGGCGCGCCGCTGTTCCTGAGCCAGATCCCACTTATTGACCACGACGATCACACCTTTGGCGTTCTCATGGACCGCGCCGGCGATGTGCGTATCCTGCGCTGCCAGACCTTCACTGGCGTCAACCAGGAGCAGTGCTACGTCGCAGCGTTCGATGGCGCGCGTAGAGCGTAGCACGCTGTACTTTTCAATGCCCTGTCCCACGCGGCCCCGGCGGCGGATGCCCGCTGTGTCGATCAGGCGGATCTTGTGACCCTCAAACTCCATCTCGGTATCAATCGCGTCTCGTGTTGTTCCTGGAACCTCGCTCACAATCGAGCGTTCAAAGCCCAGAATTGCGTTGAGCAGCGAGGATTTGCCGACGTTTGGACGCCCGACGATGGCGATGCGTGTGATATCTTCCTCTTCTTCCTCTTCCAGTTCTTCCTGCGGGGGGAGCGCCTCAACGATCAGATCGAGGAGATCACCGGTGCCGGTGCCTTGAATGGACGAAATGACCACCGGTTCACCCAGGCCAAGCGCGTAGAACTCGACTGCATCCATACGTCGCGCCGCGTTATCTGCTTTGTTCGCAGCCAGGATTACGGGCTTGTTGCTGCGTCTGAGCAGGGCCGCGACATCCTGATCGGCGGTGGTAATGCCTGAGGTGGCATCAACCATGAAGACGATCACGTCAGCCTCTTCGATGGCCAGTTGCGCCTGGGCTACGACATGTTTCATCAGGTCACCTGGCTGCCCGCTCAGTCCGACTTGCCCGACCGGGGCGCCTTCTCCGAACTCCAGCCCGCCGGTGTCGATCAGTGTAAATTCGCGCCCGTTCCAGTCGGTATCGCCATACAGGCGGTCGCGCGTTGTCCCTGGCAGATCTTCAACAATGGCGAGACGCTCGCCGATCATGCGATTAAAAAATGTGGATTTGCCGACATTGGGCCGGCCTACAATGGCAACCAGTGGCTTCATCTCTGCGCCCCTCCACCCTGTTTTGCTTCTCTCAGACATACAGACCATACAGGCGGCCATCCCGCCTGCAAACCATGCAAGAGAACAGGCATCCCGCCGGGGATGCCTGTGTCCCGCTCATCCTTGCCATTATACCATAGATTGTTTCCCCTGGCTACAGCCAGGGAGTTGTTGGTTGTGGCAGGGCTTTTCAGTTTTCCTTTCTCTCAGGAGGGGAAAGAGTTTTTCGGAGTCCCTTTATGCCCCACCGGGGGTATGTCGTATGTCGCCCCCTGGACCCCCTTATGCGAAACTGAAAAGCCCTCTCTCCTCTGCAACAGGGGCGTGTCAGTCATGAATCCAGGCGGTAGAACCGTGGACACGGCGGCAGAACGCCTGGCATAGCATATCCGGCACGCGAAGGAGAACGTTCTGGCAGATATTTTCCCCTCTGACGGCGGGTAGAATCCTTGCACCCTATAACAGACACGAGCTATTACTACTACTCTTTTGACGTTTGTTTGCCCTTGTGTTACATTGTGAACGCTTCATTTCTCGCTGAAAAAGCGTGGAGAGCAAACGAGAGGTCAGAAACAACATGAGGTCAAAGGAGAAAAGCGAACCCCCTAAGATTATACAGATAAGAGTGCGATATGCAGTCATACCATCTTGATGTGGCGACTCTTCTTCAGATTCTCTCTCGACAAAAGCGAAGTGGAACGCTCCAGGCAGATCTTCGTCTCCCTAGAGAAGGAGAAGTACAAGCATACCTGGAAATTGAGATGGGGATTCTTCGCACCTGTGTTCTTATAACAAAAAGAGGTGTGCTTGCTGAAGGGCCAAAAGCATTTCAGACACTTTCTAGCCTGGGAGCACAGGAATGGCACTGGACTACCAGCCCGGTACGACCACAAAATACTCCAAGGAAACAG